>JAEYTI010000264.1 GCA_023434145.1 Chloroflexota bacterium | reverse complement strand
TCGTTTTGTGTGGCCAACTTCGTTGGCCACACAAAACGATCCAACAAAGTATCAATATAGATTTATCAGGCGGGCAAAGCCCGCGTCTCTTACTAAAGCCGCTGCGGCTGAGCAGTTACAAAGCGGGGTCGTCTAACAAGAATGTCAAGACGACCCCGCTTTTTTTTGTTACAATTATTGGTGGAGATCCCCTTATGGCTGATATTCTCGCGCTGAACTGCCCTTCCTGTGGTGGGAAGGGCCACATGGTTGAAGGCACCAACCGCTTCCACTGCGATTACTGCGGCACGGAGAGCCTTATCCAGCTCTCGTACCAGACCATGCCCGCGCCCGCTCACGCACCGGCAGAAGAATCCGGGCGCGAAGGCCCCATGATCCGCCCAAAGGTACCCGTGCCCTCCTCCATTCGCATCGAAGAAGATGCCGATGGATCGCGCATCATCCAGCGCTGGTTTTCCGCCAAGTTCATCTTTATGGCCTTTTTCTGCGTGGCCTGGGACAGCTTTTTGTGTGTCTGGTACTCTTCTGTGCTAACTGGCATGCGCTTTGGTGGAGGCGGCATTGGCGGCCCAGGAATTTTATTTGCCCTGTTCCCTCTACTGCACGTGGGCGTGGGCGTGTACCTCACCTACTATACGCTGGCCGGTTTTCTCAACCGCACAACCGTCGAGCTCAACCAGGGAACCCTCGCCACCTACTTCGATCCGCTGCCGTGGCCCGGTGAAGTGAAAATTCCCACCGCCGAGCTCAAGCAGCTCTACTGCAAAGAAGAGCGCAAAAACGGCAAGCGGGGGTCTGTTCATTACACCTACACGCTGTACGCCGTCACCCGCGATGACCGCCAGGTGAAGGTGCTTGCCGGGCTCGATTCACTCGATGTAGCGCGATCCTTCGAACAGCAGCTCGAGACGTGGCTGCGCATCAAAGATCAGCGCGTACAGGGCGAGCTAAAGTAAGGATGATAATGAAGATTGTGGTGTTCGTATCGCACAGCGTGCGGCACGAACGCCATATCTTTTAAGGCAGCTGCACTGTGCCGAACCAGTAACGGTTCAGGTTTTCCATCAACGAAACCAGCTCCGAGTAGCTGTTCGGCTTGGTGATGTAGCCGTTGCCGCCCAGTTCATAAGAGCGAGAGACGTGTTCCGGCGAGCGCGAGGTCGTCAGCACCACCACCGGGATCGTGCGCAGCGTTGGATCGGCCTTGATCTCCTCCAGTACCTCTAAGCCCGACTTCTTGGGCATGTTCAGATCCAGCAGGATCAGCTCTGGCAGCGGCGACGAGGTTTCATCCGTGTATCGCCCGCGGTGATTCAGGTAATCCAGCATCTCAGCACCATCCGTCACAAAGTGCACTTCCGCTTCACTTGCCGCTTCACGGATTGCATCCTTGATTAGCAGCCGGTCGTCCGGATCGTCCTCAGCGATGATTACCACAGTACGTTTCCCATCTCCACGTTTCATACTTCCTCCCTATATACTGGCTGGCAGGTGGGCAGTGTCACAATAAATGTCGAGCCTTCGCCGGGGGTGCTCTGCGCGGTGATCATACCACCGTGGCGATCCACAATTTTCCGGCAAATGGCTAGCCCAATCCCACTCCCCTCATACTGCCCCATGCCATGCAATCTCTGAAAGGGTTGAAAGATCCTTTCCAGGTACTGCTCTTCAAAACCTACGCCATTATCTCGAATGAATATCTGAACCACTCGCCCATCATCGCGTGTCGTAGATACATGAACCCGCGGTGGAACACCCGGGCGATGGAATTTTACCGCGTTCCCGATCAAATTCAGCAGCAATTGGCGCATCTGCGTCCGGTCGCCTTCCACTTGAGGCAGTTCATCAATGTGAACTTCGCCCTCGCTGTTTTCCAGCCGCACTTCCAGATCATCGCGCACTTCTAGTGCCAGATCGGTCAGTTTCACCGTCTCAAATGGCCGTCCCTGCGTCGTGATGCGCGACAGCATCAGCAGATCGTTGATCATGGTGCGCATCCGTCCCGCCGCGGAAAGCATGCGGTTTAAGTAGTCGCGCCCTTCATCCGCCAGCGATGCGCCCGCCATCTTATTGAGTCGTTCGCCAAACGCCTGAATCTTACGCAGCGGCTCTTGCAGGTCGTGCGAAGCTACAAAAGCGAAGTCTTGCAGCTCGGAGTTAGCCCGGCCAAGCTCGCGATTGGTGCGCTCAAGCTCCTCGGCATACTGGCGCGCCGAAGCTTCGGCCTGTTTTTGCTCGGTCAGATCGACCACGAAGCAGACAAAAGGCGCCGGTGCATCCTTAAGGTAGGCATAGCCGATCAGCACCGGCACGCGCGAGCGATCTTTGCGGAAGTATTCCTTCTCGTAGGGGGTGCAGGCGCCGCGGTCCAACGCCTCTTCGATACCCTTCTGATCCATCAGCAAGTGCTCTGGGGGGGTCAGCTTCGCCCAATCCACCAGCCCGGCCTCAAAATCCGCGCGGGTATAGCCAATCATCTCCAGGAAGGCATCGTTGGTCAGCGCAATGGTCCCCCGTTCATCGGTGTACATCACGCCGATGATGTTAGAATCCACCAGCCGGCGCAGGCGCGCTTCTGAAATTCGCAGCGCCTCCTGCCCCTTGTATCGCTCGGTGACATCAACGCTCAATGAGGCAACGTGGCTCTTGCCGGTGGAATATACAAGCACCTCGTAGTAGCGGTCCAGCAGTGTGGAATAATCTTCAAAGCGCACCGACCCGCCCGTTTTATCCGCTTCAGCGTATCGTTCGATCCACAAAGGATCCACATTCGGCACAAGCTCGCGGATCGTTTTGCCTTCTACTTGATCGGCGCGCAGCCCGGTGAGCAGCTCAAAGGCCGGGTTAACGCGCTGGATACGGTAATCGACCGGCGTTCCATTTGCATCATAGATCAGTTCATTGAGCGCGAAGCCCTCCGCCATCTTATCGAACAGCTCGCGGTAGCGGCGCTCGCTATCCAGCATGGCTTGCTGGGCGTGCACCTGCTCGGTCACATCGATAAAGGCAGCGACCGCACCGTTCGGCTTTCCGTAATCGTCCAGCAGCGGCGTCACGTTGCCCAGCAGATGGCGCTCTTCACCATCATCAAACCGCACTGTCTCCTCAAATCCGCGCACGTGCTTGCCCGTGCGCGCGGAAATTTGCAGTGGCAGTTCCTCGGGTGTTAGCTCTCGTCCACCTTTAATCACCTTAAAGTTCGATGGCGCCTCCCCCACCGGTGCGGAAAGCGAGGGGTTGTTCTCTGGTTGCAGCCGCAAAATTTCCAGGCCCAGCCGGTTGCTCTGAACCTGGCGGGCATTCGGATCGTTCGTAATCCACACAATGGCGGGTACGGCGTCCATGATCGCCTCTAGCTGCGCCGAACGCGCGCGCTCGCGCTCTTCACTGGCGCGCAGATCACGGTACAGCACTTCCTGCGGCCTGAGGAAAGCCGTTTCAACGACCGCCTTATACATCAAGTAGAACGAGATAATCTGGAAGTAGTGGCCAAACAGGTTGCGCAGATCGAACGGCGAAAGGTATTGGGTGAAGAAGAACCCTGCGGGGATCTGGAACAGGATGGACAGGAACAAAAACACCAGCATATCCAGATCGAACGACTTGCGAATGCGCAGCAGCAGCAAACCGCCGATGGCAATGAGCACCATCACCGTGTATTCACTGGCGATCTTGAACGGGGTCAGCGGTATCGGCTGGCGGCCTTCAATAAAAGCGGCGGGGAATATTTTCCACCAGAAGATGGAAGCCATCAGCAGTGAAGCAACAACGAAATAGCCCGCCAGGATGTAGCGCGACCAACCGGCGCGGCGCAGGAAAAAGGGAGCCAGGATCAGCGATACTGCGTACAGATACCGTGTGCTGAGCCAGAGCTGGGTTGCCATGTTGGCGCTTTCCCCGGTTTCGGGAAAGACACCCATGCCACGAAACGCCAGCATGTGCACCACACCGACCCAACCAACAAACATAAACCCGATTCCAAGAAACACCAGATAGCCGTTATTCAGATTGCGCCGGGCATTCCAAATCAGCACAAAAATGGTGAACGCGATGACGGTGCTAAACACTTCTGCCAGCGTGTGAAAGAACAGGTAGTTGCTGAGGCTGATGAAATACAGGACAACAAACAACGCCAGCCCCAATAAGATTACCGGCCAGTTATTGCGAACGTAATGATTCCCTACCTGGTAAATTTCTTGAATAATGGGTTTCATAGCGCCTGAAATATCTCCACTCTGTTTCTGCCATTCGCCTTTGCGCCATATAAAGCCTTGTCAGCATCGGAAAGCAGGTCTTCCAGGCGGCGATGGCGTTTTTCCGCGCGGGCAATACCCATGCTAGCCGCTACCGGAACTTCTCCACGATCTGTTACCCAGGGAATTTCGTTGATTGCAGACCGGATGCGGTCTCCAATCTGGCCGGCAGCGAACAGATCGGAATCTGGAAGCAGCAGGGCAAATTCGTCACCGCCGTATCGGCCAAACACATCCGTCTCGCGGATGCTCTGCTGCACGCGCTCACCGAGGATGCGCAAAATCTGGTCACCCGCCGCGTGGCCGTAGGTGTCGTTGATCTCTTTAAAGTTGTCCATATCGATCATCACCGCCGTGAGGGGATGATTGAACCGCAAGAAGCGCTCAAGCTCGCGCTGGCCCAGGTCAAAAAATGCGCGGCGGTTATATAACCCGGTCAGCGGATCCAGCACGGCGAGTTGTTTCACCTCGGCGTGCAAGATGGCGTTTTGCAAGGCGGCAGTCGTCGTGGCGGCAAAACTCACCAGCAGGCGCAGGTTCGATTCGGTGAACGCGCCGGGGTTGATCGCCGAAAGCGAAAGCGCGCCCAGCATCTGCTCGCCCACGTGCAGCGGGGCGATAATCATCGAGCGAATCTCCTGGTGCTCTTCTTCGGAGCCTTCCGGAAGACCCTCTGCCTGCGCGTCGTGGATTAGCAGAGGTGTGCGCGAGCGCACCACCCGCGCAGAGTAATCCTGGCTGTTCGGCGAATGGATCACGCGGATGCGCTCATTGCTAAAGCCCAACGTGGCGCGCACTTGCAGCCGCCCGGTGGTAGGTGAGATGAGATGCAGCATTCCGCGCTCGGCGGCGGGGATGGCGCTCTGCGCGGCATCCAGGATCTGGCAAAGCAGCTCATCCAGGTCGAGGGTGGAAAGCAGCGCCGCTGTGGCGCGGTGCAAGCCGTCGAGCTCGTCGGCCCGCTGCTGCGATTCGCGCGCCGCGGCTTGTGCCAGCTCGCGCTGCCGCATCGCCTCACGGGCAGCAAACTGCGCTTCCTGCTCTAACTGGCGCTGATTGGAAATATCCTGCGCCACGGCTACGCCGCCAACTACCTGCCCGCCTGGGTCGCGGATGGGAACCGCGGAATGGATGATGGTTTTACGGCGTCCTTCGCCAGAGAGGATGTCGATAACACGGTCGATGGTCGACTCACCCTGGCGAATTGCCCGCCAAAGCGGCCATTCTTTTTGCTCCAATTGCTCCCCGCTCTCCGACCACCAGGCCTGTTCCGGCAGCCAGGCGGAGATCATGCCATCTTCGGGCACTTCGCGGTCCAGCAGATTCTGGTAGGCGCGGTTGCTCTGCACAATCTCACCATGCTGGTCTGCGATTACCAACCCTACCGGCAGTGTATCGAGCACGGCCTGCAAGCGGTTCGAAGTAGCCTGAATCTCGGCGGTGCGGTCTAATACGCGCTGCTCCAGCTCGTCTTTTGCACGGCGCAGCGCTTTTTCTGCCAGGTCGCGCTCGGTAATATCAAACGCGGTGATCAGCCATGCCGATCGCCCTTCAAACTTCATCTGCCCGGCGGTCACATCTACCCAGCGTTCTTCGCCCCTGCGCGTGATGATTTTGATTTCGTATCGCGCGGGGACGTTATCGGCCCAATGCGTAGAAAGCCGCTCCTGCTGGAACGGAGCCTGGTAATTGGGATGTGCCAGCCGCCACAATGGCGTATCGAGCAAATCTTCCACCGAATAGCCGGTGATATAGCGCGCCGCCGGGTTGGCATAGCGAATGAGCTGATCCTGCACGATGAAGATCGCCGCCGAAGTGGTTTCTGCCAGCGTGCGGAACCGCTCCTCGCTTTCACGGAGAATGGTCTCGATCCGCGCGCGGTGCGCCATTTCTTCGCGCAGCACGTCGTTTGCCGCCGCTAGCTCGCGCGTGCGCTCGCGCACCCGGTTCTCCAGCTCTGCCTGCGCCTCGTAGCGCTCCAGCGCGTACCGGATCGAACGTTCCAGCAGGTGTTCGTTGATCTGATCTTTCAGCAAATAATCAGATACGCCCTGTTCCATGGCCGTCAGATCCAGCTCGTAGCTGCCCTGCCCGGTGAGCAGGATAAACGGCGCCGAACACCCTACCTTTTCGACCGCGCGCATCAGGTCCAGGCCGTTATAGCGCCCGAGGTAATAGTCTACCAGGTGAATATCATACTTCTTCGTCTGGCAGACCGTTAGCGCCTGATCGAAACTGGATGCCCAGTCGAGCGAATAGCGCAGCCCATTGCCCTGCCCGGGCAGGCGTGCAAACATGCCCTTGATGAGAATGTACTCGTCCTCATCGTCGTCCACAAGTAAAACATTTAGATGCTTGTCCATATTGTGAATGCCAGTTTTCCTCTAGGCACAGGGCAAAGTTGAACAAAACCATATGATGCACGCTGCCCGCAGCGAGATATTTTCCCCTTGAATTTTCCTCGCTCAGGCGGATTAACGGGCAATGACAAAATTATAACCCATTTCGTAATGAATACTCCGAAAATGCGTATTTGTGGGTTTGCTTGAGGGATGGGTTGGGCAGGGGAACTTCGTTCCCCTGCCCAACCCAATAACAAACGGTGAAGTACCCAAGAAGCAGGCCCGCTAGCCGCCTTTATTCAGCAGGTACGCGATCTGCCGCCGCGCGCGGTTTGCCTCGCTGGCGTAGCCATTTTCCAGGCTGTTTTCCAAAGAGCGGAGCATGTTCCACGCCATCACAGCCCGGTGCACGGGAAGAGCATCGATGCACGGCAGCCCTGCGGCGTCAAAATACGCTGCCAGCACTGGCCCTGCTTCGTCCGGGTGGATAATGGCCCAGAAATGCTGCGATTCGGGCAGGGGCACGCTGTGGATGTAATCCAGGTCGAACAGGTTGAGGCTGTTGCAGGCATAACCCCAATCAACAAACCAGACCCGGTCGTCACTGACAATTACGTTGCCAGGGTGCATATCACCGTGGATGAGCGTGGCATAGCCCGCCTCCAGCCGCAGCAGCAGGTCGATCGCCGCGGTTCGCATGGGCGGATCGATCAGGGCGCTCAGGCGGCGCGCCTCGGCCTCAACCAGCTCGCCGGCGCTCGGATACTGGCGGCTGCTCAGTGGCGCAACGACCGCACCCTGGTTGCGCATGGCGCGGTGAAGCTGCCCCAACCAGGCGAACACCTCCGGCAGGCGTTCGCGATCGTACAGGCGCAAATCGCGGCCCTCTGCCCATTCCCAGCCGGCGATCACCCCACCCTCTACCGGCTTTTCAAACATCAGCCGCGGCACAGGCAGCAGCGCTTGCTTCAGAAACAGCCGCCCAATACGCAGCTCGTTTTGCCCGGTTGCGTCACCCGCAGAGATCCACTTCACCAGGTAGCTCTGCTCGCCCACATTCAATCGGATGATATCCTTCTGCACCACCTGCATCGAAGGATCACCCGCAGGAAGGACATCTGTTAGCGCTGTGCGTAAGATTTGGGCAGCGTTTTGTCGGTCCATGGATGCACCCCTTCATATGGAACCGGGAGATTTTGCTTAGAACCTATCCGAAGATTATTTTTTGTGTTTGTTGTTTGCGCAACGTAGGTCGCGCAAACAACAAACACAAATCAAATTCGCTCTTTATGGAGTTTCAAGGAGTTTGGGTGTCACAGGGGGTGGGATCACCCAAACTCCTTGAAACTCCATAGGAGCCGATTTTAATTATACGAAAAATCGGGAATGCTGGTCAACGTGCGGCAGCCAGCATTTTCACGGTACTTCTCCCCTGGTGCAATAGGCAAACTCCCCGCTTCTGCCAACCGGCGGCCTTCTTATAATGAAGGAACGCGCTGCTCTTGCGCGCATTGGCAAGACACAGAAATACACGCACCTTGTAAGGAGTGAAACAAATGAAAGTAAGCGATCTAATGACCAAAAATCCTGCTACCGCCAGGCCCAGCTCGGGCTTGCACGAAGTGGCAAAGATGATGCGCGACTGCGACTGCGGCGCGATCCCGGTAGTGGATAACGAGAAAATCGTCGGGGTTATTACCGACCGCGACATTACCATCCGCGTGATAGCAGACAACAAAAATCCGCAGGATGTGAAGGTCAGCGATGTGATGAGCAAGCAGGTGGTTACCGCCATGATTGGAGACGACGTGAACGACGTGGCGAATATGATGGAGAAGCACAAGGTCCGCCGCATCCCGGTAGTCGATGAGCGCGGTTTCATCGTGGGCATGGTCTCGCAGGCTGATATTGCCCTCAACACCTCAGACAGCACCACCGCCGATGTGGTTCAAAAGGTCTCCGAGCCAGGGAAGAAATAGTCAGCGGTTATTCCCCTGAAAAAGGGTGTTTTACCAGACGCAGCCCGGCACATGTGCCGGGCTGCGTCTGGTAAAACACCCTTTTTGTGTTTCCCCTTACAATCTTTAAACACAGGCGAAAAACCGGCGGATTCGGGAACAAATTTGCACCTGCCTGGGTTATACTACCAGCAATTATCACCGATCAAGGTTAACCGCTCAGTCCTGGCAGGCTGGGGATTTACAATCAAGGAATCATCATGACCGAATCGCAGTCCGCATCGAACCCTTCTCATCAGCAAGTAACACAGGTTTTGTTCGTCGTGGTCGATGGACGACAGGCTGAAGAACTGATGCGGGCGCTCAACAAGGCCCGCTACTTCTTCACGCGCATCGACTCCACCGGCTTTTCCATCCAGGAGTCGACCGCCTGCATGATGATCGGCGTAGACCAGCCGCGTTTGGGCGGGCTGATGCGCCTGATCGAAGAGACCTGCCAGCCCCGGCAGGAGTACGTGCCTGTTCAGTTCAATCCTCCCGCCGGTTTCCCGCCCATGTCGATGATCGAAGCGCGGATCGGCGGCGCGAGCGTGTTCCACCTAGAGGTCGACCGCTTCGAACAATTTTAACGGTAGTAAATATGATGCAAACACAGCGTTCCTCTATTGCTGCGGGTTGGACGCGCTTCCGCAGCGCCTTTGTACGGCTGGCGACCGGCGGCGACTGGGCGAACCATCAAACGCCGGAGACGCGCCGCAACCTGATCTGGTTCTGGTTCGACGGCTTTTTTGCCTCGGCCTCCGATAACATCAACGCCACCTACCTGGTGATCTACGTCCTCGCGCTGGGGGCTACCCAGGCGCAGATTGGCTTGATGAGTGCGCTCTCCAGCCTGATGGCGGCGCTGCTGCTGCTGCCCGGCGCGGCGCTGGTAGAGCGTTTGGGTACTCGCCGCGGGATTGTTATCGTCGGCGGCGGATGGTCGCGCGCGGCGCTGCTCCTCATTGCCGCGCTGCCGCTGCTGCTCGAAGGCCCCGTGCTCGTCTACGCTGCCATTGCCCTGGCTATCTCGCGTGATGCAATGGGAAACCTGTGCTTCCCCGCGTGGATGTCATTGACTGCCGATGTGGTGCCCCTGGAGGGCCGCGGTCGCTACTTTGCCTCGCGGAACTTCATCATGGGCATCGCCGGCATGGTCACCGTCTATCTGGCAGGCCTGCTCATTTCCAGCACGGCGCAGCCCGCCGGTTACCAGATTGTGCTGACCATCTCAGCCCTCGCCGGCCTGATGGCGGTGTTCTCTTTTGGCCACATCAAAGACAATCTGCGCATCCCCGGCCCGCTGCCTACGCCTGGCCCGGTGCGGCAGGCCCCTATTCGATCCTTCTTCCGCGACCTGCTGTCAGACCGCGAATTCGCCCACTTTGCCGGTGTCACCGCGCTGTGGAACTTCTCATTAAACATCGCCGGGCCGTTCTTTACCATTTACCTGGTACAAGATCTGCAAGCCACCGCCACCATGGTCGGCCTGACCACCATCGCCACGGCGGTCGCGTCGCTGCTGGCGCAGCGTAAGTTGGGTGAGGTTCACGACCGCTGGGGCTCGCGCAAATTGACGGTGATCGCCGGGCTGCTGATCCCCTCGTTGCCGCTGATGTGGGTGTTTATCACTGCCCCGTGGCAGGTGATCCCCGCGAACCTGGCGGGTGGCGCGCTGTGGGCCGCCTACAACCTGGGTTCCTTTAATTATCTTTTGAAAGTAACCCCTACCGACCGCCGGGCACGCTACTCGGCCATCTTCCAGGTTATCGTCACTGTTTCGCTGGCGGCGGGGGCTGCCCTGGGCAGTCTCGTCATCACCTTGTGGAGTTATAACGCCGTCTTCATTAGCTCTGCCGCCGGGCGGTTAATCGCCGCCCTGCTTTTCGCATGGATCGTCGCACGACAGGCTCGCGCTGAACGTGCGCTTTTGGATCAACCAGCAGAGGGATAGGTAATTCACCGAAAATATCTAAACAAAGGAAGTTCTACGCCCGGCGAATTACCAGGGTAAAACGCCTGAATGGGCGAAACATTGTCACAATAACTGCGGTTTTTCCCGCAGTTGTTGCTTTAACTGTGCTGTTATATGCACCTTTCAATCCTGTAAGCCGGTTTAATACAGATTACATCTTTTCTTTAAAAAAAATCGCGATATGATTAGTCCTAGATATCCAGATTTAAAACATCGGAAATCTAAATGAATACACAATCCCATCCGGCACGGAATGGCAGCAAATGGCCAGCCTTCCGTCTGGTGAATCACGCCTATTTGTATCAGGAGTTCTTGTGAAATCATACTTCATCATCCTCGCTGTCGTTCTTATCTGCATGTTCTTGTTCGCTACGCTTCCCCGCATCCCACGTGTGTATGCTAACTCGTTCTACGGCGCGCTGAGCGCTACCGTTACCCCTCCTCCTGCTCCGGTTGTCAAAATTGATCGTTCGCTTTCCGATCAGGATGCCGCCGCCGCTGGGCCGGGCATCCCGCAGGCAGGCGCTGCCGCTCCTGAGGTGATTGACCCCGCCTTCTCTTATGAGGAGTTCCCCGGTCTGGCAGATTTTGCTGAAGACGTGACCGCGGATCTCCTGGAGCCGGGCCTTACCAACATCCCCGCCGGCGTGTACGTGCCCGGGCAGTTCGCCCTGCCCATCCAGCAGCAGCCGCAGGGCCACGCCGAGTACGTTGCTACCGAGAATAACGTCATTACACAGTTCTCGCTGCCGAACCGCTACGGCGTCACCGGCCTGCTGGCCCACAACTACCTCTCCGGTGACATGTTCTTCAACCTCACCGAAGGCCAGGACATCATCCTCGTCTACGCCGACGGCCGCATGGCGCACTTCCGTGTAACGCACATGGAGCGCTTCCAGGCGCTCTCGCCCAACAGCCCCTTCTCGCAGTTCATTTCGTTGAGCGATGCGGATTACAAGGTGCTCACCAGCGCCGACCTGTTCTCCCGTGTCTATACCACCACGGGCAGCCTGGTCTTCCAGACCTGCATTCAGGAGGGCGATGAGCCTTCATGGGGCCGCCTGTTCGTCACCGCCGAGCCAGTGAGTGATCTCCAGACCAGCCTGCCGCAGGTGGGGCAGTTCATCTCGGACAACTAATCGCCTCTTTATACGGTTTTGGCACAAAACCGTATATGAATAAAAGGGTGTTATTGTTACAGTGAGACGGCAGATCCGCCGTCTCACTGTAACAATAACACCCTTATTTGTTAATGGGGCTGTCCAAACGTTCTCTTTGGACAGCCCCTTTCTCTAACGTTGACGCTTTAAATCGACTCGCACCACATTGTAAGTTGTTTCCGGTGTAGGCGGTGTGGTAAACCGCGCATTCACCGCGTACAATGCGTTACCAAAGAAAGCAATGGTAGTTGGCACGTCGAAGTTCTCCTGGGTGATCTGGTCGGTGACCCGGCCTTCCGTCCAGTCCCTATTCATCCGGATCTCGAGGATTTCATTCGCGCGGTTGCGCACTACGTACAGCTTCTTTCCGCGCAGGGCCAGGCCGTCGCCCTGGGTCACCACGCCATCGGCGCCCAGGTCTACCTGCACCGTCTCGCCGGTATCGGGATCAACGCGGTACAGGTTGCCGGTGGTCGAGTTGACCACGATCAGGTATTTGCCATTCTGGCTGGCCACCAATCCATTGGCATTGAATCCTTCTACCTGGTCCCAACCTTCATCGAGCGCGATCACGTCAAAATCCCCTGTGAAATTGCAGTCCGAAAAATCGACGCGGTAGAGTTCGGGCTGGGCAGAGTTGGTGAAATAAGCGGCATCTTTCGTCACCACCACATCGTTGATAAAAGTGGTTTGCGGTGTCTGGCCGGGAGGCGAAGGCGGGGTAAACTGGTAAAGCTGTACCAGATCGCCGGAATCACCATCGTAAATGTAGCCCTGCCCGGTCGTGCCCCCGGCGACGACCAGCACATCACAGCGCCGGTCGAACTTCAACCCCACCGCGATACGCCCTTCGACGCCTTCAACGAATACCTCGCCTTCACCAGTGCGCAGGTCGGCGCGGTACACCGCCCCGTTAGCCCGCGAGCCAGAATATAGCTGCTTGCCTGGGCCAATATCAATGCCCTCGGGCAGCCAACCGTCTGGCAGTGGAATTTCCTCGGCGAAAGCGTGTGCGGGTGCGGCTGCCGAAGCCGTCACTGGCGTTAACAGCGCGGCGACCAGCGCCGCAATGATCCAAAGGTAGGGAAAACGTTTGTGCATGTGGTTCCTCCTTTTGCACATGGGTTCTCAAGGCTTTCAGCCAGCACCTCGTACCGGCTGCACCCAGGGTAAATATACAAAAGTTTACTTATTTTGTAAATATAAGCGGCAAAATCGAGCCGGTGAGCGAAGCAGAACCCGCCTGTTTCTTACCAGGCCCTTGAGAAAAGGCATCAGATGCTGCGTTAGGATATCCACAGAAATTGGTATGGAATTTGTCGAAAATTTAACTTGATTCTTATGATGTTCTTGTTATACTACTACTATTACTATTATTTATATCTAATTAGTTGTCTTAACAAGGGGGATATATGCGCATAACTTGCGTCCGGGATTGTCCGGCAAGCGTTCACGTACCATTCTCCGTATCTCATATTACACCCAACATACTGCGATCGGTGTATCACACGCTCCCCACGCGAACAGAGGGGGAGCCCGCTGCATATTCCGGTCTGTGAACCGCGAAATACCTAGAACCTATCCGAAAAATATTGCTTGTGTTTGTTGTTTGGGTGGCTACGCCACCCAAACAACAAACACAAAACAATTTTCGGATAGATTCTTATTCGTTATTCGATTTTCCAACGTTTTCGATGCAGGAGAGAAAAATGATGCAGAAGAGGGGTTATCGTATTTTTGCTGTCACTGCACTGCTGGCATTGATGGGGTTGTTCATTGTCAACAACTTCGTTGGCGCTGCCAGTGTAACGCCCGAGTTCTTCGCAGGCGCCGCCAACCAGACCTGCAGCGCGCTCGCAGGCCCCGGCCAGACCTGGACGGAGCTAAAGGTTGACCCGAATGACAACGGCGTGTACACAAACGGGGTTCTGACCGTCACCATTACGAACACGACCAACGATAAGACCTTTGATTGGTCCGCGAATCTCGGTATCGACGCCGTATACGTAAAAGCTGGCGCTGGCGGTTCGTACCTTTACCGCTACGATCCCCCTTCCGAGGCGCTCGCAGACACCAACCTCACCTCGCCGGGTGCGGGTGTAACCAACCAGATCAGCCACATTTCCTTCTGCTACGATGTAGAAGTGCCAACCAACACGCCCACCAACACCCCTACCAATACCCCCACAAATACACCGACTAGCACGCCAACCAATACGCCTACCAATACACCGACCAACACCCCCACACTCACGCCTACCAATACACCAACCAATACGCCTACAATCACACCATCCAATACTCCAACCAATACACCCACGATCACGCCTTCTAACACACCGACGAACACCCCCACGATCACGCCTTCCAACACGCCTACCGATACACCCACGGTGACGCCGTCCTATACACCCACGGATACCCCCACGGTTACGCCATCCTACACACCCACGGATACTCCGACGTTGACACCGACCTATACGCCTACTGATCCCTCCACAGCCACACCAACCAATACAGCCACCAACACCCCAATCTCGCCCACGGCTACCGCCACTTACACCGCTACCAACACGCCTACGGACCCGCCCGCGGCGACCCCAACATATACCAACACTCCGCAGCCTCCGGCAACTGCCACGGCCACCAAGAAACCGTGCAACTGCCCCACCAAGACACCAACACCGCCGCCAACCGCAACGCCTGAGCCAACACAACCTCCGGAGCCCACCAGCACGCCCACCCAAAAACCGTGCGGCTGCCCGACCAAGACTCCCACCCTGGCTCCCAAGCAGTGATCACCTCCTGAGATCGAACGCCTAGAGCCAGCCCGTTGAGGGCCGTCCAGAAGCAATTTTGGGCGGCTCTCTTCATTTTTCGCGATCGCGCACCGGTGGGGTAAGTTTCATCGCAGGGATACAGGCCCCAGTATTGGAAAAATCCAGGCACCTGGGAACAGCCTTTGTTGTGCAAGGCAATTCCAAAAGAACCTCAAAATCACCCTTCTCATCACTGGATTTTTGCTTATAATTAGTACAGATTTTCTATTATCGGTTATTCTCTCCCAGAAATTTGCCTGTCCCAACTCCCATCTTTTTTGGGAGCATACAGGAATAGTCGCATTTAGAAAGCAGACCGTGAAACCTCAATACATATTCTCCGCGGTCATCGCGGTTTCGATTCTGATGGGCCTGCTGCTGCCTAACCTGGCGCGCCCCGTTGCAGCCATTCCGGCAGCAGCAGATTCTGCCTCCGCGGTCACCAGCCCGGCCGCGGAGGCAGGCGCAGCCCCAGCAGCGGTTGATCCGTCCGCTGCTGGGGTCCTTGCCCCCACCCAACTGCCCGCTGCGCCTGTTGAGGTCCTCACCATACCCACGGCGGCTCCGCAGGCAAACCTGGCAGCCGGTTCGGCGCACCCGCAGACTGCCCCGGTCTTCAACCCGCCGCCCGAGGGCCTGCCCAGCCCCACACCGCTGACGATGCCACAAGGCGTAATTCCGCTCACCGCCGCAGCCCAGCCGGAGCTGAACCGTTTCGCCGGTTCGCTGATCAACAACAATCCGCAGATGGTCACCGGCGTCTACGTTCCAGGCCTGTTTGCGCTGCCGGTGGTCATGCAGCCGGGTGGAGAGGAAGCGTTCGTTTCGCCGCAGGATCAGACACTCACTCAGTATTCCACGCCCGCCCGCTACGGCACGACCGGCATTCTGGCGCACAACTATCTCAGCGGAAAAACCTTCTTCCGGCTCAAACAGGGGCAAATGGTGGTGGTGGTCTACGGCGACGGGCGCAAGGGGTACTACGAAGTTACCGGCATGCAGAGCTATCAGGCCATCAGCCCGCACGACCCGCGCTCCGATTTCGTCGATCTCTCCGACCCCAACTACCATGTGCTCAGCTACTCGCAAGTGTTCGACCGCGTTTACACCTCCGCCGGGCAGCTCGTCTTCCAAACCTGCATCGAGGCAAACGGCGAGCTTTCGTGGGGCCGCCTGTTCGTTCTGGCAAAACCAGTTAATGCGCCCCAGGGCTTTAACAATTAAATTCGCGTGCCTGGCTCGCGCGGCAGGGGTTGTTAGGGTTTTCCACCGCCCCGCAGATGGGAAGCCACTATTGCGCGCCACCACCTGACTTTCTATACTGAAATAGTCCTGTTTTTCAGCCAGCCTGAAACAGGGTTAAACGCCGGACGAGAAAGGGGGAAAGGAAGAAGATCATGTTATGCCCATTTTGTGAAGGAACGGAACACTCACCCGGCCCGCATGGGCTGCTGCATCGCTATACCGAAGCGGTGCCGGACCTGGACGAATGCGCCACGTGCGGTAAGACCCTTTGGGAAAACTGCGCCGCCTGCGCCGGTGAGAGGCGCAAGCTGCACGTGCTGGGTATGTGCAACCGCTGCGGGAATTCCATCCTCTACTGGATGGCGTGTTCCGACTGCCACGGCGCGGGCAAGCACTTCCAGCCAGAACATATCTGCGTGCCCGAGCGCGCCCCGAAGGGAACGCGTATCGCTCCGCCCGCAGCAGCCCGCCAGCAGAAATCGGGTGGGCTGCAAATCGGTCTCTAATGACCCCACCGATCCCTACTTCGTGGCAGCCCATCCTGAAGGATGCGATGGATAAGCCGTACTACGCCGCACTGCAAGCCTTCTTAGAGAAGGAGCGCGCCCAGCACACCGTCTTCCCGCCGGAGCCGGATGTGTTCAACGCGCTCGAGCGAACCCCCTACGAGCGCGTCCGCGTGCTGATTCTGGGCCAGGACCCGTACCATGATGATGGGCAGGCGCACGGCCTGGCCTTTTCGGTTCGCCCCGGCGTGCGCCCGCCGCCTTCGCTGCTCAACATCTTCCGCGAGCTGAAAGATGACGTTGGCGCGACCATGCCCAACCACGGCTGCCTGACAGCGTGGGCTGAGCAGGGTGTGCTGCTGCTCAACGCCGTTCTCACCGTCCGCGCCCACCAGCCCGGCTCGCACCAGGGCAAAGGCTGGGAGAACTTCACCGACGCGGTAATCAAAGCGGTCAGCGAGCGCCCCGGGCCGGCAGTATTTGTGCTGTGGGGCAACTTCGCTAAAAAGAAACTGCCCCTGATCGACGTGGAGCAAAACCACGTGATCACCGGCGTGCATCCCTCGCCGCTTTCCGCGGCACGAGGGTTCTTTGGCAGCAAGCCGTTTTCAAGGATCAACGCCTATCTGAAAGAAACCGGCCAGCCAGAGATCGACTGGCAGTTACCGAATATATAGTTTTATATTTCTGAAGAATGGTGACAGAGTCACCATTCTTCAGAAATATAAAACTATATTTAGGGCCTCCAGGCAGGCCGCCAGTCGTACACTGCTCCGCCCGTCTGCGTGATCTGCCGCACTTCGCTGGTCGCCACTTCCACAATAAACAGCTCGCCGAAGTCCGCGCCGATGCTGCCCGAACGATCCGAAACATAGGCGATAAAGCGCCCATCCGGCGACCACGTTGGCGCGCGCGACCAGGTGCCTTCCGGGCTGTTTGTCACCCGGCGCATCTCCGCGCCATCATCGCGCGATATCCAGATCTCGTTCATCCCCGGTTCCCGCTGCGCATCGGACTGGAAGGCCACCCAGCCGCCATCTGGTGACCATGCCGGCGCATATTCCTCGCCGCCCGAGTCCGGCCGGTAGTCTGTGCCGCGCGCCGACCCGGCAATCGCCACTTCGTACACACCGTTCATCTGCTGCACGAAGGCAACCTGCCCAAGGGTGTTCCACACGAACAAGTTGCGGTAGAAATCCAGCTCAGTGCGATCAAGCTCCTCGCCAGTGGAACCATCCGCAATCACGACCCAGCCCGCCGCATTGCTCGAGGCGTAGAACGACACGCGGTTGTTATCGACCCATGCGGGTGAGGAAACGTTGGGGTAATTCTCCGCGCTGGGGAGCTGATACGGTTCCTGCTCGTCCATATCCATCACCACGATGTGCATCCGGCCATCGTACCGGCTCATCCACGTCAGGCGCCGACCGTCCGGCGACCACTGCGGCGCGTGCGAGAGGTCCGGTTCCACGTTGGGCACCAGCGGAATAACGGATGCAGTCCCATTGGCGGCATCCAGCAAATTCAAGCGATCCACGCCACCCTGGCGTTGGACGATGGCGATCTGCCCGCCACCCGGGAAGCCCATCGGCGGCCGCTCGGTGACGGATGCAGTCTGCGTGGCGGCAGTATCGGTCGCCTCCACTTCTGCCGTTCCGGTCGCCGCGGCAGCTTCGGCTGTTTGGGTTGCGCCAATGGCTTCCGCCGTCTGCGTGATCGCGAACATCTCCGTCGCGGCAGCATTGCGGGTGGCCTCTGGGGTCAGCGTAGCGACGGCGGTATTGGTTACCGCGGCGGCAACACTGGTGGCGACCGCGTTTGGGTCCACCGTTGGCATGCCGGGGAGCAAGCCAAGCCCGCGCGCCGCCCGAACGCCAAACACCACGCAAACGCCCATTAGCACCAGCGCGGTGATCAGCGCCAGCCAGCGTTCCATTCCACCACGACGGGGTATTTTGACGGGTTGTACCGAAGCACTGTCGAAAGTGTAATTATCCGGCGGGGGGCCGGGCAGAGTCTGCGGAGGCGGCTGGTACTGGCCCGATGGCGGCGGGGTGTATGCGCCGGGTGGCGGATTGTTCCACGGCCAGGCGTCGGGATCGGAGCCGACAGCCTCATTAGGCCGCAGCGGGATCGTGCCATCATACGCCGGGGCGGCGCCTTCCAGCAGGCGCACCCGGTCAGGCAGCGTATCCATCCGCGCCCCCACTGCCTGCTCAATCTCCACCGCCATTTCCTGGACGTTTTTGTACCGCTCGCGCGGATCTTTCGCCATCGCTCGCATGATCACCCGCGCCACGCCTTCGGGGAGGTCGGGGCGCAGGGCGCGCGGGTTCTGCGGCAGCTGCGTGAGGTGCTGGTAACGGATGCGGTCGGATGGGGTATTGGAGGCCCCGCCCGGCACGTCGATGTCACCGCGGAAGGGCCGCTGCCCGGTCGCCAGCTCATACAGCAGCACGCCCAGCGAATAGATATCGGACTCGGGATACAGCCGCTCGCCGCGGATCTGTTCCGGCGACATGTACAGCGGCGTACCCAGCGCCGAGGACGTGGTGACAGACGAATCCATAAAGCGGGCGATGCCGAAATCGGTCAGGTAGGCGTGCCCGCCCTGGTCGATCAACACGTTGCCGGGCTTTACGTCACAGTGAACGATGCCTTGCGCGTGGGCATAGCCCAGGCTGGTGTAAAGTGACTTGAACAGCACCAGCACGTCGCGGATCGGCAGCGGGCTGCCGCCGCGCTTGCGCAGCACTTCGTCGAGCGATGGGCCATCGATGTAGCGCTCCAGCAGGAAGGTGATATCACCGGCGCGGTACAGCCCGTAAAACGGCACGATATGCGGGTGCACCAGCATTTGCAGCGATTGTGCTTCGCGCTCGAACCGGGCGATAAACGCCGGGTCAGCGGCCAGCTCGGGATGCAGCACCTTCATTGCCAGCGGAACCATGCGCTGTACGTCCCACACGCGATAAATGGTCGCCATCCCGCCGGCAGCAAGGAATGATTCAACCCGGAACTGGTTGAGCAGCGTTTCTCCGATTAAGTCCTGGCGCATATCGTGTGCCCTCGAACCATACCATCCCCCGGCCAATCTATGCTAGACTCCAGAAAAGCCTGTTGCATCGTCTGGATGTACTTTCTCAGCCGGTAAGTGTTTGTGATGGGTTTGCGTTGCGCTTCATCGTATACCCATCACAAACACTTACCCGAGCAGCTACCTTTGGATCATTATAACAGTTTATGAATGAACCCCTTGACTCCGCACAACCGCCAGAAGCGCCGCTGTATGAGCGCATCTATGCCCTGGTCCAGCAGATCCCGCCGGGACGCGTGGCTACCTATGGGCAAATTGCCAACATCGTTGGCGGGTGCAGCGCGCGCATGGTTGGCTATGCGATGGCCGCCCTGCACTCGGGCAGCCACCCCAACGTGCCCTGGCAGCGAGTGATCAACCGTCAGGGCAAGATCAGCATTCATGATCCGTTTGGCAAGATCCGCCAGCGCGAGCTGCTCGAAGAGGAAGGCGTGTACTTCGACAAAGACGATCAGATCGACTTCCGCGAATTTGGCTGGCTGGGGCCTCCATGATCGGCAAACATCATGCCTGTTAATCGCCACTTTGATTTGCTCGCTGCATTTTACGACCGTGTGATCCGCCCGCCTGACGCCGAGCGGCTGGCGCGCCTGTTAAACCTGCCCGCTGGGGGCTGGATGCTGGACGCAGGCGGCGGAACCGGCCGCGTTGCATCTGCCTTGTGTGATATGGTCGACCGGCTGGTGATCAGCGATCTATCGCAGCCCATGCTGCGCCAGACCGCGCTCAAGTCTCCGGGACCAGAGGGCGCGTTGATCCCTACGCAAGCGCGGGTCGAGCGGCTGCCCTTCGCGGACGGCACCTTCAACCGCATCCTGGTGGTGGATGCCTTCCACCATTTTGGCGACCAGACCCGCGCGGCGGAAGAGCTGGCGCGGGTGCTGCGCCCCGGCGGGCGGCTGGTGATCGAAGAGCCGAATATCCGCCACTTCAGCGTGAAAGTGATCGCCCTGGCCGAGACGCTCGCGCTGATGGGCAGCCGCTTCCGCTCGCCCGCCGCTATCCGCGAGATGCTAGAGGAGGAAGGGCTGGACGCTCGCATAGAAACCGAGGGCACAACCGCCTGGGTGATCGCGGAGAAAAAACTCATCGGAGGATGGTCATGACAAACGCAATGAAAATACTCATCATCGGCGGCAGCGGATTTCTGAGCGGAACGCTGGCCCGCCTCGCCATGCAGCAGGGGCACCGCGTGTGGGCCGTCACGCGCGGGCACCGGCCGATTCCCTCCGGCGTGGTTCCATTGATCGCCGACCGCAAAGACGCCGCCGGGTTTGAAGCCGCCATCGCTACAGCCGGGGTCGATTGGGACCTGGCCGTGGACTGCATCGCCTTTACGCCTGAAGACACCGCCCAGGATGCTGCCGTGCTGGTCAACCGCGCCCGTCACCTGGTGATGGTCTCTACCGACTTTGTCTATGACCCCTCCCGCCGCCGCTTCCCCCAGCGCGAAGACGACGCCGACTTCCTGAGCGATGGCTACGGCGGCAAGAAGCGCCAGGCCGAGTTGGCCCTGCAAAAATCCGCCCAGCCGCCCCTGGCCTGGACGGTGCTGCGCCCCGGGCACATCTACGGTCCCGGTTCGCAGCTCGGCTGCCTGCCTGCCCACGGTCGCGACCCGCAGCTCCTGCACCGCATGGTCAGCGGCGAGACGCTGCGGCTGGTGGGCGGGGGCTACTTCCTGCAGCAGCCCATCTTCGCCCCTGACCTCGCGCAGACCATCCTCTCGCTGGCCGGAAACCCGCGCACCTACGGGCAGATCTTCAACACCGCCGGACCGCAGATGATCGAGTCGCGCGCCTACTACCGCATCATCGCTGACATATTGGGCGTAGACCTGCACATCGAGGAACTGCGTGTGGGCGAGTGGCTGGCCGAGCACCTGGAGTCGGCCCCCTTCCTGTGCCACCGCATCTACGACCTCACCCGCCTGCGCGAATCGGGCGCGTGCATGCCATCTACGCCGCTTGAGGCCGGGCTGCGCCAGCACGTACGCGCCCTGCTTACCCCGCTGGCAGAGTAACGCATGAAAGAAAACGCCCTGCCGGTTGACCGCATCCAATCCTACCTGCGCGATCTGGCCCGCTCGCAGTATGCGGCCGTGCCGCTGCCGCCCTTCACCCTGTTCTTCCATCCCTCCGATCCGTTCCCCTACTTCAGCTACGCAATCCCCGAGGAGCCGGTGCGCGCGGACGATCCCGCCCTGCCCGGCACGCTCGCCCGCCTGCGTGAGATCTTTATGGAGCAAGGCCGCACCCCGCGCTTCGAGTTCTTCGAAGCCTTCGCGCCCGCGCTGCCCGCGCTGCTGCAAGCAAACGGCTTCAGCGAAGAAGCCCGTCAATGGAGCATGATCTGCACCCCGCAGACCTACCGCCCCGCGCCTGCCGTGCCCGGACTAGAAATCGTGCACCTGATCCCCGAAAGTCCCGCGGAGCACCTAAAAGGTTTCGTGATCGCGCAGCACGCCGGTTTCGACAACGAGGAACCGGCGGATGAGAATGGCGAAGACATCCCGCCGGAGGAAATCGAAATCCAGCGCGCCAACCTGCGCGCCGGTTGGACGAGCCTGCTGGCCCGCCTGGATGGCGTGCCGGTCGCCGCCGCCAGCTTCGGCAATATCATCGACGGCATCTCCGAAGTCGCCGGGATCGCCACCCGCCCATCCTACCGGAGACGGGGCATCGCCACGGTTCTCGCGGGCAGGTGCGCCGAGATGATCTTCGCCCAGGGCGGGCAGATCGCCACCCTCACCGCCGCGGATGAAGCGGCGGGCAGGGTGTATGAGAAGGTGGGGTTCCGCCCGTTCAGCACGATGCTGGCGTACAACTAATACCTGCCACTTTTTGCCTGGCGGTTGAAACCGCGGCAACCTACCGAAACCCCACCTTCGTGGGGTTAAAGAAAAGAGAACATCGATGCGTTCACCGTTCACAAAACTCTATGTTCATTTGGTTTGGTCTACATGGGATCGCGCCCCGGTCATTTCAGAAGATGTTCGCGATCGACTTTATGATGCGATGGCAAAACGGTGTCTGAACCTTGGTTGTCAGGCGCTCATTATCGGTGGTGTTGATGACCACGTTCACCTTTTGGTGAACTACCATCCGGCGTTATCCATTTCTGATCTGGTAAAGGATATAAAAGGGGCCTCATCACACCTGATGAATCACGAAATATGCCCGAATGGTAACTTCCAATGGCAAGGAGCGTATGGCGCTTTTTCAAAATCTGAACACGAACTAGAGCGGGTGATAACTTACATCAAAAGTCAAGCTACACACCACGCCAACAACACCCTGCTCGAACACGAAGAACAGATGGATATCATCACCTGACTCATACTCTTCAACCCCACGAAGGTGGGGTTTCGGTTCTTTGCCGCGGTTTCAACCGCCCGGCGGAAGATGCATAGAACCAGATCATCTTCCACAGACCCCAATCTTTACAGGAATATATATGCCCAACCCCTACATCCACAACCCCCACCTCGAAGGCGACCCCTTCACCCTGCCCGGCACGAACAATAAGGGCGTCCTCCTCTTCCACGGCTTCACCGCCACGCCCGCCGAAGTGCGCAAGCTGGGGCGCGTGCTCAACCGGCTGGGCTACACCGTCCACGCGCCGATGCTGCCCGGCCACGGCACGCACCCCGATGACCTCAACCGCAGCACGTACCGCGACTGGCTCGAAGCCGCTGAGATCGCTTACAGCGAGCTGACCGCGCAGTGCCAGACCGTCATCGTCGGCGGTGAGTCCAACGGCGGGCTGATCTCGCTGGCTCTCGCCGCCCAGCACCCCGAGATCGCCGCGGTGCTGACCTACGCCCCCGCCCTGATGCTGCCGCTGACCTTCTGGCAGCGGCTGCAACTGCGCCTGTTCGCCCCCATCATCAAAACCCGGCCCAAAACCGATCTGACCGGCAACACCACCTGGCAGGGCTACAACGTCAACCCGCTGATGGGCGCGCAGCAGATCCTCAAGCTGCAAAAAGAGGTCCGCCCGCTGCTGCCGCGCATCCAGCAGCCCATCCTCATCGTTCAAAGCCGCTTTGACCGCACCGTCGTGCCGCGCGGGGCGCAGATCGTCTACGATTCGGTGGGTTCGAAGCTCAAAGAGCTGCACTGGATGAGCAAATCGGGCCACTGCGTGCTGCTGGATGACGAACAGCACGAGGTACACCGCCTGACGATGGATTTCCTGTTCAAGGTGCGCTAAAAGGCCGCGATTGAAACGCGTAGAACTGCTCGAAACGCTCGCCGGGGTGCTGCTGGCCCTGCGCCCAGGTCGCCCGCTGCTACTGCAGCGACCGCTGCGCGTGGCCGTAGACGGCGTGGACGCGGCGGGCAAAACCTCCCTGGCAGATGAACTTGCGGCGGTCATCACGCCCCACCGGCCTGTGATCCGTGCCTCGATTGACCGCTTCCACAACCCGCGCGAGGTGCGCTACCGCCTTGGGCCAGATTCGCCAGAGGGCTATTACGCCGACTCGTTTGATCTGCCCGCACTGCGCCGGCTGCTTGATCCGTTAGGCCCGGGCGGTTCGCGGATCATTCAGACCGGCCTGTTCGACTTCCGCGCCGACGCCGCGCATGTGAACGCCCCGGTCGAAGCCGCCCCTGATGCCGTGCTGCTGTTCGACGGTGTGTTCCTGCTGCGCCCCGAGCTTGCGGACTGCTGGGACTATGTGATCTTCGTCCACGTACCGTTTGAGGAAGTGCTGCGCCGGGCCGTGCTCCGCGATGCGGACCTGTTCGGCGAACCGCAGGCAGTGATCGATCGCTATACGAAACGCTACATCCCCGCTCAGCAAGCGTATCTCGCGCAGTATCGCCCCGAAGCCCGCGCCGACGCCGTGGTTTATAATGAGGAACCGGGAAATCCCGGATTGAAGGTACGTTAAAACGCCTCACCCCGGCCCTCTCCATTTCGCAAGCGAAATAGAGAGGGTGCCCAGTTCCGCAATTCATGCTGGTTTCCAAGGCACCCTCTCCGTTTTACTGGAAATTTGAGATGGTGAGGGAGTAACATGCAGTGCAATAACATTTGCGGAACAAGTCACCTTCTCCATTTTCCCGCTTTTGGAAAATGGAGAGGGCCGGGGTGAGGCGTTTCCCTTATAGGAGTTCCATGACCGATATCGCTAAAACCGCGCATATTTCCACCCCTGCCGAAAAATCTGAGTTCGACACTGTCGGAGTCATCACCGTCTCCGCGGCGCACGGCGTCCACGACACCTACAGCGGATTCCTGGCCCCGCTGCTGCCCATCCTGATCGAGAATCTGGCCCTCACCAAAACCGCCGCAGCCTTGTTGAGCGTCTTCTATCAGGTGCCTTCGCTGATCCAGCCGGTGATCGGCCACTTTGGCGACCGGGTGAACCTGCGCATGCTGGTCGTCCTCGGCCCGGCGATATCGGCGGTGATGATGAGCCTGATGGGCGTGGCCCCCAGCTACGCTGTGCTGATCCTGCTGATGATTGTGGCGGGGCTCAGTTCGGCAGGCCTGCACGCCATCGGCCCGGTGATCGCCGGGCTGCTCTCGGGCAAGCAGTTGGGCCGCGGTATGAGCTACTGGATGGTAGCGGGCGAGCTGGCACGCACGCTCTCGCCGGTGCTGGTGGTCGCAGCCGTCACGCTGCTCACCCCGCGCGGGCTGCCCTGGCTGATGATTGGCGGGATCGCTGCCTCGGTAGTGCTGTACATTCGCCTGCGCAACGTGCCCGACTACCGCCCGCCGGTGAAGGCCTGCCCTGGGGCGAGGCCCTGCGCCGCATGCGCCCGCTGATCCTGCCGATGGCGCTGGTGATCGGCACCCGCTCGCTGCTGTTCGCCGCATGCACCATCTTCCTGCCCACCTTTCTCACAGAAGAAGGCGTAGCATACCAGCTTGCCGGCTCCTCGCTCTCGGTGATGCAAGCCGCCGCGGTTGCCGGGGCGCTGTTCTTCGGCGTCATCTCCGACCGACTGGGCCGCCGCCGCATCCTGATTGCGCTGACCCTGCTGGGGCCGCTTTCGGTGCTGCTGTTCCTCAGCGTAAGCGGCAGCGTCGCCGTAAGCGGCAGCGTCGCCGTGAGCGGATGGTGGATGGTGCCCGCGCTGCTGCTGGTCGGCTTTACCCTGCTCTCCACCACCCCCGTTCTGATGGCCCTGGTGCTCGGTTGGGCCAGCGAATACCGCTCGCTAGCCAACGGCATCTACATGGCGCTCAACTTTGTGCTCATCTCGGTCGGCACGCTAATCGTCGGCGCAATCGCAGACCGCTACGGCCTGCGCGCGGCCATCACCACCAGTGTGCTGGTGATGCTGGTTGGGCTTCCGGCGGCCTTTTTTCTCCCCAGAGGTGAAACCAAGGCAGATTAAGCCGCGTAATCAGGCAGAGAGGCACATCATTTCTTTTTCGGCGGCTTCTTCTTCAACAAAATAAGCTGTTCGATATCCCGTACATCCTGCATGCTCGTCTGCGGGTCGGTGATGCGCATGTACATCCAGCAGCCGTCGTGGAAGCGCGGCGTGTCGGTCAGCGCACGATGTACGGTCGGGCCGAACGTGTCCAATCGCTCGAGCGCCTCGTCCAGCTCCTTCTTGCCCAAAATCACCAGCGCCGTGAACGATCCGCACTCCGGGTACATCTCGCACAGCGGCCGCCCGCCCTTACGATGCTGAATATTCCAGCCGTAGCGCGGCCCGCCAAAGTTCATGGTGGGTTCGATGCTGTACGTTTCCACCAGGAAACGTCGCAGTTCGGTCCACGCCTCCGCCAGCGGCGCTCCGATCACACCGATCATGTCCGCGTCGGATGGCTGGGCATTCCTGTCGATCAAACGTTCGTATGCCATGGGTCACTCCTTGCGTGAACGTACAGATGGGCTAATGTACTTTTATGCCGCATCCAATTGAGCTCGAACGTGTTCTATTCCTCTTGATTCCAGTCTTGCATTTTTTATGCTGAGCATCAAAAGGCCAGTCAATACTTTTCGCTTCTGCATCGCATGAAAAGCGTTCTTGTACTTCTCCAGGCGAGAATCTTCAATCATACCGATTTTCTGAAAAGCAGAGACCGCCGCTTCAAAGGACCGGTTCTCGAAATATTCTCGTAGTGCCTCCTGGAATACTTGTGTCTGCTCGGGTGAAATTCCAAAACTTGTTAGCACTTCATTATGCTTGCCCGATAGCGCCTCTCCGGCAACTCCTGATTTTAGGAAATACATTTCAACCAGCATGGTCATCTGCTGGGGTGAAATGCTTTTGGGCAGCGCCCTTTTGAGCACGTTCAATGGAAAGGCTGCACTAACCATTTGCGAAATATCCATTTGATCAATTAATACATGCACCAGATAGCCCTGCAAGAAGGAAAGCAAATCTGGATAACAAACCATCAGTTCTTTGATCCGCTCAACACGCAAGTGCGTTGTATCCCGACGCATATTCGCCAGATAGCGGATATCGGGGGCGACCGCGCCCCAATAATACGCATTTCGGTCTTCCGGATGAATGAATGGTTCTAGTTTCGTGGCAAGAACGTGGTGAGAATATGGTCCCATGATTTCCCCGTATTTTTCGGATGCTGTCGTTCACCAGAGAACGAATCATAACGACTCAGTTGGATATGGGTTTTTGTGTGTTGTGAGGGAGTTGCTGTGCCACTCCCTCACAACACACAAAAACGCTACCAGCCCCAGCAGTTACAACAAATCCATTATATTGCGTAGTGTTCCTTATTTGTCGAATTTACCAATTAATTCATCGGAAATGCATCCGTATTCCTCTAACAGCTTGCCAACGTATTAAGAGATAATGTACCAAACTACATCAAGAGGAGCCTGTCATGAACCTGCAACCCCTTGGCACATCCGATCTTCAAGTATCCCGCGTAGGTTACGGCTGCATGCCGCTTGGCGGATCTTGGGACAGCAGCCCCATCGCCCCCGAGAACCGTGCGGAGGCCGTGCGCAGCATCCGAGCGGCATTGGATGCCGGGATCAACTTCTTCGACCACGCCGATATCTACTGCCGCGGTAAATCCGAGGAGGTTTTCTCCGCAATCTGGAGCGAAGTGCCCAACCTGCGCGGGCAGATCCTCTTGCAGAGTAAATGCGGCATCCGCTTCGCCGGCGAGCCCGACCCCACCTCGCCCCACCGCTTTGATTTCAGCTACGAGCACATCGTCCGCTCGGTGGAAGGCAGCCTGAAGCGCCTGCAAACCGACTATCTGGACGTGCTGCTGCTCCACCGCCCCGATCCGCTGGTGGAGCCGGAGGAAGTGGCCCGCGCCCTCTCCGAGCTGCACAAATCTGGCAAGGTGCGCTGGTTTGGCGTCAGCAATCACACCGCCGCCCAGCTCGACCTGCTCCGCCGCTACGTGGACCAGCCCATCGTCGCCAACCAGGTGGAGTTCAACATCATCCATCCCCACATGCTCGACGAAGGCATCATCTTCAACCAGAACAACCCCAGGCTGACGCGCAACGAAGGCACCATCGAGTACTGCCGCCTGCACAACATCACGCTCCAGTCGTGGGGATCGATGGCGAGGGGCGTGCTGACCGGGCGCGAGCCGGGCCATCCCAACGAAACCATCGCCCGCGCCGCCGATATTGTGAGTGACCTGGCCCAGGAGAAAGGCGTGCCCGACGAGGCCATCCTCGTCGCCTGGATTTTGCGCCACCCGGCCCGCATCCAGGCCGTCATCGGCACCACGCAGCCAGACCGCATCGCCGCCTCTGCCCTTGGCGATACCGTCGAGCTGACCCGCGAGGAATGGTATCGCCTGTTCACCGCCGGGCGGGGAGAAAATCTGCCGTAGTAGAATTGTATCACCCTTCCCAGTACAATTGTACTTAGGTGGGTGGGGGATTCCCTACCCCCGAGAGGGGAAGGCCCACCTACAGATTCCCCAACAGATCGCGTAAAATCATCATCAGTAAGTCCTGAACGGCACTACTCCCTGCTACCGGGAGCCCAGCCCAAACCTAATTTTCGCGGTAGTAGTGGTTATCACATAGCCGTTCACACATCAGCCAGGCACATCGGGGGCAAGTGCGCTGGCGGTGTGCGTTTAAAGGGCAGGAAACCAGCGAAGCAGCGCTTGCGTAACCAGCTCGTGCCCGCGCCGGTTGGGGTGATTGGGCCACGCGAGCAGATCACTCAATTCTCCCCCACGCTCCAAGTACGCATGAAACGCCCCATAGCTGTCTGCCAGTCCAACGCTGTACGCATCTGCCAGCATGCGGATCTGCTGCGCATGTTGCGCCAGCGCGCCTCCGTCCACCGAGTCTGCCAGGCGGCTTGCCGCATCCAGTGTCGGCGTCAGCAGGATCACGCTGGCCCCCGTTTCCAATGCCTTCTCGATCATCTTCCGCCAGGATCTCTCCGCCAGCTCCAACCCAATCCGGCGGTCGTTCAACCCGTAGTCAATCGTCACCACATCAGGCAGAAAGCCCAGCACGTCGCGCTCGAAACGCGCCGCGCCCCGATCCGAGGTCTCACCACCAATGGCGGTGACCACTACGTTGATCACCGCGAAGGGAAAGCGGTCTTTCAGCCCGCGGTGCAGCAGGTGCGGGTACGCATCGAAGGTGCTAACCAGCGGCGTGGCGAAGTACCCGGCGGGCACGCTGTGCCCATGGCAGGCAATGTTGACCGTGCGGTTCTCGGGCCAGTGCGCCCGCAGCGTGCGCACGAGATCGGAAAGGTAGATGGAGGGGTCTGGTATAGGCATGTTATCTACGCCACCTTCACCCCCTCCGGCAGACTCTCCTCCTTCGACGGCATCAGCACCTTATACACCACCACCGCCGCGCCGAGGAAGGCCAGCCCCACCGTGCCGGTGATCCCTGGCAGCAGCCACAGCAGCATGGTGCTGGAGGTGGATTGGACACGCGCCTGCTGGGGGCGTTCGGGGTTGTAGAGGATGGTCACCGTGTCGCCTGCCACGTATTCGGGCGGGTAGCTGCCTTCCGCCAGCTCGATCTCGTAGTGCCTGCCGTTGGCGGCGTCAAATGCCACAATGGGGTGCGAGTAGTCCGTCCGGTCGCCGGTCTCCGAGTCGGTCGAGGTGCGGATCACGGTATCCATCACCATCGCCGGGGCCGAGAGCTCGGTAGCCTGCTGCCGGTACGCGCCAACACCTGAGATGATGGCGATGATCAGCGTGATCGCCGAAACCAGCCCAAAGATCCCGGCAATCAGTGGCGGGATCTTCTTTGAATCGCGCTCCAACTGCCAGAACTGCTCCTTCTCCTCCTCGCTCCAGAAGTCATCCTCCGCGGGATCTACTACCGCCGAGTCCTCCGCCGCGTTGGCGATCATCCGCTCCACTTTTCTGCGGTCCTCGCTGTTGACGATATCGTCCGGGCTGGTGTACGCCCTCCCATCAATCATAATGAAAGAGATCTCGTCCCCCTCCATGGTGATGGAAATTTTCTTCTTTTTGGCCATCCTGCACCCCACTACATGTTAGCGTACTGCTTCCGCAAACGCGATCACGTGCCCATCCGCGTCCGACACATAGCCGACCCGGTCACCCCAATCACGCGCGCTCACCGGGCTGATCACCTTTGCCCCGGCTTGCATTGCCCGCTCATACCTTGCTTCCGCGTTGGCAACATGCAAATACAGTTCCGCGCGTGGAATGCCGGTTCCTTGCGCTGGGTCTGGCAGCGCGCCGCCAATGATCCGCGCGATGCCGCGGTTGGGCATCAAACCCAGCTTGCACCCCTCCGCGAGCAAAAACTCTGTCATCCCCGGCACGTCGAGGACAGGGGATACGCCCAGAATTTCGGCATAGAAGTGCTTGCTGGCATCCTGGTCGGCTACGTAGAGGATGAATTCGATCATGGTGGCACTCCTGTTGAGATATTGTACATAAAGGATGCATTCCGTTTCAAGGGCCAGAAGACGCCTCACCCCCGGCCCCTCTCCATTTTTCTGCGAAAAATAGAGAGGGGTGCCTTGTTCCGCCCAGGCGTGGGTTAGCAAGGCACCCCGTTCAGTTTCTTACGTGATGGGGAGGGACCTTGTTCCGCCCAGGCATAGGTTAGCAAGGCACCCCTCTCCATTTCGCCGTACTTGCGAAATGGAGAGGGGCCGGGGGTGAGGCGTTTTTCCCCTTGCATAAATAGAACAATTATTCTATAATTGTTCTAACAACCTGCCCGGTGCGTTTCCTCTTCTTTCCCGAACATGTGCTGTGACAGGTATCGAAAGGGCTGCAAGGTATGGATTCTGTTATCGACCAATCGCTGGAAAACTGGGTCATGGACCACGCCAAAGCGGGCGACATGAAGCTCTACTTCACCATCAATGGCGATGTGCCGCTCCAGCAGGGCGATGGCACGCCCATCTATTTTGAGGTGCCGGTGCGCGGCAAGCGCGTGTGCGTCCTCCACCCGGAACATCTTACCCGCGTCGCTATACACTGCTATGAGAACGGCGTGCAGATGATTCAAATAATGGTGTAGAAAGTTTTTGCCTGTTTGTCATGACTTCCCCCTACTCCATCGCGTAGGGAAACTCCGACTGGTGAGAATTCTGACCCCTGTGCTATAAAGAAACCTGGGGGAGAGTGTGAATAGAATTCATCAGAGGAGACATCATGAATAAGGAAGTCTGGCCTGGGAATCCATATCCTTTGGGGGCAACCTGGGATGGCCAGGGCGTGAACTTTGCCCTTTTTTCCGAAAATGCAACCGGCGTTGAGTTGTGCCTGTTCAGCGGCGAAAACGGAGAAAAGGAAGAACGCATCCCCCTTACCGAACGAACCAATTTAGTCTGGCATGCCTACCTGCCGGGAATCAAACCCGGGCAGTGCTATGGATTCCGCGTGCATGGCCCCTACGAGCCACAGCACGGACACCGCTTCAACCCGAACAAGCTGCTGTTCGACCCCTACGCGCGCGCTATTTCCGGGATTATTGACTGGAATGACGCCTTATTTGGCTATCAGATTGGCGACAGGGCTAACGATCTTTCTTACAGCGAAAGCGACTCCGCGCCCTATATGCCCAAGTGCGTGGTGACCGACTCGACCTTCGATTGGGAAGGCGACCGGCGGCCTAACATCCCGCTGCACAAAACCATCATTTACGAGACCCACATAAAGGGCTTCACCAAGCTTCACCCCGATGTTCCGCCCGAGCTGCGCGGAACGTATGCCGGGATGACCTGCGAGCCGGTGATCGATTACATCAAGCGGTTGGGCGTCACCGCGGTGGAACTTTTACCCATCCACCACTTCGTCAACGACCGCCACCTGAAGGAGCGCGGGCTGACCAACTACTGGGGTTACAATTCCATCGGCTTCTTTGCGCCCGATGCCCGCTACGCCTCCGCCGGTGTGATGGGCGAGCAAGTGCAAGAGTTCAAGCAGATGGTGAAGGCCCTGCACCGCGAAGGCATCGAGGTGATTCTGGACGTGGTTTATAACCACACCGCCGAGGGCAATCAGATGGGACCAACGCTGGCCTTCCGCGGTATCGACAATGCTTCTTACTACCGGCTGGTGGAAGGCGACGCCCGCCACTATATGGATTACACCGGCACCGGCAACACGCTCAACATGATGAGCCCCGCCGTGCTGCGCATGATGATGGACTCGCTGCGCTATTGGGTGCTGGAGATGCACGTCGACGGCTTCCGCTTCGACCTGGCCTCTGCATTGGCGCGCGAGCTGCACGACGTAGACCGCCTGGGCTCGTTCTTCGATATCATCCACCAGGACCCGGTCATCTCACAGGTCAAACTGATCGCTGAGCCGTGGGATATTGGCATGGGCGGCTACCAGGTGGGCGGGTTCCCGCCTGGCTGGGCCGAGTGGAATGGCAAATACCGCGACACAGTGCGCGATTTCTGGCGCGGGGCCGAGAGCACCCTGGCCGAGTTCGCCAGCCGGCTCACCGGCTCATCCGACCTGTACAGCGGCGATGGCCGGCAGCCCACCGCCTCGATCAACTTCATCACCGCGCACGATGGCTTCACCCTGGCCGATCTGGTTAGCTACAACGAGAAGCACAACGAGGCTAACGGCGAAGACAATAACGACGGCGAGAGCCACAACCGCTCGTGGAACTGCGGTGTAGAAGGCCCCACCGATGACGAAGGTGTGCTGGCCCTGCGCAGGCAGCAGCAGCGCAACTTCCTCACCACGCTGTTCCTCTCGCAGGGCGTGCCCATGCTGCTCGCCGGCGACGAGTTGGGGCGATCGCAGGGGGGCAACAACAACGCTTACTGCCAGGATAACGAAATCTCCTGGTTCCATTGGGATCAAACCGACGAGGATTTGCAAGAATTCACCCGCCGCCTGATCGTGTTCGTCAAGCGCCACCCCATCTTCCAGCGGCGCAAATGGTTCCAGGGCAGCCCGCTGCACGGCGAAGGCGCAACCGATATTGCCTGGTTTAACCTCGCCGGCGACGAGATGGCTGAAGAACATTGGGGCGAAGATTACGCCAAGACGGTAGCGGTTTTCCTCAACGGCAGCGGTATCCGCACCCCAGATGAGAAGGGCCGGCGCATTACCGACAACAGCTTCATCCTGATGTTCAACGCCCACCACGAGCCGGTTACCTTCACCATTCCCAAGACTGGCGAGCGGCTGCGCTGGCTGCGCGTGATCGATACCACCCAGCCCCTACCCGCCACCGAAGGCGATGAGCAGACCATGGCCCAACGCTGGAATGGCGGCGCGGGAGATAGCATTGAAGTACAGGGGCGCTCGCTGGTGGTGCTGTGTAATGTCGACTAAGAACTTGCGCGCTACCTACCGCGTTCAGTTTCGGCCAGAATTCTCCCTCGATGATGCCGCGAAAATCGCCGGGTATCTGGCCAAACTGGGCGTCAGCCACCTGTATGCCTCGCCCTACTTGCAGTCTACGCCGGGCAGCACCCACGGGTATGACGTAGTCGATTACACCCGCGTCAACCACGAGCTGGGCGGTGAGGCCGCGCACAAGCGAATGCAAAACGCCCTCGGTAGAGCCGGGCTGGGCCAGGTGCTCGATATGGTTCCCAACCATATGGCGATCAGCCCCGAGAACCCCTGGTGGCAAGATGTGCTGGAAAATGGTCCTGCCGGGCGCTATGCCGCATTTTTCGACGTCGAATGGGACCCGCCCGAGGCGCGTCACCGCGACGCCGTGCTGCTGCCTGTGCTGGGCGACCACTATGGGCGCGTTCTGGAGGCTGGCGAAGTGAAGGTGGCGTTTGACAAGGATTCCTTCACCGTCCGCTACTTCGACAATGTCTACCCGGTCGACCCGCACACGCTGTGCCCGATCCTCTCGGCTGCGGCCGAGCGCAGCGGCGACCCGCTGTTCACCTTTCTGGCGGGCGCGCACGACCGCCTGCCCGAATCTGCCGCCACCGACCGCGCATCTGCTACCCGCCGCTATCGCGATAAAGAAGTGCTGCGCGAGCTGCTGGGCAAGCTGATCGCGGAAAAGCCAGCGCTCCTCAACGATATTCAGGCCGTGCTCGATGCGGTCAACAACGACCCCGACGCGCTGGATGCCTTCCTGCGTCGCCAGAACTACCGCCTGGCCCTGTGGCGCATCAGCGCCCGCGAGCTGGGCTACCGCCGCTTCTTCGACATCAACACCCTTATCGGCACGCGCATGGAAGATGAGATTGTCTTCGAAGAAAGCCACGCCCTGGTGCTGCGCTGGCTCAAAGATGGCGTGATCGACGGTCTGCGCATCGACCACCCCGATGGCCTGCGCGACCCCAAGGGCTACTTCGAGCGCCTGCATGCCGCCGCGCCCAACGCGTGGATCGTGGTAGAAAAGATCTTGGAGCCGGGCGAGCATCTGCCCGCCGATTGGCCCGTGCACGGCACTACCGGCTACGATTTCCTCCACCGCGTCAACAATCTGTTCGTCGACACTTCCAGTGAAACTCCGCTGACGGGTATCTATACGCAGTTCACCGGATTGAACGTGCCCTATCATGAGATGATCCTCGAGAAGAAGCGTCTCGCCGCCCGCGACGTGCTCGGCTCAGACCTTGGGCGACTGACCGAACTGATGATGGCCATCGGCGAGCTGCACCGCAGCTACCGCGACTATCTGCGAGGAGAGGTGCGCGACACGCTGGCCGAGTTCGCCGCCTGCATGCCGGTGTACCGCACCTACGTCTGCCCGCCAGATGAGATCAGTGACCACGACCGCAAGGTGGTCGAGCAGACGGCGGAGGCCGCCAAAGCGAACCGCCCCGATCTCGACCCGCGCCTGTTCGATTTCCTCAAAGATTTGCTCTCGCTGTGCACGCGCGGCGCGCTGGAAGATGAGTTTGTGGCACGCTTCCAGCAGTTTACCGGGCCGGTGATGGCGAAGGGCGTGGAAGACACCACGTTCTACAACTACAACCGCTTTGTCTCGCTCAACGAGGTGGGCGGCAGCCCAGGTGAATTTGGCATCTCCGTCGATGAATTTCACCGCGCCTGCCAGGAGACGCTGGAGCATTACCCGCTCGCCATGCTCACCACATCTACGCACGATACCAAGCGCAGCGAAGATGTGCGCGCCCGCCTCAACGTCATCTCTGAGGTACCCGAGGAGTGGGCAGCCGCGGTGCAGCAGTGGGCCGAGATCAACGACCGATACAAGAGCAAAGGCGAGCAGGGTTTCCCCGACCGCAACACAGAGTACCTCTTCTACCAGATTTTGGTTGGCGCCTGGCCGCTGAGCGTGGAGCGTGCGCAGGAATACATGCGCAAAGCCGCCCGCGAGGCCAAAGCGTACACCACCTGGGTTGCGCCGGTGGAGGCCTACGAAAACGCACTGGATGCCTTTATCAAAGGCGCGCTGGGTGACACGCGCTTTACCCAGGCAGTGGAACGCTTTGTCGACCGCGTGCGAGAGCCGGGCCGCATCAATTCGCTGGCCCAAACCCTGCTCAAACTCACCACACCCGGCGTCCCCGATATCTACCAGGGCACCGAGCTGTGGGATCTCTCGCTGGTCGACCCCGACAACCGCCGCCCGGTAGATTATGGCCTGCGGCGTAAGCTGCTCGAATCGCTTTCAGAAGACACACCGCCCGAGAAGATCATGGAACGCGCGGACGAGGGTTTGCCCAAGCTGTGGCTGATCCATCGCGCACTGTGCCTGCGCCGCGACCACCCCGAATGGTTCGGCGAGGGAGCGTCTTACGAGCCGATCCAGGTGGATGAAGACGCCGGTCTGGCCTTCCGGCGCGCAAAGAACGTGCTGGTTGTGGTTCCGCGTTTCCCAATCCGCTTTGGCCAGCGTTACGAAGCATTGAGCGCGCGCCTGCCCAAGGGGCGGTGGCACAATATTCTCACCGGTGAAACGGTGGCGGGCGGCGAGACCAAACTGAAAGTCGTGTTTGCCCGCTTCCCTGTGGCCCTACTTATTCGTGAGGAGGGCTGACGCAATGAAAGATTCCGGGGCCCCACCTCCGGCTCCACCCCATATAGCCGTTGGT
>JAEYTI010000259.1 GCA_023434145.1 Chloroflexota bacterium | reverse complement strand
GCCCTCATGGGCCGCGAAACCCCTCTTTTTCTTTCTCCCCGCCCCAAGCGTGGGGCGGGGCCGGGGGTGGGGTTGACTTTGGCAATGCCATACACTCCTCCATTTCAACGTATTGAAAAGTGTACTAATTTTGTCATAATTAGTCTTACGTCAAACGGTTTACCGTTTACGGATGACCGTTGACCGGTACACGATCAGAACGGAAGAAGGAGGAAGAGATGAATCTATTTCAGCGCTATCTGGCGGAGGAGTTTGCCGAGGACTACCAGGAAGGCCGTATTTCGCGGCGCAAGGCGTTGCGGATGATTGCGTCTGTGACAGGCAGCCTGGTGCTGGCAAACTCGATTCTGGCGGCATGCGCCCCAGTGGGCAATGAGACACCCGCCGCAACCGGTGGTGTAATTCCGACCACCGGCGGGCCGGCGGCTGGCGACTCCACGGCTACTGTGGCGCCAACACAACCCGATGTCACAGAAGCTGCAACTGCCACGGAGCCAGTTACCGAGGCTGCTCCTACCGCCGCCGCGACGGAAGGTAGCGGCGCCCCGCAGGCAGCCGGAACAGTCGCTCCGGATGACCCGGCAGTGGATGCGCGTGAGGTTTCGTTTGCCGGTGAGGATGGGCAGGCCGTGATGGCGTATCTGACCACACCATCGGGCGATACGGAGCGCCCGGTTGTGCTGGTGTGTCACGAAAACCGCGGCCTGACAGTACACATTCAGGATGTGACCCGACGGCTGGCGAAGGCCGGATATGTGGCCCTGGCGGTGGATCTGCTCTCGCGCAGCGGCGGCACCGCTGGCCTGAGTTCGGATGAAATTCCGGGCGTACTGGGCAATACGAACCCCGACCAGTTCGTGGCGGACTTCCGCGCCGGGTGGAATTATCTCCAGGCGGAGGGCATTGGCGTGACCGACCGGGTTGGAATGGTCGGCTTTTGCTTTGGCGGCGGTGTGACCTGGCGAATGGCAACCCGCATGCCAGAGTTGAAGGCTGCTGTGCCCTTCTACGGCCCGCCGCCTCCGGTGGAGGACGTGCCAGATATCCAGGCGGCTGTGCTGGCCATCTACGGCGGGCTGGATCAGCGCATCAACCAAACCATCCCGGCAATCGAGGAGGCGATGAATGCCAATGACAAGATCTATGAGAAGGTGATCTACGAGGGTGCTGATCATGCCTTCCACAACGACACCAGCACGCGCTACCATGCCGAATCCGCAATTGACGCGTGGGCCAGGACGCTGGCATGGTTTGAGCAATACCTGTAATCCCGTGTAAGACAACAGAACAGGGTGACCGCGGTCACCCTGTTCTGTTGTCTTACACGGAAAAATCATTGGCATATGCATAGCCGCGATAGTTTCTCTCCTTGAATCGCGGGCTTTGCCCGCCTATCAAAATAAGGATTCCAGTTTTGAAAAAGCGAAGCTTTTTCAAAACTGGAATCCTTATTTTGAGGCTCCCGAAGGGAGCGTTTCAAAAGCAGTGGCCCGCAAGGGCAGATCATCTACTCTTATTGGTAGATGATCTGGCCGGTGAACATGCCCATCGAGCACATAAAGTCCATCTTCTTGCCTGCCGGTTGGGGTGGGATCTCGATGGTCGTTTCGCCGGTGTTGCGCAGCAGCACTTCCTGGTTGAGATCGGGGATCACGAACGCCAGCGAACAGGAATAAACGCCATCTGTCACCAGCGTCAACTTGATGGGCTTGTCGGCGGGTGCGTAAATGAGATCGGGGCTGTAGCGCGTGTTGAACACGTCGATGCGCAGATCGGTGCTGTCGCCCATGTTCAGCGGACCGGATGCGGGCCCGTTGAGGCCTTCGTTCAGCGCGGGGATATTGACCGTCGAGCTGCCCGTGCCTGCTGAGCCGGTTTGGTTCAGCCAGGCAGCATCTGCGCGTGCGTTGTTCATGATGCGCGTCACCGAGAGGGGTGAGCCGGTGAGCACCAGCCCGGTTTCAACCGAGTAGAAGCCCAGCAGCAGGATGGCTGTGCCAAGGATGCGGAAGAAATTGCGCTCGAAGACGGCGCTCAGACGGGTGACGAGATAGGTGACGCCAAAAAAGGTGGGGCTGGCGCCCAGCACAAAGGCGAACAGGATTGCCGCACCCATCCACGGGCTGCCGGTGCCGACCGCAGTCGCCATCATCACCTGGGTCACGCCGCACGGAATCAGCACGGTGAGCGCGCCGAGCACCATCGGGGTTGTGGTGTTGTCCTCGCTGCCCTTGGCCTGGCGGCGGATCATGCGGGTGATCTTTTTGGGCGGCTCAAAGGTGAAGATGCGGAAGAAGGGGTGCACATTGAGCATTCGCAGCCCGTTGCCGACCATAAAAATGCCGACCAGGATCTGCACCCAGCCGCGCGCGGCGGCGGAGGGAAAGAATACTGTGCCGATCCAGCCGAGCAGGAAGCCTAGCAAGGTGTAGACAACCAGTTTGGAGGTAAGAAACAGCATGATCGGCTGGAGCAGCTTCGCGCGCGGCGTATTCTTTTCCGCGTGTGAGGCGATGGAACTGGTGAGCAGCCCGCCCTGAACGGCAAAGCAGCTTAAACCGCCGGTGGTAAGCCCGGTGACAAAGGCGAGGAGGATTGTTGTCGTTTCCATTGTGTAAATAAATGTGGCTATTCTGCTGAGGGTTATCTGTAATTTTATGAACCTGATATATGTTATCCAATTAACCTGGGCTTGTAAACATACTAAATGTCATGTAGTTTGTGCTTGCAATTGCCGATCTTTGAGCGCAAATGGCAGGTACATCAGCAGGCACAGCACAATCCCCAGCACTTCCATCCAGAGAAGGTACCACGGGTGCGGGCCGAGCACGTCTAGCAGGCTGGGGGTTGGCAGCTTACCGTGCGTATAACCATAATTGGAGCCGATCAGGCTGTTGACCACGGCGCAGAACAGCCAGTAGGCGTTGGTGATCAGGATCACGCGCGGCAGCGATTTCCAGGTGGGGCGAAAGCCCTCCACCGCTGTCATGTACACCACTGCCACAATCAGCAGCCCATGCAGGGTGAGGAATTCGATAAAACGGAAGTGCGGGAAGCCGTAAATCGTCAGATCGGGGGTGGAGAGGGCCAGCGCCGCGCCGATGGTACCCATAAAATAGGCCCATTCATAGTACCGCTGGCTGCGCCACACCAGCAGCAGCGGCATGGTCCACGATGTAACGCTGCATAACCACAGCGGCAGCATGCCCTGAATGGTCCATTGATCCGTCGCCAGCATCCACACCTGCCACGAGCCTTCGCACAGGTAGATCAGCCCGAGCAGAGTCCATCGAGTGATCGTTTGCGCGCGGGGGCTAAAGCGGTTGCGCAGCAGCACGATCGCCACACATACCGCAGCGATTAGCGCAAGGAAGAGTAAATGCTCGCGGCCAAAGAGGACAAATGCGCCGCCTGTATAATCCTTCTTGAAAAATTCAGACATCGTTTACCGGTTCGCTGGATGACATTTTTGGTATGATTAAGAACCTATTCCAATATTATTTTTTGTGTTTGTGGTGCGAGACTACGTATCGCACCACAAACACAAAACACTATGTTTGGGATAGAAACGAAGTATCTATCCGAGAAATATTGCTTGTGTTTGTTGATTGGGTGGCAGCGCCACCCAATCAACAAACACATAAAAATTTTGGATAGGTTCTAAGGTAACGGCCTGGCTCGGTGGGTTTTAGAGCCAACGAGAACGAAAAATCGATAAACCGGTTTTACCATGCAATTCGGAATCTGGGGAGGATTGCTGTCGGGAAGGCGCAGCGCCGAACACGTTGATGCACTTGCTGGCAGCCAGGAGGAGGAGCATGAACAGGGTTTCCATCGGACTGGCACGGATGCACCAGGAACCAGGTGAGCGGCGCGACTTCTTGCCGGGCTTTGTAGAGCAGCTTGCCGATTGCGGAGCAGATGTTGTGCTGGAGCATGGCTATGGCTCAGGGATCGGCTTCACAGAGGATGATTACCGGAAGTATGCCCCAAACGTTCGCTTTGCGCCGTTGGAGGAGGTGTACCAGCAGGATTACGTGCTCGTTCTGCGCTACCCTGGCGATGAGAAGGTGCGCTGGATGCAGAAAGGCGCCTGCCTGATCTCGATGCTGCATTTTCCAACGCGGCCTAACCGGGTGCGCCTGCTCCGTGACCTGGGCATTGAGGCAGTCTCGCTGGATTCGATCAAGGATGATGTGGGCCGCCGCCTGATCGAAAATCTGCGCGCGGTGGGTTGGAACGGTGTTCAGGCGGCCTTCGAAGTGCTTTCCAAAATCTACCCGGCTCCGGGCATTGAAGACCCCAACCGCAACCCAATCAAAGCAACGGTGATGGGGGCGGGCGCGGTGGGCACCTTTGCCATCCAGGCGGCGATGCGCTATGGCAATGAGGCGCTCTGGCACAAATTGGCAGCGGAGGGGGCAACCGGCGTTCAGGTGACGGTGGTGGAATACGATCTGACCAATCATCCAAAGATTATGGAGCAGATCCTCAAGTACACCGATATCTTGATCGATGCTACCCAGCGACCAGACGCGAGCAGGCCTGTCATTCCCAATGCGATGGTGGGTGTTATGCGCCCGCACGCGGTGCTGCTGGATCTTTCTGTTGATCCATACGAATGCACCCCGGACGGCATACAGATGGTGAAGGGGATTGAAGGAATCCCGCAGGGCAACCTGGACCAATACATCTTTTCACCCGATGACCCCGCATGGGACTCGCTTCCCCCTTGCATCGATACCCGCGCAAGGCGCTGGTCTGTATCGTGCTACTCGTGGCCCGGGGTGCGGCCAAAAGAGTGCATGGAATTGTACGGCAAGCAGCTTGCCCCGCTCATGCAGACGATTATCGAGAGCGGCGGCGTGCAAAACATCCGTCCGAAAGGCGGTTTCTTCCACCGCGCGGTTTTACGAGCGTCGCTCTCTAACTGGCTCCGGTAGCGCGCAGAATTGCAGCAAAAAAGCGGGCCGGATCATCCGGCCCGCTTTTTTGCTGCATGCGTTTTACACTGGCAGCTTGGCGCGGGCCAGGGCGCGCTCAAAGTACCCGCCCGAAAGCGAAATGCTCTCGTAGGGTTTGGTCAAAAGAACTTCGAGCAGCGGCTCCAACTGGTGACCATAGTGCTCCATGCAGGCCTCAGGGTGAATGCCCGGCCAGGAATAGCAGGAGACCACAGCGCGCCGGTTGGCGGACGGGATCGAAGACGGGACGGTCTTATCCCAGTCTGAATCGGTGGGGGCAAATGCGTATTTGTTGAGATTACCCTGCGGTATGCCTTCAACCCCGCGCACAACGGGCGGTTTGTTATCCAGCAGGTAGGGGTCAACGGCCAGATCGCAAATGATGGCATGCTGCGGCAGCCACGCAATCCAATCGTTGGGAACCACAGGCGATGCTGTATCGCGGCGGCTGGTCGCATCGACCAGAATATCCGCCTGGCGAAATAGGCGCTCCATCTGCTCGGGCGATTCGGTGATGTTGCGCCCAACACACGTGGCAACAGAACCAGGTCCCTTTAACGAGATGTGCCGGGTGTTGCGCTCAATGTTGCCCAGCTTGGTCGCCGCGTCCACAGCGTACTTGCCGACCATGCCGGTTCCCAGAATCACCACGTTATATGGGTTCCCTTCGCGCAGCAGATCGGGGCAGTCTCGTTCTAACACGTCAAAGGCTACTTCCAGGCCGTTCCAGGCCACAGCGTGCATGTTTTCTACCAGGCGCACGTTGCGGTCATCCATCACCGAATCCATAGAAATGGCGTTGATGCCCAATTCTTGCAAGATCTGCAAGCGGCGGGGCCGCGTAGGGTAGTGCAACATGGAGATGAGGCATGCGCCGCGGCGCAAAAGGGGAAATTCATCTTCGTTGGGAGAACGAAGCACAATCACATAATCTTTTTGAAATGCGCGCAGCCGGTCCGTTAAATGGACAGCATGGTTGCCCTGCCGGAAATCATCAAAGGTGAACCCTGAACGACTGCCGTATCCTTCTTCTAAATAAACATCTGCAAAACTGGTGAGGTATTGAATAAATGCCGGTAAAAAGACGCGCTTCTCCCCCGATTCTTTGTTCATGCGCGGAAAACCGATTGTTACCCGGCTTGTCATCAGCAACTCCTTTCGTTGATTGACGAATGGCGGCTGGTTCGGAACCGGCGGTTTTTTTGTGCGTTTTGAAGAAGTCCTTCGCAAAACGCATAAAAACCCAGACCCGGTCGAATGGTCACCATTCATGAACGCTTATGAGCCCCGGCCGGAATCAGCAGGAGTTACCAAACCACTTGGTGGGTTAATGGTAACAAACAATAATGCGATCTGTCAACGATTGTTGGTTTCCTGATCGATTAACTTGTTTATGTGTTCGTGAGATTACTTTTTCCGGCGACAACAACTTCGAGCTGCACCAGCCGCTGCACAAAGAGATAGAACAGGCGCGATATCAGCATATCATTATTTTCACCATTTTCTGCTGAAGCACGCTGCGGCTCAAAACGGACGGTCGTTTTGCCTGGCCTGCTGGCTATAAATTCCAGCCACCCGCACGGTATTTGATTCGTTTGTTCACTGGAAACAAAGAACACCTGGTATTTATGCGCGTTGGCGCTGCTCAATCTGCGGTACGGTTCGATGCGGAAACTGCTTTGTTCGAGAACTTCGTTCAAAATACCGGTAAGAGGTTTAACGGCACTCAATACCACAAACTCCATGCTAAGGGACTGCTGGATCATATTTAATTTGCCTCTCTTCGATCTTTTTTCCACTGTGCGGGATCAACGTATATGAACCGGTGTTTGCCGCGTGCAATCCGCATGCAAATTCCATGAAATCGGCTTACCGATCACCGATTCGAACCATACACAGTGAGTTTGTCCCCCTACAAGTTGAAATATTATACCATTAAAGTACATATTTATTTCGATTTTACGATTCTTGTATGGTAGTTTGACTATTGTTTAGCTATTCTTGCCACGGTTGATTGTGGTCTACCCGTCTCGTACCAAAAAACACAAAAAACTAGAAACTGCCCAACCATTCACCCTCTATAAGGCGGGCAATGCCCGCGATTCACACAATCGCCTCGCGCCTGATCTGTTACCAAACCTATTTTCGGATAGATACGCATAAATCACGCGGGGCGACCTATACAAATGGTCGCCCCGCGTATAAGAGGATCTTTACCGCTAATTCACTTACGCGTCAGTGGATGGCATAGTCTCCTCTGGAAGCTCGGGGAGGGGGAAGGGGAACCCACCATCACCGCCTCCAAGGCGGCCACCGAACCCGCGCCTGAAGAAACCGCGACTGCCAAACCCACGGCGCTCAAACATGCCACCGCGATCTTCCATGCCTTGTAAAATTGCATCGGCCTGTGCCTGAGTGATCACGCCGTCGGTGACGGCCTGCTGTACAGCCGATTCAAAGGCTGTTTGCATCGATGTTTGGAAGCCTTCGTTGTCGAACAGCGCCCGCCGCCCGAGGATCAGGTCGGCCTGTTCTTGGGTGAGATTATCTTCGCTGACCGCGCGCTCGAGACCGATGGTGAAGGCTTCTTCGCGAGCATCCTCAAGCGCTTCAACGGTAATGTTAAGGGCGCCTGCCAGCAGCGCATCGTAATCGATGCCGTTGATCTCCATCACATGCGGGGCGAACCTTCCACCCCGGGCAAAACCGCGCTCCAGCATGCGGTCAGCCTGGGCCTGGGTGATCAGCCCCTGTTCAACAGCCTGGGCCAGCGCCTCTTCGGCGGCTTCCTGCTGAGCGGCTTCGAGCGTCTCCAGGTCCATACCCAGCGCGGCGGCCAGGTCTTCTTGCATCTCCCCAGCTTTGACCTCCACGCGCATCTCGAACCGCTTTCCTGGGGGCAGCGTATCCTGTTGAGGTGCGGTATCTTCCGGCGCTTCGGGCGTCGGGGTGATTCCCTGGGCGCTCACGGTCTGGTATGTGAAGGCCGCCCCTGCGATCGCAGCGATCGCCAGCGTGCTAACCACGAAGCCCATGATTCTGTTTCGTTTTTCCATGTGGTTCCTCCTATCAAATTAAGAAGTTGGTTATTCCTGCCTTGCAGGACCTGATCTAAAGATACAGGAGGCCTATTCAAATCTCGTGAAGAAGTGATATTGATCCGATTAATTTTTTGCCGAAACAAAAAGGCTCACCACACGATGAGCCTTTTTGGATATTTTGTTGTTATTGAGATTCAGGCAGATGTTACGCTGGCTCCCCGTTGATGTTCACCTGCCACAAAATACCAAAGCGATCGGTGAGCATGCCGAAGAAGTCGCCCCAGGGTGCTTTCTCTAATGGCATGATCACATTACCGCCCTGGCACAGCTTATCATAATAGCCGCGCAGCTCGGCTTCATCCTCACCGGAAAGCGTGACACTAATTCGCGAACCCTCTTCGTATGGCATGCTGTTGGGGGTATCGGCCCCCATCAGGGTCAAGCCGTTGGGGGTTTCCAACTGGGCGTGCATGATCTTGTTTCCCTCGCTAGGGTCTTCAGATGCATGGTACTCACTAAAGGTGTTCATATCTAGCTTGCCGCCAAAGACGGACTGGTAGAACTGCATGGCCTCGCGGGCATTGTCACGGAAAGAAAGGTAGGGGGTGAGCTTGGTAGGCATAGGTCCTCCAATTACGGGGTGCGAAAGGTTCTGTTCGGATTGGGTATCGTAAATGCGATAGCCAACGCCAAATAGAATATTTGTTCTTTTATTATAGATAAAAGGAGTCCAGGTTTCAACTAGCAAAAAGAACAGGTTATTTTGATATTGAATACAGTGCGGTTGATGATGCCCATCAACCGCACTGTATTCAATATCAAAATTTCAAGCAGTGCCAGGAAACTCAATATGAATGGATGTTCCCTGGCCTGCTGGTGATTCTGCCCAAACGCGGCCATTTTGCGCTTCGACCAGCGCCTTCACGATTGCCAGCCCAAGCCCGCTCTCACCCGTTTCGGTGTGGCGCGATTTATCGGCCCTATGGAAACGATTGAACACATTGGGTAATTCTTCGGGGGCAATGCCGGTGCCGGTATCCTCCACGGTGAGGCGCGCCCCACCGCTGGCGCTGTGTTCGGCTGCTGCCCGCTGCGCCCGCAGGGTGATCCTCCCCCCGGCAGAGGTATAGCGCAAGGCATTGCTGATCAGGTTGTCGAAGATCTGCATCATGCGCGCCTCATCGACCAGAATATCGGGTGTATCCGCGGCGGCTTCTACGGAAAGCGCCACTTCCTTCTGGTGCGCGGCGTATTGGAAGGTTTCCGCTGCATGCGTTAGCAGAGCAGTGGGGGAAAGCTGCTGCGGTTGGAGCGGTAGTTCCCCGGCATCCGCCTGAGAGAGCACGCGCAGGTCTGAGACGAGGTGCTGCAATCGCTCGATCTCCGTGTAGATCAGCGACAGGCGTTGGGGTGTGGGCTGGAGCACCCCGTCACGCATCGACTCGATATACCCGGCGATGACGGTCAGCGGCGTGCGCAGATCGTGGGCGATATCGGCGGTCATCTGCCGCCGCTGCTTATTCACCTGTTCCACCTCGCGGCTCATGCTGTTAAAGGCCACGGCAAGCTGCCCGATTTCATCCTGCGAGGTGACCGTCACTTGCTCACCCGCGTGCCCCTGGGCGATCCGCTGGGCTGCGCCGGTGAGCGCGCGGATGGGCCTGGTGAGCGTTTGGGCCAGGAGCCCGCCGGTGATCAGCGCGATGAGGACGGCTCCGGCAACCGCCATAAGCACGGCCTGGTTGGTGCGCTGCAAGAAGAGCGCCTCGGCGGGGCTGAAAGATGGCCGCAAATCGGTCGTGAGGATATAGCCGACCGTCTGCCCCTCTACCACAACCGGCTCTCCCTTTCGGATCAGCCGCCCCGGGAGGTTGCTGCCGCGCGGATGGATTTTATCAATTGCCACCAGCACCGTACCATCTGCATCTGCCAGACCAAACAGGTTGCGCCGGTCCACGCGCATGATCTCCTCGGGGCGGATCGTTACCCCCTGGATTTCGGTGGCGTTGGGGATCTGCGATGAGAGGAACTGGAGCGCCCGCCAGTTGACGTCTACCGAGTCCCAGGAGCCAACCACGGAGTAATAAGCAGCCAGTGCCTGCTCGAGGTTTTCGCGCTGCTGATCGACGATCAGGCGGTTCAGCCGGTCGACGCTGGTGATGCGGATGAGGATACCCACCAGCAGCGCCGTGATGAACGCCACCAGCACGAATGCAGCCGTGAGCCTCCAGTACAACGAGCGAGACATCCGCGCCTACTCGCTGTTCCGGAAACGGTATCCTACCCCGAACACCGTCTCAATAAAGCGCGGGTGGGCGGAGTCTGGCTCAATCTTCATCCGCAGGTTGCGAATGTGCACGTTGAGTGTGTTCTCCAATCCGGCAAATCCGCTGTCTGCCAGCAGATCGACCAGGTCGGCGCGGGTGAAGACCCGCCCCGGCGAGCGCATCAGCGTCGCGAGCAGGTCGAATTCGATCGGTGTGAGGGAGACGGCTGTACTGTCAACCGTTACGGAATGCGAGCGTTCGTCTACCACGATCGGCCCGGCGCGGAGAAGCTCAAATTTTTCTCCGCTGGCTTCTTTGCGGCGCAGCACCGCGCGGATGCGGGCCAGCAGCTCGCGCATGCGGAATGGCTTTACTACGTAGTCATCCGCGCCCAGGTCCAGGCCCAGCACGGCGTCGGTCTCCTCTTCGCGTGCGGTGACGATGATGACCGGCGTCTGGCGCTCCTGGCGGAACATGCGCAGAAACTGGTAGCCATCCATTTTGGGCATCATAATATCGAGCAAGATCAGGTCGGGCTGCTCGTGCCGGGCGGTGTAGATAGCATTCTGCCCATCGGTTGCCACCACGACACGGTAACCCTGCTCGGTGAGATATTCTTGCAAGAGCTGGCGCACGCTGGATTGATCGTCGACGACAAGAATTGTGTTTGCCATTCGTTACCCTCGGGCGCATCCGCCCAGTACCATTATATGGAATTCGCATCTGCGCCAACAGGGTAACATAGGGTTATTTAGATTTGATTTAGAAGGGGAGTAGTGGGGATATATTTTTCAAGGCATCGTATGTAGGGGCGGGAAAGAGCATCCCTCCAGACCCAATTGCTGCAGTTCTACCTGTGCCTGGTTGTTGATGAAGATTCACAAGTAAATCGCGTAACGAATTGACTAGCGCCCTACCCACCGCCTCATCCCCCCAGCCCCTTCTCCTGGACGCTGAGATAATCTGGTTCTGCTCCGAAAAGATACTGCCACGCGTTCCAGGAGAAGGGGAGCCAGAGGATTACTACCCATTTCTGGCCCCCCTTCTCCTGGCTCTCGATTCATAGGACCGCCTTTACCATTCGTCAAATGAGAGGCCAGGAGAAGGGGCTGGGGGGATGAGGCGGTGGGTAGGGCGCAAGGTGCAACTGCGTCATCCATTCCGAAATATTTACCAACCGCCAGGCACCCCTCCCCCCTACGGCAGCGGATTCCACAGCAGCGAGAGCGCCAGCGCTGCCGCGGCGAGCATTGCGCCCAGCGCCGCGAAGATTACGCTGATCTCCAGCCGCTCTTCGCGGGTGATCAGGTTGGTGGGTAGGCTGGCAAAGACGTTTTGCAGCTCGGATGCGCTGGCTGCGGCGTAGTAGCGCCCTCCGGTTAGCGACGCGATCTCACGCAGAGTATCTTCGTCGATGCCGCGGCGGAACCAACCACCGCCTCCGCTACCCCAAGGGTCGCCAAACGTGCTCGGGGCGCCGGGCGGGGGCATTTCTCCTGTCTCGGTGCCAAAGCCAATGGTATAGACACGGATTCCGCGCTCAACCGCTTGCTGGGCGGCTTCCACCGGCATCGGGCCGGTGGTGCTCACGCCATCGGTCAGCAGCACGATGATTGCCGGGGCATAGGAACCTTGTGGTACAGGGACAAAGTCGGGCACGCCGCCCGATCCGGTAGCCGGCACGATGGCACTATCCACCTCGGCAATGGCATCCACGGCTTCCAGAATCCCTGCGCCAATCGCCGTGCGGCGGCCCAGAGTCAGGCTTTCTACGGCTGCTTGCAGCGCTTCCTGGTCATTGGTGGGCGGGTGGATAATTTCGGCAAAGCCCGAGAAGGCTACAATGCCGATCTGTGTGTTGGAGGGCTGGCTCTGGATAAACGCCAGCGCGGCATCTTTCGCAGCCGCGAGGCGGCTTGGTGCAATATCAGCCTGCCGCATGCTGCGCGACACGTCAATGGTCAGGATGACCGTACTGCGCCCGGCAGGGACGTTGACCACATTCACCGGTCGAGCAAATGCTACCAGTAAGCTTGCCAGCCCAAGCAAGAACAGTGCAAAGGGTAGATGGCGGCGCAGGCGCGAGTGCTTCGGCAGCGCCTCGCGGACGAGCGAGAGCGAAGAGTAGCGCACTACGTAACGCTGCTTGCGGCGCAGCATCCACAGGTATATCCCAAGCGTGATCGGGATAAGACTGAGCATAATCAGGGCTGCGGGCCATAAGAATTCCATAATCTACCTCTCTAATGCCGGTAACGGCGCAATCGCCACCTTATGGCAGCCGGCGGAATAAGGCGAGCGAGAATGCTCCACCGATCAAGAAGATGAGTGTTCCGGCTCCCGCGAAAATCGATGTGACCTCAGTCCTCTCGGGCTTGATCACCAACTGCGGGATCACGTTGCTGTAGATTTCTTCGAGATCCTTTTCATTTTGCGCGCTGTGATACGCGCCCCCTGTAATATCCGATAGCTCACGGAGCAGAGGCTCGTTGAGCATCGTATGCACCATAAAGCCTTCTACTTCTAAAACCGCGCCGCCCGGGCTGCCGATGCCAACGGTGTGGATGGTGACGCCCTGCTCGGCGGCAAGCTGCGCGACTTCGAACGGATCGGGCCGTTCGTTGTTTTCACCATCCGAAAGCAGAACGATCGCGGCGGAAGAATTCGCCATCGCCGGGATCGGCGCGGGGCGCGGGGCATCGGGGTCAAGCGAAATTGGCTCTTGCCCGGCCTCGGTGCGCAGCACGTTGAGCGCAGCGATGATGCCGTGCCCCAGGGCTGTGCCGCGCTGCGGTGTCAGGCGAGAGATTGCCGTTTGAATGGCATCTTTATCACTGGTTGGGGATTGAATAGCAAAGCCGTTATCGCTGAAAGCGATCACGCCGACCAGCACGCCGGGGGGCTGGCGCTCCACAAAGGTCCGTGCGGCATTTTTGGCGGCTTCCATGCGGTTCGGCGCAAAGTCATCGGCGGCCATGCTGCCAGAAACATCAAAAGCCAGCAGCACCGTGCCTTCGATGCGCGGCACCTGCACGGTGGCGGTGGGGCGGGCCAGCGAGAACAACAGCACCGCCAACCCCACGATAAACAGGATTGGAGGGATGTGCCGTTTGCGCCCCAATCCCGCTCCCGGACCGCGCTGCACGAAGCCCAGGCTGCCCACCTGCGATACAATGCGGCGGCGGCGCTGCTGCTGGAGCAGGTACATCCCCACGAACAGCGGGATCAGGATGAGCGATATGAGCATGGTCGGCCAAAGAAAGGTCATAAACGGCTCCTGGGTCACTGCCTGTGCTGGCGCTGGTACTGTTTGCGCAGCGAGGCAAAACGGACGATGGCGCGCACCATATCTTCTTCGGTGGAGAGCGAGAGGGCGTCTACCCCTGCCCGGCGGAAGGAATCGTTCAGGGCTGCTTCGCGGCGGCGGGCAGCCTCGGCAAAGCGGGCGCGGAAGGCTTGATCGTGCGTGTCTACGTAGAGCTGCTCGCCCGTCTCGGCGTCTTCCAGCACAATTGGGCCAATATCCGGCAGCTCGGACTCGCGCGGATCGAACAGCCGGATGGTGAGCACCTCGTGCTTGCGTGTGAGCAGTTGGAGCGAGCGTTCCCAGCCGGGCGGGCTGATGAAATCGGAGATGACGAAGATGAGCGAGCGCTTGCGAATCGCGTTCAGTGCGCCGCCGATCATCAGGCTCAAGTCGGTAAAAGGGGCACGAGGAAGCTGCGGCTGGTTGATCAGGTCATCCAGAATGTGGAGCACCTGCATCTTGCCGCCGCGCGCTGGGATCACCTTATCGACTTTGCCGCTGAAGAACACGGCTCCCACACGGTTGCCGTGCTTGGTGAGGATGCGCGCCAGGGTGGCAACGAAGTCGATCAGCACGGAACGCTTTTGCGAGTCGACCGCGCCGAAATCCATCGACGGGCTCAGATCGAGCAGGAACCACGCGCTTACTTCACGGTCTTCCACGTACTGGCGCACGTAAGGCGAATCCATGCGCGCGGTGACGTTCCAATCGATGTAGCGGATGTCGTCTTCCGGCTGGTATTCGCGCAGATCAGAGAAGTCGACGCCGTAGCCGTAGAACAGGCTGCGGTAGTCACCTTGCAGCAGCCCATCCAGGCGGCGGATCACCTGCCAGTCGAGCCGCTGCAAGATGCGTTCGGGGCTGGCACGCCGGGTTTCGGAAAGCTGCGCGTTAGTCGCCAGCATGGAGGTTGGTGTGTTCATGCAGTGGAACAACGGGGATCGGGATGCGGTCCAAAATCTTGCGGAGTACGTCATCACCGGTCATGTTGTCAGAAAGCGCCTCGTAGGTGAGCACAACGCGATGGCGCAGCACGTCGAAAGCCATATCAAGCACGTCCTGCGGCAGAGCGTAACCGCGACCGCGCACATACGCCAGCGCTTTGGCGGTGAGGATCAGGTTAATCGAAGCGCGCGGGCTGGCTCCAAACATGATGTAGGGCTGGAGCTCTTTTAGCCCAAAGTTGGCGGGTTCGCGGGTGGCGGTGACCATGCGGATCGAATACTCGATTAGCGCCGGGTCCACATATACCTGATAGGCCTTCTTCTGAAGCTCGATGAGCTGTTCTGTGGTGAGCACCTTCTGCACCGCATCTAAAAAGCCGGTCATGCGCTCTACGATGACAAATTCTTCGGTGGGGGTGGGATAGCCCACCAGGACTTTGAGCATGAAGCGGTCTACCTGCGCTTCGGGTAGGGCGTAGGTGCCCTCGGTTTCAATCGGGTTCTGGGTCGCCATAACCAGGAAGGGGTTGGGCACGGCGTAGGTTTCGCGCCCAATGGTAACCTGGCGCTCCTGCATCACTTCCAACAGGGCAGACTGCACCTTGGCGGGCGCGCGGTTGATTTCATCTGCCAGCAGCAGGTTGGTGAACACCGGCCCGAGTGAGGTGTTAAACTCGCCGGTCTTCTGGTTGTAGATGCGGGTGCCGATCAGGTCGGCGGGGACGAGGTCGGGCGTGAACTGAATACGCTTGAACTCGCCGCCGATGGCCTCCGCCAGGGTCTTGATCGCCATCGTTTTTGCCAACCCCGGCACGCCTTCCACCAGAATGTGCCCCCTGGCGAGCAGCGCGACGACCAGCCGCTCCAGCAGATGGTCCTGCCCGACGATGACCTTTTTTACTTCGTACAGCACGCGCTCCACCGGCATCCGGTTTTGGGTGCGGGTATTCTGCTCCATAAACGTGTCCTCCTGTGCTGAAATAATGCTGGGCTTCACCCAGGCACTGCGATCACTGGCCTGAGCGAGTATGGTAAAGCTGCCAATGGCGCCCTGCTAGTAGGGCGGTGGCGATCCCATCCCGCCCACGGCGGTGGTGATGGGCACGGCAAAACCGATGCCGATAAACACTTCATCTTCGGTAGGGTTGAGGATGCCCACCACAATGCCAACCACGTGACCTGACCGGTTGAGCAGCGGGCCGCCCGAGTTACCGGGGTTTACGGCGCTGTCGATCTGGATCAGCCCGGAAAGGCCCTGCTCGTGGCCTTCACCCTGGAAGGAGCGGTCGAAACCGGAGATCACCCCCGAGCTCATCGAGCCGTACAGACCAAAGGGGTTGCCCACGGCGTAGGCCTCGTCGCCGATGTTCATTGCGCCTGGGTTGCCCAGTACCGCCGGGATGACCATATCTGGCGGGTCGAGCGCGGTGATGACGGCGATGTCGTTTTCGGGCTGCTCCATGGTGATTTGCGCGGGCGACTGCGATCCATCCGCGAAGGTGACCAGGATTTCGGCGGCTTCATCCACCACATGCAGGCTGGTGAGAATATCGCCCATCTCGGTGATCACGACACCGCTGCCCAGCGAACCGGAATGCGGGTCATCGCCGCTCGCCGACCGCCCGCGCGCCTGTATCAGCACCAGCGATGGGCGAATGGCCTGATAAACCAGCGAGGAGTTGGACGGCGGCGCGGTGGCGGAAGCCATCACCATGCCCACCGTATCCTCAATCTGTTCCGCGGTAACCGGTATGGGCGGCGGGAACATCGCGCGGTACAGTATCAGCGCAATCAGCGCAGCGAGCACGCCAGCCGAGAAAGGCAGCGCGGCGCGCATAAACTTGCGCACACTGCCGAGACGCTCGCGCAGCCGTTCCCCCCGGGTGCTCGGATCTTTTTGGATAGGTTCCATACCCTCTGCTTCCATTCCGAGGAAGCGGCGAATCAGGCTTACAGTGATCCCCCGCTGACTCGTAGAATGTAAATCCATCCGGGCCTGCTCAATACCACCTCAGACCAAACGGATGGATAATTAGCGACATTAACAATCCTAATTATAAATGTTTTCCCGCAAGATTCAACAGGTCTACCATATAAAACTTATACGGATGCTGGGGGTGGATGGATCACAAACGAGATCGTGGAGATCCTCCCACACAGTAGCTTTGCTACTGTGTGGGAGGATCTCCACGATCTCGCTGCTGCTTCGCACTCTTACGGGCAGCGGATGAAGCCCTGCGCCCACAGGCAGCCGCCGCAGGTGGGGGTCATGTTGCCGAAGCAGTCTTCCTGGTTGTTCTCGCTCAGCTCGCAGGAGTTGCACGTTACGCAAGGCGAGAAATCGAAGGCCCACAGGCGCTCGCGGAACGCTTGAAATGCCTCGGAGCGCCAGATGGCTTCCAGCGGCTGCTCTAGAACATTCCCAAAGGTGTGCGTGGTGACCGTGCGGTCCTTATTTTGTAGAAAAGCGGTGTGGGTGTGCAGCAGTGGCAGGCAGGCGGCAACCGAGCCATCCCAGCGCACGGAAAGGCTGCGCTTTTCAAGGAAGGGGCAGGTGCTCGCTCCCTGGCGGATGGTTTGCCCGGCGATCTGCATGCTTACCCGGCCTTTCAGCGCTTCTGCCAGCGCCGGGGCCGTCCATTCGTTGACTTCCATGCGCGGAAGCTCCACCAGCGGCGACCATTCGGAGGCGGGCATATCGGCTTCATAGTATGAGCGGGCGTACAGGCTCTCTTCGCGTAGCTCGGGGGTATGCGCCAGCACGTTGCTGATGGAGAACATGTCTGCGCCCAGCCGCCTGCCCAGGCGGATCACCTCGGGCAGCTCGTGGATATTGCGTTTCATCGCTACGAAGGCGATACCCAGGCTTGGTGTGTCTGAGTTGGCCCGACGGCGGATTTCTTTCAACCGCTCCAGGTTGCCGGTTACCCGCGGCAGCAGATCACCCAGGCGCACGTCGAGGTAGCCCTCGGGCGTCGCGCCGTCTAACGAGACCCACAGCCGGTCCAGCCCTTCCTGCACCAGTCCGCTGGCAGTGGCGGCGTCGAGCAGCGTGCCGTTGGTGATCATTTCTACCCGCACGCCCAAAGCTTTCACCGCGCGGATCATCGGCAAGATCTGCGGGTGGGCGAGCGGCTCGCCGTACCCGCCAAAGAACACCATTGGCAGCGGCGAGAACGCGCTAAGGCCGGAAAGGATGTGCTGGAAGGTCTCCGGGCTCATGTTGCCTGGGCGCTCGTCCCAGGCGTTACGCATGCAGGTGCGGCAGTCGAGATTGCACTGGTTGGTCGGCTCGATATAGACGCGCTGCACGGCGTGAATGGACGGCTGGAGCCTGATCGATCCGTCCTCCACGTGGAACGGCAGCGAGTCGCCGGGGCGCAAACCCCACGCAGACGCAAGGTCATCGGGGAGGATCAGCCGTCCCTGGTCATCGAGTCGGAGAAATCCACGGTGTTTGGAGGGCATGGATTAATTGTATTCGCTTTGTGGTTTCGATGATGGCACGAACTCGTGCCATCATCGAAACCAATGCTACACTTCTACGACTTGGCCTTTAAACTGGCTGAGATACAGCCGGTGATAGAAGCCTTGCTGCTCCAGCAGGCTGTCGTGGGTGCCCTGCTCGATGATCTCGCCGCCGTTGATGACCATTACCTGGTCGGCATCGCGGATGGTGGAGAGGCGGTGGGCGATTACAAAGCTGGTGCGGCCTTCCATCAGGCGCAGGAGCGCTTCTTGCAGATGCTTTTCGGTGCGTGTATCCACGTTGCTGGTCGCTTCGTCGAGGATCAGGATATCGGGGTCGGCGAGGATTGCGCGGGCGATGGCGAGCAGCTGACGCTGGCCCTGGCTGAGGTTGCTGCCACGCTCGGTGAGCACGGTCTGGTAGCCGTGGGGCAGGCGGTGGATGAAGGTATCGGCGTTGGCAAGCTTTGCCGCCTGCATCACCTCTTCGTCAGTTGCCTCCAGCTTGCCGTAGCGGATGTTTTCCATCACTGTCTCAGCGAACAGGAAGTTGTCTTGCAGCACCAGTCCCAGCTTGCGGCGCAGTTCTTCTTTCTTGATGCCGCGCACGTCCTGCCCGTCCACGCGCACCATGCCGCTGTCTACGTCATAGAAGCGGGTAAGCAGGTTGGCGATGGTGGTTTTGCCCGCGCCGGTAGGGCCCACCAGGGCAATAAGCTGGCCCGGTTTGGCGCGCAGGCTCACGTCCTTTAGCACCGGCACGCCCGGCTCGTAGCTGAAGTCTACGTGCTCCAGCTCCACCTCGCCGCGTATGTGATCCAGATCCTTCACCTTGTCCGGGGCGTCTAGCTCGGGGATCTCGTCCATCGTTTCGAATACCCGTTCCGCGCCGGCCAAAGCCGATTGGATGGAGTTGAATAACTGGGCGATCTGGTTGAGCGGCCAGCTCAGCCGCCCGGCGTAGTTGACAAAGGCCGCCACTTCACCGACTGTGGCAATCCCCGCAACGGCCAGCCAGCCACCTGAGCAGGCGACGACTGCCAGCGCCAGGTTGTTGACCATATTCATCACCGGGCCCATGGAACCGGCCAAAATGCGAGCCTTCCGCGAGACCTTTTGTAGGTGGCGGTTGACGCCGGTAAACTGCTCGATGGCCTTCTGCTCGCGCACAAACGCTTTCACCGTGCGCTGCCCGGTGACCGTTTCTTCGATGATGCCGTTCAACTCGCCGAGCGTCTTCTGCGTTTCACGGAACCCGGCGCGGGTGTGCTTTGCCAGGGTGCGGGAGATGACGAAGGTTACCGGCATGACGATCAGGCTGATCAGCGCCAGCGGGACGTTCATGTAGAGCATGAAGCCCACCACGCCCACCAAGCTGAGCAGGCTGCCGAGAAGCTGGCTGAAGCTGGTCGCCAGAATATTGGAGATGTTTTCCACATCGTTGGTCAGGCGGCTCATGATCTCACCGTGCGGGCGCTGGTCGAAGTACTTTACCGGCAGAATCTGCAAGCGGGCGAACAGGTCGGTGCGGATGTCGCGTACAGCACGCAGCGCCAGCCCAGCCATCAGATAGGTTTGCAGCCAGGTTCCCAGCGAGCCGAGCACGTAAGTGAGGATCATGAATCCGAGCAGGCGTGCCAGCCCCGGCAGGTTGCCGGTGGAAATATAGCTGTCGATTGCCAGGCTCATCAGGTAGGGGCCGAGGAGTTGCACGATGGAGGTGATCACAACCAGGATGGCCGTGCCGATCAGAAGCCACTTCTGCCGCCGGATATAGCCCCACAGCCGCAGCAAAACGGCCTTGGTGTTTTTGGATTTCTGCACCTCGCCAAACATGCCCATGCGACCGCCGGGACGAAATCCGAGCATCGGTGGGGGTGCATCGTTGGGTTTCGAGGGTGGACGCTGCTGGCTCATTGCGCTGCTCCTAACTGCGACTCATAAATCTCACGATAAATGGGACTGTTTTCCAGCAGGTCGCGGTGTGTGCCTTCGGCGGCGATCTGCCCGTCATCCAGCACCAGGATTTTGTCGGCTTTTAGCAACGTGCTGATGCGCTGCGCGATGACGATGCTGGTAAGGTTGGCGGCTCGTTTCTCCAGCGCGTGCTGGATCTTCGCCTCGGTTTCCACGTCTACGGCGCTGGTCGAGTCGTCCAGGATCAGCACGGTGGGTTCGATCAGCAGGGCGCGGGCGATGGCGATGCGCTGTTTCTGCCCGCCGGAGAGGTTCACGCCGCGCTGCCCAAGCTGTGTATCGTAACCATCGGGGAAGGCGGTGATGAAGTCGTGCGCCTGGGCAGTTTTTGCCGCAGCCATCACTTCTTCTTCGCTGGCATCTGGTTTGCCGTAGCGGATATTGTCGCGGATGGTGCCGCTGAACAACACCACCTCTTGCAGTGCCACGCCGATCGTCTGCCGCAGCGTTTCCTGATCCACGTCGCGCACGTCCACACCGTCGATCAGCACGCGCCCGCCATCCACGTCATAGAAGCGCGGGATGAGATTGACCAGGCTGGATTTGCCCGCGCCGGTTGTACCAAGGATCGCGACCATCTGCCCCGGTTCGGCAGTGAAGCTGATACCCTTAAGTACCGGGTCGCTCTCTTTACCGTTATAGCGGAAGCTGACATTGTCCAATTTCACCTGCCCGCGCGCCTGAAGATCCGTGAGCGCGTGCGGCGTATCCTGCACCTCGGGCTGCTTATCGAGCACTTCCACGACGCGCCGCGCGGAGGCTTCCGCGCGGGCCAGCATGATCACAAGCTGGCTGACCATCATCAGCGAGAACAGGGTTGTGGTGAGGTAATTGACGAAGGCGATGATCTGCCCCAACTGCATTCCTCCCTGGTTGACGCGGATGCCGCCAAACCACAGCACGCCAACGATGCCCAGGTTGAGGGTCAGCATCATAAAGCCGGGCATGATCGCCACCATGCGCGCCGCGCTCACCGACTGTTCCGTCAGGTTGGTATTTGCGCGACCAAAACGCTGCTCTTCAAACACGCGGCGCACGAAGGCCTTCACTACCCGCACGCCTGCCAGGTTCTCCTGCATCACCTCGTTGAGATTGTCGAGCCGTTCCTGCACCAGCGTGTACATGGGGGCTGCTTTGCGAACGATCAACACCACTGCCACCAGTTCGATGGGCATGAGGATGAGTGGCAGAAATGCCAGCTCGGGGCTGGTGATCACCGCCATGATCAGGCTGCCGATCAGCAGCAGTGGCGCGCGCACCAGGATACGCTGCATCATCACCACGGCTTCTTGCACGTGCGTCACGTCGTTGGTCAGGCGGGTGATCATCTGGCCGGTGTCCAGGTCATCCAGGTTGCCAAAGGAGAGGCTCTGCACCTTACGGAACATATGCTCGCGAAGGTCCGTGCCAAAGCCCACCCCAGCGGTTTCGGCGAAGATGCCGCACAGAACGCCGCCTACCGCGCCGATCAGCGCGATACCGACCATCATCAGGCCGGTTTGCAGCACCACGTTGAGGTCAAGCTTGGCGATGCCCTCATCCACGATGCGCTGCACCATGCGCGGCTGCATCAGATCCATCGCCACTTCCAGCATCATCATCAGCGGGGCAAGGATCGCCCACACGCGGTACGGTTTGAGAAATTGCAGTAATTTTCGCCCATTAATCATATACTTTTATCCTAAACATTGGTTAGCCGGCTAAGTGTACAAACAAAAAAACTACTTCCAGGGGTCCTCACCTGTAACCCCCCGCAGATTCTCGCGGAGCTGGAGCAGCAGGCGGCGCATCAGCATCAGCTCTTCGGGGGTCAGGTTGGCAAAGGTTTCCGCTTCAATGGTCCTGAAAACACCTTCTACCGCATCTTGTACCTTGCGCCCGTTCTCCGTCAAGTAAACGCGTGAAACCCGCTGGTCGATCGGATCCGGTTCGCGGCGAAGAAAACCGGCTTTCTCCATGCGCTGGAGCGTTTTGGTCATGGTCGCGGCAGTTATCTTCAGCTTTTCAACCAGTTCGGATTGCGTTTGACCTTCTTGATCCCACAGCTCGCGCAGCACCATCGGCTGCCCCTGATATAACCCCAGCTCTTCGAGAAGCTGGTGCACGCGGATGCGGTGCAGGTGGCAGACGTTGACAAGCAGGAAGTCAATTGTATCGGGATGTTTGTGGCCCATAGAACTGTTGTTTCGAAAATTATAGTTAGCCAGCTAAATTATATTCCGTTTTCATAAACGCGCAAGGGTCCGGGAACACCTTACCTCCGCTGTCGACTCCATGCTGCCAACCCCAGCGCAGCGATCAGCAAAACCAGCACCAGCCCATACGCAGGCTGGAGGCCAAACCAGTCTGCCAGCCGGGCCAGCAGCAGCGGCATGAACAGGATTGCCGCACCGGCAGACATGGTAATTCGCGCGCTGCCCTCCACCATGCGGTCCGGCACGGTGCTCAGCGCCAGGGCGTTGATAATGGGGAACTGACCCGCCACACCGAACCCTGCCAGCACCAGCCCAATCAGCGCGCCGGCCGGCCCTGGCGAGAGCCAGAACAGCAGAAAGCCGCCTAAAGACGCGGCAAGCGAGATCATTAGCAGTTGCTGCTCTTTGGAGCGCATCAACAGGCGGCTGACCAGCCAGCGCCCAACGAGCATGGAGCCCATGAAGGCACTGAGGCCCGTGGCAGCATTGGCTTTGCTCAGCCCGCTGACCGTTTCCAGGTAGTCGGCGGCCCAAAAGATGATGCAGAACTCCACTGCCACGACCAGCAGCGCGAGCGTCCAGAAGCGCCAGTACGCCAGCGGTAGGGGCGGCTTTTTCTCGCGCGCGGTGTTGGCGGCTTGCGTTTCTCCGGGTTTGGGCTGCGCACTCAGCGAGTCGCGGCGATACACCAGCCACAAGATCGGCCCGGCGGGCAGCATGATCGCAAGCGCGCCGCGCCATGTGAGATCGGTTTGGGCGAAGAAACCCACCGCTATTGGAGCCAGGGTAGAAAGCAGGCTGGCGATCATGGTGGATTCGGCCAGCGCCACGGCACGGTGCTCTCCGTGCTGCTCTGCCAGAGCGGCATTGAGCAGCGCGACGATCATCACACCCAACAAGCCCATAGAAAACGCCCCGGCAACGGTGACTGCTGGGCTGCGCCCGGCGATCAGTAAGAGCGTGCCTAATGCAATGCCGAATACGCCTACCCACACCATCCGGCGTGCCCCAAACCGCTGCACGAGGAGGTTCAGCACCAGACTGGTGAGGATGATCCCCAGCGCGTAGGCGGAAAAGTGAAAACTCGCCACGGTGTAGGAGAGGTTCAACTCTTCGCGCAGGAAGGGCGTCAGCGGGCCGAGCGAGTTGAGCAAATAGGAATAGTAGCTGATGGTCAGGTAGGCTTGCCACGTACGGCGCGTGCGGAGGAAGGTCATATCAAATCTCACCAGTAGAAGAATTACAAACGGGCTTATGGTACTACGATTCCACTTCCCTCGTGGGATATTGCCAGGGTGTTTTCCATGATCCGTGCGCTTCCAGCGCACGAATCTGGCGTGATCCGTTTCTTAATAATCATCTACCGTCAGGCAGAGGTGTGGCAGTTAAACAATCGGGAACCAATATGGGTAAACAGCTTTTTTCATGACAAAGATCATACTATCCAATCTCAATAGATCGCGCTATTATATGCTTAGTCTTATATATGTACTATCCAATATAGAGGAAAAGCGTTGACATTAGAGTATGCTGTGCTGGGGTTCCTCAGCTACCAACCGTTTACCGGGTACGAACTCAAAAAGATGTTCGATACCTCGGTGCGACACTTCTGGTCCGCGGACCAAAGTCAGATCTACCGGACGCTGGCGAAGCTGACCGACCAGGGACTGGCGGACTGCGTGCACGTAGAGCAGTCCGACCGGCCGGACCGCAAGGTATATCACATCACCGAGGCGGGGCGGGAGGCGTTCCTCCAGTGGCTGCATGGGCCGTTCCCGGTGCAAGACAGCCGCAGCGGGCCGCTGGTGCAGGTATTTTTTTTGGCCCAACTCGACGATGAGGCAGTGATCGCAAAGTTCGAGATTGCGGCTGAGATCTTCCGCACGGTATTGGCGCGTTACGAGCAAGTGCCGCAGCAGGCTGAAGCCTATATACAGCAGGTGCCTTCGCCGCGAGAGCACTACTTCTGGATGCTGACGCTCGACCTGGGCATCCGAACCATGCGCGCCAACCTCGAATGGGCCGAATCTGTAATAGCCGCTGCCCGAAACGGGCAAATTCCACCACAGTAATCGTTATTCCCCCTGTTGGAGAAGCTATGATCGTCAAACCTCGCTCCACCCGCCAGCGCACCCGCAAAGCGCTTCTGATCGTTTCGTTTTTGCTGTTTCCCATCACGATGAACTACCTCTCGCCATACGTCATTGTGGATGGCGCGTTCCAGGGCATTATCAACGGCAGTTTTGTGATGTTTGGGCTGATGTTCCTCTCCTCGCTGCTGTTTGGGCGCCTGTGGTGCGGCTGGGTCTGCCCCGCCGGTGGATTGGCCGATATATGCATGGCAGTGAACGATCGCCCAGTCAACCGCCGCAAGATCGGCTGGATCAAGTGGGCCATCTGGCTGCCGTGGATTGGCGCAATCATCGCCGGGGTTGTGGTGGCGGGTGGGTATCAGCAGTTCGACCCCTTCCTCCACACCGTCGACGGTATCTCGGTCGCAGGCACACCCGACCGGCCTATCCAGATCGCATATGTGATCTATTACGGCGTGGTGGCGCTGTTTGCCGGGCTGGCGATCTTCGCCGGGCGGCGGGCGGGCTGCCACAGCATTTGCTGGATGGCTCCGTTCATGATCCTGGGGCGCAAGCTGCGCAACATCGCTGCGTGGCCCTCGCTGCGCTTGCAGTCTGATGCGGACCGCTGCACCGATTGCAAGACATGCACCACCAACTGCCCGATGAGCCTGGATGTAAATGCCATGGTGCGTGAAAATAAGATGGAGAACAGCGACTGCATCCTATGTGGTAGCTGCGTAGACGGCTGCAAGGCGAAGGCCATTCACTACGCGTTTAGTGCGGGCAAGTAAGGGCTTCCAATCAACAACGGGCCGACTACGTTCGGCCCGTTGTTGATTGGAAGGATAGTTTAGCGCCCGTTTGTCCCAGCTTGCTCTGCGGCGATGAGCTGATTGAGCAGTTCGCTGCGTTTAGGGACAAGGGTCAGCTTTCCCTTGCCTTCCGTGATCTTCTGGGTTTCGAGGATTTCGAAGATCGCGGATGCTACCTCCGGGTCGGAGGAGATCACTTGCAGTGCCTGGCCAACGATGCGGGGGCGAATGGCCCCGGCCTTGGCGAACTCGATAGCGGCCTGGCGCTCGGCGGTGCTGGTGATGATATTCACCTGGTTCGCGCCGTCCTGCTTGATGGCCGAGGTCACCTGGCGCAGGCGATTGACTACCTTATTCTCGATCTGGTGCACCATTCCGGCATCGCGGAAGTGGACTTTGCGGATGTAGATCGAGCCGAGTTTATAACCCCATTCGTGAGAACGCGGCGAGACTTCTTCGCGCACGGTGCGGCTCATGCTGTGGCGGTCGATCAGCATACTGTCCAGCGGCATGTTGCTCAAAGAGCGCACCACCGCGTTACTGACGTTTGCCGCCAGTGATCCGCGCGGGTCGGCATTCTTGAACAGATAGGATACCGGGTCGCTGATGTACATCTCGTACCAGATACCCACACCCATCGGCGCGCCTTCTTCCGAGTTGACCGGGTTGCTGCGCAGGTACTGCTGATCCAGGCGCATATCCAGCGTGCGTACACTGCCCATCCAGCCTACCAGAAAGGCGCGCGGTCCAAGTTTGAAGGGCAGGATGTGCAGGCCGGGCTCGCGCAGGATGCTGATCACCTTGCCAAACAGCACGAAGACCTGGCAGGTTCCTTCCTGCACGATGGTATAGAAGCCGAATCGGCGCAGGAACCACAAGAAGATGGGCATCACAATCCACATGGCGAAGAAGGTCACCACTGCGGCAACGACAATTTCCAGTAAGGCGTCCATTATTCAACCTCCCGCACGATTTGCTGCGCGTGGGCGTACAGTCTCAGGCGAACGTTGCGCAGATAGGTTTGCAGCGCGTCAGGGCCGCTCTTGCGCAGTGCTTGAAGCTGATCAGAGAGCGCAATCAGCGGTTCTACTTCAGCCTGGGCGTTGAGCGTTTCGATCTCTACGGCGCGGCGCGACTGGACGATCTTTTGGTCGGCCGAGGCTTGCGCCAGGCTGATGTCGGACGACACCTGGTTGTGGGCTGTGTTGATGGCGGCTAACGCCGATTCTACTTCCGCTGGCGGGTCGATACCGGTGATGAGCGAGGCATCGAGGATGATTCCGTAGCGGGCAGCGGAGGAAGCGCACTCGCGCTCCATGTGCTCGTTCAGGTCGCGCAGGTTCTTGCGCAGATCGTTGATCGAAACGCCGGTGACCAGGTTCAAACCGCTTTCTGGAGCGCCTTCCGCGGCAAGCGCAGCGGCAGGCGCTTCAAAGCTGGCAATGCGCTCGCGCAGCACCGAGACGAAGTAGCCCATCACGTGCGAAATGGGCGACTTTACCCCGAACATGTAGGCATACAGATTGCTCTCAGCCACGCGGTAGCGGAGTTGCCCGGTGAGCCCGGTGTTGAGTTGATCCTTGGTCACCGCCTCAAGGATCGTGCCGCCCTGGTTGGCGGAGGGATCTTCGATATCCTGAGCCATGTTGATGGTTTGTGTGGCAATGGAGACTTTGTAGATGCGTTCCCACGGCCATTTGAAGTATGGCCCGCCCGGTTGAATCACGCGCACAACGGGGAAGTTGTAGCGCTGCTTGTGTTCCTCGCTGAGCGTTTCGCCCAGCGGGGTATCGGCGGTCCGCGCTCTGCCAACGCGCTCGGCCCGCCCAAAGACGGTCTTCACCGCGCGCTCGTTCTGGTCGACGGTATAAAAACCGCCCAAAACGTAGCGCAGGAAGAACCACACGCCAAATCCAATCGCAATGCCAAGTATCGTCATAGATGCCTCTTATGGATGCCGGGAAATGCTTTGCATACCCGGCGGTAAGCAGTTTGAACGTGCGAACGTGCGATTCTAGGATCGCTTTTATCCATCAGGAGAAACAGGATTAGCCTGTGAATAAGATCATTATAGGCGGTTTCCTCGTTGGGTGAAAGCGGTATGCGCTATAATATTTACGGATATTCCCCGTGCTGGTTGCACCACGCATGCTCGGACTTGAAGGAGGCAATCGTGGAATCACAAAGACTGGTGAAAGGCGACGCCCTTTCATGGCTGCTTGCGCATGAAAACCCCGGAGTCCGCTACCTGGCGCTGCGAGACCTGGCCAGGCTGCCAGAAGACTCACCTGAGCTACGAGCCGCCCGGCGTATTGCGCATACCGATGGTCCGATTTCAGAGGTGCTGATGCAGATGGAGCCGGATGGCTACTGGGTGCAGCCCGGCAAGGGATACGCCCCAAAATATCGTGGCTCGGTATGGTCTTTAATTTTACTGGCACAGTTGGGAGCATCGATGTCTGAAGATGCGCGGATTGGCAAGGCTTGCGCGTATATTTTGGATCATGCACTCATGCCCGGCGGTCTGTTCACCGCTACCCAGGGACCTGCTGGTAATATCGACTGCCTGCAGGGCAATCTGTGCTGGGCGCTGACCAGGATGGGCTGCGAAGATCCGCGCCTGGAGCAAGCATTTGATTGGATGGCGCGTGCCCAAACGGGTGAGGGCGTTGCGCCTGCTAAGGAAAAGAATACTCCGGTTCGTTACCATTACTACAAATGCGGCCCCGATTTCGCCTGCGCCGCGAATGGAAAGAAGCCGTGTGCCTGGGGCGCTGCGAAGGTGATGTTGGCATTTAGCAGCCTGACGCCCGAAAAGCGTACCCCGCTGATCGACCGTGCAATCGCCCGCGGCGTGGACTTTCTGCTGGGCACAGACCCGGCAGAGGCTATGTACCCCACCTACGATGACCGGAAGCCTTCTGGCGACTGGTGGAAGTTTGGTTTCCCGGTCTACTACGTCACCGATCTGCTGCAGGTCGCGGAGGCGCTGATTGCTTTGGGGTACGGCGATGATCCACGGCTAAAGAACGCGCTCGAGCTGATTTGCAGGAAACAAGATGCAGAAGGCCGTTGGCTGATGGAATACCCGTACGGCGCAAAGACGTGGAGCAATTTTGGGCGCAAAGGCTTGCCGAACCCGTGGGTCACCATCCGCGCGCTGCGCGTGATTTCTCCGTGATGATGCGTGTGGTGAGGTACCTCACCACACACATCATTGCTCTTATTGGCCTTGCGCGGGCGGCGGGTCGGTGATGATTTGCGTGACGCGCACCTCGACGCCAGAGTCTGCGGGCTTGACGGTGAGCAGCATCACTACGGCTTTACCTTCCTCCTGCTTGCCGAATATCCAGCGCGTGCCGCCGCCGGTCTCAACGGCTTCACCCTGTGGCAAATAACCCTGCGCCTTGAACTGCTCGGCGTAGAAGGCTGCGATAGCATCCTTTGCGGAGGCTGTCTGGTAGCGGATTTCACCCGGCAGGCTGATCACGTTGGTCGCGCCATCCAGCGTTGGGACGCCAGCCAGCGGTAGGGGGCAGTCGGCGGGCAGAACTTCAGCCAGGGCGGGCGGCTGCTGATTGAGCGTGTATTCCCAGCGCTGCTCGCCGGTGATGCCAGGACCGAAAACCGTCTCGGACTGCATGGCCAGTTCGTACTTCACCACGTAGCCGCCCGGCTGGGCGATCCACACCTTGCCACTGGCTGTCGCTGCTTCCCCCGCGCCAATGGCGCGCTGGTCAAAGGCGTAAACATCGGCAGTGATGCCGTCCACCGTCTCTTGCCCGGCGGGTTCCGCGCCTGCCAGTCGCGGGAGCTGTCTGGCGGGGTCGAAGGGGGCGGTCTGCAAGTCGATCATCCCGGCAGCGCAGGCCAGGTCGGGGGCGGGTTTGCTGTAGCGCACCTGGCCGAGCGTGCCAGAGAATCGTTCTTCCACTGTCCCATCCGCGCGAACGGTGGAATCGACCATCAGGCGGGCGGAGTCGGCGGCGCTGTGCAGCACGGAAAATGCTTTTTCTGCATGGTATGACTGACCGTCGCGCGTGCCGTCAAATACCATGCGCAGTACAGCCTGGTAACCGGGCAGATCGCCAAGGCCGGTGGCGGGATCGGAAAGGTCAAAGCTACCCGGCCCTCGCTGAGTCTCGGCGGTGGGCGTGGCGGGAACGGCTGTCGGCTCAGCGGGCTGTGCGGGTGCGGCTGTCTCGCCTTGCACGGGCGGATTCTGCTGCTGCGCCGGGGAGGAGGTAGGCTGCGATGATCCGCCGCACCCGGCGAGCGCCAGGGTCAGAATACAGGCAAGAATGCAAGTGGTGAAGATGGATCGGCGGCTCATGGTTATTTCCTCTCTACCCACACGTAGCCCCAGGTTTTGTTTGCTTTGACCGGCACAACCCCACCTTCGCCGGGGAAGTACAGCGCCTTCAGGTTGTATTCATTCGGGTCGCCTGTACTGCCGGGGAAGGGCATGTTGACGCTGATGCCGCCCAATCCAGAGCAGACGATGCTGGAAGAATTCATCGTCATGGGCTGGAAGTTGAGGTCGATCAGAAAGGCTTTGATACTATGCCCTTCGATCTGAAGCGGCGCGAGCGGAGAGGCAGATTCAGTGATCTCGAAGCTGGAAGTGCCCTGCATCGTGGGGATAAGCTGGCATGCGAGAACTTCGTTGTCGACCCACAGCGCGAACCAGGCGTCGGAATTGCCTTGACCGGTGGGAGGCGTGTCATTATCGTAGGCAAACTCGCCCTCACCGCTGAAGACCAGCATGAACCCGCCGCCCGATTCATTGGTGTCGTGCGAGATGATGCTGAAATCAAGATCGTAGTTGGGGCGCGGCTTGATCTCCAGCTCGATGGAGCCGGTGGCCGAGCCGAAGTAGTTACTGACGGTGAGAACGATCGACTCCTGCCCGGCTTTTTGCGCAGTGTAGGTGATATTCCCGTACAGTCCATCGGGTGCGACGGTGGCGCTGCCCTGGCTGGCGCTAACGGTGGCGGTGCCCGGCGTGAGCGGAGCGAGGGTAATGCCGCCGGCGGGTTTCAGATCATGGACCATATAGGGTAGGGTGAGCGTGTCTCCCTCGTATACCTGTACCAGCGGGTGGATGATGATAACGGCCATGTTGTTATCCGTTTGCGGAGCATCTGAGGCTGCCACCTGGGCGGGTGGAAGGCCAAAAAGAAGCACGGCAAGAAACAACGTCAAAAACAATCGGGTGCGATGATGGTGCATATGGTTCTCCAATCGGTGATGAACTTCAGTCTTTTGCGCTTTGTACTGGTGGGTGGATGCGACCGCGGTCGCATCCACCCACCAGTACAAAGCAGTATTCAGTGTTTTAGAAGGGGCCGTAGTTGATCGCGACAGCAATGGCGAGGAAGATGACAGTGACAGGGATGATCCACACCCACAGGCCCAGCACCCAGCGCAGCCACTTTGGATAAGGGATGACGGTGAGGCTGAGGGTGATCAGCAGGGCGGCGTTGGTGGGGTAGGCCATGTTGGAGAAGCCGTCGCCAAAGGTGTAGGCGCTGACGGCAATCTGCCGGTTGACCCCCACCAGATCTGCCAGCGGCATGAGGATGGGGATGAGCAGGAAGGCCTTGGCCGAGCCTGAGGTGACAAACAATTCAAGGATCAGCGTCAAGCCGTAGATCATTAGCGCGGCGGCGAAGGGGCTGGTGCCGGTGAAGGCACTGTTCGCCCAATGCAGGATGGTATCGAGGATGCCGCCCGAGGCGATGATGTGTTTGACGCTGGCGGCCATCATCAGCAGGGGGATGGCAGGGGCGATGCCGAGAAAACCATCCCAGGCGGCGCGCCACGCGCCGCGACCTGCGCCCGAGATCAGCCCCGCGCCGATACCGCCGGTGACGAACAGCAGCCCGGTCAGCGGCAAGGCGATGTCGCGCAGGGCGGGCAGCAGCGGCAGCGCCACCAGTACGGCTAAGATCAGCGCAAAGAAAACGCCCAAAAAGATCGCCGCGCTGCGCATGCGCGGGTTCTGCGCGATGCTGTCATCGATGGCAAAGCTGCCATAGTGGGCCTTCCCTGCCTGGTCCTCCGTGAAGACCGGCGAGTCAGTCGGGCAGCGGTCGATGCGGCGCGCGTGTCGAAGGATAAACACGGCAAGAATGGCGTAGACGACCACGAACAGCACCACGCGCGGACCCGCACCCGAGTAGAGTGGCAGCCCCGATAGCTGGTGCGCGACCCCGATGGTAAAGGGGTTGAAGACCGCCGTGGAAAAACCTACATTGGTCGCCAGAACCGACATGCCCAGCCCGGTCAGCGAATCCCAGCCGAGGTAGTACGCCAGCCCGATCATCAGCGGGACGAGCGGGATCACTTCTTCGAAGATGCCAAAGAACGTCCCCAGAGCCATGAAGAAGAACGTGACCACCAGCAGCAGGACGTACTTGCGCCCGCCAAACTTTCGCACGATGCCCGAAATGACGGACTGAAGGATGCCGCTTCGATCCATCACACCGAAGGCAATACCAACCAGCAGGATGAACAGGATGATGGGAATGACTTTGGTCAACCCGTCGGGAGTGAACAACACCTCTACCGGGGCAGTGAACCAGCGCCAGACGGGGAAATCGGGGCGGCTGGTAAACTGGAAGGATGCCGGGTCGATCACTTCGCGGCCTTCCAGCATAACGCGTTCGTAACTGCCCGCTGGGATTACGCGGGTGAGGATGCCGGACACCATCATCAGGGCAAAGATAATCAATACAGCTTGAATGAAGGCCTTTGCGCTGATCTGCGCGCCGGATTTTGGTTGTGTCATAGCAGGGCTCCGCGGATTGATTGAAATTATTATACAATACTCGCATGACAAAACTGACACCCAAAGGCGTATTTGCGGCTGCGCTGACCCCGCTGAAAGCGGACGGCGCGCTGGATCTTGAGATTGTGCTGCCCTATTTGGACTTTTTGGCCAAACGCGGCTGCCACGGCACGCTGCTGTTCGGTACCACCGGCGAGGGACCATCGTTTTCGGCCCGGCAGCGAATCGAACTGATCAACGTGGCGTGCGAGATCACGCGCAGCCACCCAGATTTTGTGCTGCTGATGGGCACTGGCACGCCCAGCCTGGATGAGACGATTACGCTCACCCGCGCAGCGTTTGACAGTGGCATGCACGGCGTGGTGGTGCTTCCGCCATATTTCGTTCGGAATGCGAGCGAGGACGGCCTGTTCGCGTGGTTTGGTGAAGTGATCCGCCGGGCTGTGCCTGAGGATGGTTATCTGTTAGCATATCATATCCCGCAGATGACCGGCATGCACATGTCGCTAGAACTGTTCGACCGTCTCAAAAATGCCTTCCCGGGGCAGTTTGTGGGGCTGAAAAACTCATGGACCGAAGCTGCGTTCGCGCAATCGCTGGGCGAGCGCTTTGGCTCGGACCTCACCATCATGGCCGGGTTCGATAACCTGCTTCAGCTCAATCTCAGCCTGGGCGGGGCGGGGTGCATCACGGCTTCGGCCAGTGTCATCTCGCCAATCCTGCGCAAGATGTGGGATCAGGCGCAGCGGGGCGAGGACACCAGCGCCACCCATGCGGAGTTAGAGCGTATCCGCGGCGTGATGGACAAATATCCGCCTGCCCCGGCGCTGCTCAAGGGCCTGATGGCGAAGTGGCACGGTTTCCCGAAATGGAATGTCTGCCCGCCGCTGCTAACGATGAAGGACGAGGTGGTGGACAAGGCGGCGGAGGAGTTGGGAGGACCGTTCTAGGAACTTCCCGGTTGGTTCTCCTGTTCAATCCTTTTTTGCACCTCTTCCAGATGCGCCTTAAGATGATCGATCTGGTCAAATATGAGTTTCCAGGCAGGCGTATGCTCGGTTGCGGAAGGAATTTCGGAGGCGAGGCGCATAATTCGCTTGCTGCCGCTGTGCCAATCTGCGGTGATTAACGCATCGAGCTGCTGCTGGGTTGCCGCAGACAGCCAGGCTTCGCGCATAGACATTACCTCGTGCCAATGGCGCAGGATTGTTGATGTTGGTAGATCGCGCGTACCTTCGATAAACATGGCATTCATCGCGTCATCGCTCAAGTCATCATTAGGCGGATAGTTGATGCCGCCGGTCAGCTCCTCCTCTGTGGGTATTTCACCGCTGAAGGCGCTGCGGAGCTGCACAATCTGCCAGCGGTCAAAGCCGTTGCAGTGCGCGAGCACATCGCGCACCCGCCATTCTCCGGTGACCCCGGGGCGTTCTAACCCATCCATGCCGAGCTCCGCGATCGTGGCTTCCCAGTCGCCGCGCACATCGGTCGCGAGTTTCAACAGCGCTGCTTTCTCCATACCATTGATCCTCCATGTATTTGGTTCTGTTGAGATGTATTATAGCCCGGCGCATCTCGCTGGTTAAAATAGATAAAAAAGATATACAATATACGCGATAATCTGGGTTGTTATGTTTGAAGGGGGAGTAAACGTTGCAGGAGGATTTCCGTGAATAATCAGCAGGCGCTGACGCACTACATCTGCCGCACTTGTGGCACGCAGTACCCGGCCTCAGAGCGGCCGCCCGAGCACTGCCCGATCTGCGAGGATGACCGCCAATACGTGGGTTGGAAGGGCCAGCAGTGGACGACCCTGCCCGCGCTGCGCGAGGAATACCATAACATCTTCCGCACGGTAGAGCCTAACCTGACCGGCATTGGCACTAGCCCCGGCTTTTCGATCGGTCAGCGCGCGCTGCTGGTGCAGGCACCTCGCGGCAATGTGCTGTGGGACTGCATCACCCTGATCGATGAGCCGACCGTGAAGCTGGTGAAGGCGATGGGCGGCATCTCTGCCATTGCCATCTCGCATCCGCATTACTATTCTTCGATGGTAGAGTGGGCAAAAGCCTTCGACGCGCCGATCTACCTGCACGCCGCAGACCGCGAGTGGGTGGTGCGTCCGGATCCCTCGATCATCTTCTGGGAGGGGGAGACGCAGCCGCTTGGCAGTGATATCACCCTGATTCGCTGCGGCGGGCATTTCCCCGGCGGCACGGTGCTGCACTGGCCCGCGGGCGCGGAAGGGCGGGGCGTGCTGCTCACCGGCGACATCATCAATGTGGTGCAGGATCGCCGCTATGTGAGCTTTATGTACAGCTTCCCCAACCTGATCCCACTATCGGCCAATGCTGTGAGGCGGGTGGTCGCCGCGGTAGAGCCATACGCGTACGACCGCATCTACAGCGCGTGGTGGGATAAGGTGACGCCCAGCGGGGCGAAGGAGGCGGTGCGCTTCTCCGCCGAGCGATACATCGCCGCGCTCGAAGCGGAAAATAAAAATTATGAGTTTTGAGAACACGAAGTGTCCTCAAAACTCATAATAGATTGTAACTGGCGTTCTTACGCCGTCACCACATCTTTGTTCGCCGCGATCAATCTCGGCAGGAACATGCCGGTGCGAGCGCGGTACTCATCATATGCCGGGCCGAACTCGACTCGCATATCGGCCTCTTCGCGCTTTGCCAGCCGCGCGTACAGCCAGACCAGGATCGGGTACATGATTAGCATGGGCAGGGTGGCCCACTCAAACAGCATCCCCAGGGTGATCATCAGAAAGCCGGTGTACTGCGGGTGGCGGATGAAGCGGTAGATGCCGGTGGTGACGAGCTGGCCTTTGCCCGCGTCCTTGCTCCAATACTGGCGGTAGATGCGCTGCCAGCCGAAGAAGATCAGCAGCGCGCCGATCAGGTACATGGGGATGGCGACGTACATGCCGTTCAGGCCAATAACCTGCACCAGGGTGTGGCCCCACAAGATGCCATCGGGCAGGGTCTTGCCGAGAACCCAGGTGATCACGTACATGCTCAGCGGCACGCCGAACATTTCGAGCGCCAGGGCGACAACAAAGGCGGCGTAGACGCCGGCAGGTTTGCGGTGGCTCTTTTTGTAAAAGGGCAGAAATGCCAGAAAAGGGAGGAACAGGAGCAGCCAGAGGGCAAAACCAATCCAGTTGCCAAAGTGGTTGTTTACAGGGTCGATACTCATTGTGAAATTCCTTTGTCATTGCTCAGTTCTGGTGGGGTACTGCGAGGGAGCTGCAGTCCAACTGCCTCGCAGTACCCCACCCTGCCTGAGTAGTTTATATTACTTCCGTAGAACTCGATAAAACAGGGTTGACAGAGATCAGCTTAAGTCCGAGATCGCGGATTCGGCTGATGAGACCAAACAAGGCGGCCTGGTCGGCCACGGACCCGGTGATGCGGGTGGTGCCGTCCGGCTGGCTGTGGAGGGTCATCCCCTCGAACCAGCCGGAGCGGCGGGAGTCCAGGCGCCCATCGACGACAATCTCAATTTGAAACGGTGTGGAAGACGCGGCGGGCATGGTGAACCTGGCTTTGCTTACTCGATCGAGGCGATGAAGGCGTCGACGGTTTCCCAGTCCCATTCATCGACCGGGGAGGAGATGCTGACAAGGGCGGGGCCGCCGCGGCCTTCAAAGAGCACGGCTACTTCGCGGAAGGTCTGGTTGCTGGAGTTTTCGCCCTCACCAACGATCATCGGCACTTCCTGCCCGCGCACAGTCACGGTGCGAACCTCGGTGGTAGAGACGCGGCTGTAGCGGTCTTGTTTCTGCAAACCTTGCAGCTCGCGCGCCTGTTCTTTCAGCGAGTCCATGTCAACGACCATGTCTTTGGGAGCCTGCACCATGTAGAGGTGGCAGTTATCGGTCTCCCCTTTCAGGCTCACCAATTGGTAGCCCCACAGGTCAACGGCAAACCCTTCACTGTAGCCCTCGGGCATGGTGTAGAGGGCGATCTTCTCCGCCACCCGGCTGACGATGCTCTTGTTCGCATTCGGTTTCGAAGCGCAGGCAGTCAGCAGTGTGGAAAGGATCAGGACAACGATAATAATCTTCGTAACGGTGTTCATCAGAAACCTCCATGTGTCTGAATAACGTCTGTTTTGTGCTGCACAGAAGTTATACAGCGCGGAGGTTAGGGATCGCACCTGCCGAAAGGTAGGAATCGAAGGTAGGGTTGTTATAACGATGTGGGGCAGCGAAACTGCCCCACATCGTTATAACAACCCTACTTCTCTGGCCTTTGCTACGGCCTCGGTGCGCCGGTTCACTTCCAGCTTGCCGTAAATCTGGTTGAGGAACCACTTGACCGTGCCGGTTGTCAAATAAAGGTGATCGGCGATTTCGCCGTTACTCATGCCGGCGGCGGTGAGGCGCAGCACGTCCATTTCGCGGGAGGTGAGCGACTCGACCAGCACGGGGGCGGGCGCGGCGGGTGCCGTGCTGCAGCAGACCGAGGTGATAAACTGCGGGTAACGCGCGCGGAGCAGATCGAAAAGGGGCGAGAGCGGCGCGGCGTAACGGATGAAGATCTGCCGGTAGTCCATCGGTTCGGCGGCTTCGATGGCAGTGGCCAGCACTTCCGCGGCGCGCGTATAAGGGGAACGCGACGACTGCGCGGATTTCAAGATCACCAACGCCATTTCCACGGTTACCCGCACCCAGTGGCAGCGCATCCGCCAGGCTGCCAGAGTCTCTTGCAAGCCCAGCAGCAGTTCCTCGGCTGCGGTGAACTGGTTGTTCAAGGCCAGCACGCGGGCGTGCATCATGATGGAAGTGGTGCGCATTGGACTCGCGCGCAGGTCAGGGGGCAGCGGGTTTGCCTGCGCCCAGCGGATCGCGGGAGCAGGGTCACCGGCAAGCAGGCGCAAAAATGCTTCCATCAACTCGGTTTCAAAGGCGACAAAGGCCAGCCCGGCTTTTTGAGCGCGGCGGCGCACCTCTTTGCTCAGCGCAAGCGCCTCAGCGGTGCGGCCCTGGTCCGCTAGAATGTTCTGCAGGGCAGTGTTTGCCGGGCCAACCAGAATATCATACATGCCCATGCGGCGGACGAGATTGACCGCCAGAGTCAGCGCCGACTGCGCTTCTTCCAGCCGCCCGGATTCGTACAGGAAGCAGCCGTAGGGGATGAGCGGGATGCCTGCGAATAAACCAGGGTTTCCGTTTTCATCCGAATACTGCTCGATGCCGTCCTGGCACACCTGGAGCGCCGCGGCGCGCTCTCCGCTTTCGTTGAGCAAGAAGGCCAGGTTGTTGCGAATAATCAGCGCGGAGACGACGCCGGAAGTTCTCTCCGCGATATCCGCGCCCTCTTCAAAGCTGCGCCTCGCCCCTACAAAATCGCCTGCCTCTCGCTGTGCCTGCCCAATTGCCAGCAGCATCATCGGCGAGAAAAACTGGTATTGGTCTTCCGTCATGGCGTAGGCTTGTTGCAGGCGGGCCAAATCCATCGGCTGGCCCTGCACCGATGCCATCCAGGCGAGCATGCCATCGAGCAGGCCCGTCATGGGGCGTGAGAGGTCTGAAAAGCGGGCGGCGGCTTCTTGCGCCATCTGCGCTGCCTCGCGGAAGCGCCCGTTGAACAGATAAAACCAGGCGTGAATAATGCACAGGTCAGCGCTGGCCCATAATGTTTCTTTCGGCAGGCTTTCCAGCCAGCTCAGGGCAATGTTCAGGTGCCCGCTCTCGGCGGTGGAGATCGCCGCATCGCGGATGATCTCGCTGGCTTCTTCGTAGGCCTGCGCCTCCAGCGCGTACTGCACAGCTTCGGAGGGGTGGCCCTGCGAACGCCACCAGCGCGCGGCGCGCAAGCTGATCGCCCGGCGTGCTTCGGGGGTGTTCTCGGCTTTGAGAATGTCGGCAAACAGGTGATGGTACCGAAACCAGCCGTTCTCCTCATCGAGCGGCACGAGGAAGAGATTGGCTCCGGCAGCGCGGTTGATCAGCTCGCGGCTGTTGGAGAGCCCCAGCGCTGAATCGCATAAGTTAGCAGAAAAACGCTGGAGCACCGCGGAGTGGACTAAAAACTCCCGCAGATCGGGTGAGAGCCGCTCCAGCACTTCTGAGGCCAGATAGTCGAGCACAAAGCGGTGCGAACCGCCGAAGGACTGCATCACTGCCTCGGGCGAGCGTCCGTTCAGGGCCAGCGCCGCAAGCTGCAGTCCTGCCGCCCAGCCTTCGGTGCGCTCGTGCAGCACGTTAATCTGGTCGGATTCAAGAGGCAAGTTCAGCTTGTGATGGAACAAGTCGGCCACCTCCTGTCCGTCAAATGCCAGGTCGCCGGCGCGGACCTCGGCCATCTGGCGGCGGGCGCGCAGGCGTGCCAGCGAGAGCGGTGGGTCTTCGCGGGTAAGCAGCGCCAGGTGGAGCTGGGGCGGCAGGTGGTTGACCAGCTTTTGGACGGCCTCGTGGATGGTCTGCGACGTGATGAGGTGGTAATCATCAATCGCCAGCAGTACGTCGCCACCGGCAAGGCCCTCTGCCTGCGTGGTCCTGTTCACGACTTCGGTGATCAGATCATCGTACTGTGGCGTGCGCGGCACGCTGAGGATGGGCGCGAGATCGGTGAGGCCGGGGAAGTGCGCGCTGAGCGCGTGGAGCAGCAGCAGGAAGAATCGGTTTGGGTCGTTGTCTTCGGGGTCGAGAGCGGCCCACGCGCAGGTGATTCCACGCTCTTGCACCCAGCCGGTGAGCAGCGTGGTCTTGCCATACCCGGGCGGCGCGGAGAGCAGGATGAGCCTTGCCTGCTGCTGCCAGGCGCTATCGAGCCGTGCATACAGGCGGTCGCGCATGAGCGTGCCGGGTGGCTGTGGTGGGATGAACAGCTTGGTTGTTAGAAACATGATGGACGTATCTACTCGTGGAATTCCGCCTTGACAGTTGTGCTGAATCAAGGGATCATCGGTATATGGGAGGAAACAAAATGGCCTGGATTTATCTCTTGATCGCCGGGATCTTTGAAGTGATCTGGGCGATGGGTTTGAAGTCGTCAAACGGCTTTACACGCTTATGGCCCTCCGTGATTACCATCATTGGCATGGTGATCAGCTTCTACTTTCTCGCGATTGCCACCCGCACGCTGCCGATCGGCACGGCTTATGCCATTTGGACCGGAATTGGCGCGGTTGGCGCGGTGATCTTCGGCATGATCCTGTTCAACGAGTCGCGCGATTTGATCCGGCTGCTGTTTGTTGCGCTGATCGTCGCCGGGATCATTGGGCTCCGGGTGACGGCTCCTCCTGGTTAACGACCTCGCGCCAGATCAGGAACGCGAAGACCAGCAGCACCACTGCACCGAACCAACCGCCCACCCAGAACAGATCTGGCAGAAAGAAGACGATCGCCACACCGCCCACTACCATCAGCGCCGCCAGGATCAGATAGAGGCGCGTGCCGTACATGAAGGTGAAGGGCAAATAGTGCGCGCCGATGACGATCAGGAAGGCCGGGTAGAACCAGTTCAAATTTGCCTGGATCGCCAGGTAGATCACCGGCAGGCACAGCGGCCCAACCAGGGCCACCTGCCGGCCCAACTCGAAGAGTGGGTTGTCTTTCGAGGGGGTGGCGGACCGCCCGCTGAGCCTGAGCGCCAGTTGGGTGAGTGGAAAGATAAACATGCCGCCGAAAAACAGCGACAGCACCCCGGCCTCCGTGCCCACGAACGTGAGTAGAATGGCTGAGATGAGCCAGATTGTGCCGGAAACAAATTGACCGATGGCCCCGCCAACATAAACGGAGCGCATTTCACGTTGCGCATCTTGTACAAGCATCGAACGATTCCTTGGTTGAGATATAGAGCAATTATAGCGCGAGGCGGCGGATACAGGCTCTGTAGAGGACAAGGAATCCGGCAACCGCCTTAGGCTGCTGCATCGTCCTTGCGCGCGCTTGCCTTCTTCGGGCGGGCCGATGCTTTGCTCTGATTTTCTTCCATGCGCACAAGCACCATTCTGCGCAGCAGATCGTAGGGCATCGGCTTGTTTAGCGGAAAGTGCACCGAACCTTTGGTGCCTTTATAACCCGAAAACCCATCTAGCTTTTCCATCCCCGCCGTCCTGGGATAAATGCCGATGTGGTTTTTGTTCGCGGCAAAGTAGATCAGATAGCCGTTGAGGTGAAAAGCAGGCATGCCGTAGTTGATCTGCTCCTGGGCCTCGGGCGCGGTTTCGTGGATTACTGCGCGGATATGGTTGAGAATTTGCTGTACATCTCCCGAATATTGGGCAATGTACTCGTCGTCTTAGGCAGTTAATAGTTTATTGGTGTGCTCTCGTGGAGAAACGGAGTTTCTCCACGAGAGCACACCAATAAACTGAAACACACCCAGGCTCGGCGGCTTTTTGTGTGTTTTGTGATGGATCTGCAGCGAATCTAAACTAGATTTATGGGACAAAAGACAACAATAATTGGGTGATTGAAATCAGAACAAATTATCTATATAATTTTGATACACTTTATGGGGTTTATTCCCGTATCCAACCCGAAGTACCCCATGCAATTCGTGGAGGTGAAAATTTATGAACGTGCAACGATCGGACGGTTCGACCGTTACCTTGCTGGTGGGCACTCGCAAAGGCGCCTTCTTTTTGTCTGGGTCGAACGGAAGCGATTGGAAGGTTAGCGGGCCGCACTTTCTCGGCGCGGCGGTAAACCATCTTGTTTTGGATCCACGCGACCGCAAAACCATGCTGATGGCGGCGCATCCGGGCCACCTGGGGCCGACCATCTACCGCTCCGCCGACTTCGGCCAGACCTGGAAAGAAGCCAGCGCGCCCCCGGCTTTCCCCAAAACCGAGGATGGGCAGGGCGAATCGGTTCGTTTTACCTTCTGGCTTGCGCCGGGGCACGAAAGCGAGCCGGGGGTGTGGTATGCCGGGTGCTGTCCGCCTTCGCTCTTCCGCTCGGAGGATGGCGGTGATACCTGGCAGGGCGTAACCGGGTTCAACGAGAACCCCATGCGCAAGGACTGGGCCGGCATCGGCGAACCGTTCGAGATCCCCGGCGGGAACATCCTCCACTCGATTCAGATTGACCCGCGCGATGCGCGGCACATGTACTTTGGTATTTCCGGCGGCGGCGTGTTCGAGACGCACGATCAGGGTGAAACCTGGCAGCCGCTGAACCAGGGCATCGTCTCGTACTTCCTGCCCAACCCCACCGCCGAATACGGTCACGATCCGCATGCGCTGCGCATCCACCCGCAGGATCCGGATTTGCTGTATTTGCAGTCGCACACCGGCATTTACCGCATGGACCGTAAGGAGGCTTGCTGGGTGCGGATCGGCGAGGCCATGCCCGAGGAAGTTGGTGACATCGGCTTCCCGATCGTGCTGCACCCGCGCGACCCCAATACCGCCTGGGTCTTCCCAATGGATGGCACAGAAATTTGGCCGCGCACCAGCCCCGGCGGAAAACCGGCGGCATACCGCACCAGCGACCGGGGCACAAGCTGGACGCGTCAGGATGGGGGCTTCCCACGCGAGCACGGCTATTTCTCCGTCAAACGCCAGGCAATGGTCTCAGATCGGCGCGATCCTCTCGGGCTGTACATCGGCACGACCAGCGGGCAGGTGTGGGCCAGTCACGACGAAGGGCAGAATTGGGTAAAGGTAGCTGATTACCTGCCTGAGATCTTCTCGCTCGACGCCGTCGCAGGGTAAAGCCACGATGCGCGTGGTGATCCCAACCCAACTGCGCTCGTACACCCGTGCCACCGAAGTGCACGCGAACGGTGGCACGGTCGGTGAGCTGCTGCAAGACCTCGACCGTCAATACCCCGGCATCCGCTTTCGCATGGTCAACGAGCAAGACCGCATCCGCGAGCACATTAAAATCTTCGTCAATCAGGATACCGCCGAACAGCTTGAGCACCCGCTCCAGCCGGGCGACGTGGTGCGCATTATCGGCGCAATCAGTGGGGGATAAGGAAAACAGGAGCAATAATGAACACGGTGCAAAACGTCAATGTCGATACGCGGGTTGAGGGCAGCCGCCTTACCGGTTACCTGGCAAAACCAGCCCAGCCTGGGCCGGGGGTGCTGGTGCTGCATGCCTGGTGGGGGTTAAACTCCTTCTTCAAGCAGTTGTGTGACCGCCTGGCGGATGAGGGCTTTCTGGTGTTTGCCCCTGATCTCAACGAGGGCAAAATTGCCAACACAATCGCAGAAGCGGAGGCGCTGATGGAAGCGCGAAACTCAGAGCAAAGCGCTGTAACCGCGGCGAGCGCTGTGGCCTTTTTAAAGGATCAGCTCGCGCAGCAGGGCGAAGAACAATTTGCCCAAACCGGTCTCGGGCTGGTTGGGTTCTCGATGGGCGCATCGTGGTCGATGGTGCTTGCCAGTAAGATGTCGGAAGACGTGCGTGCGGTAGTGCTTTTTTACGGGCTGGAGGGCGTCGATATTGCCCCTGTCCGCGCTTCGTTCCAGGGCCACTTTGCCGAGGTTGACGAGTGGACCGAAGCGCAGTGGGTGGACGGGCTAGAAAAGGAACTGCACGAGGCCAATCTGCCGGTGGAATTCCACCGTTACCCGGGTACTGGGCACTGGTTCTTTGAAACCGACCGCCCAGATGCGTACAACGAAGCCGCCGCGGAGCAAGCCTACCAGCGCACAGTGGCTTTCTTGAAGAAAGAACTTAGAGCGTAGCAAGCGCTCAACATGGATGACCGAGACCCAGGCAAATTCGCCTGGGTCTTTATGTTCGCTCTTTATGGATTTCAAGGAGTTTTGGTGTCACAGGGGGTGGGCC
>JAEYTI010000243.1 GCA_023434145.1 Chloroflexota bacterium | reverse complement strand
ACCTGGCCATCTCCATCATCCGTAAGGCAGCCTACCCTTTTATGACGGATGCTTGGGCGGACATATCCGCCCAGCCGGATCTTGGCCTTTCCCTTCTCCAAAAATGATAGCGTTGAAAAGCCCTGCCGATTCACGGCTGAATTTGGATCGAATAAGTCGTTGTATTATAATGAAACAGTCATACCGGCGAACTGAGGAGATAAAGCAGATGCGTAGAGGCAGCGATTGGACCAATGGCTCCACCGGCACAGCGGATAGCAGATCACGGGGACGAGGTATTTTTCTTTTGGTGGGTATTCTGCTGGCGGTCAGTACGGCTTGCTCGCTGCCCAGCCTGGGCCAGCAGCAGGCACCCACTGCCCCCGCCACGCTGACTCCGCTCGTCCCTGGCGCAACGGCCCCGGCCGGTGGTCCAGGCCTGCCTGCCGCCCAATCAGAGCAGCAGACCACCCTTGCGCCGCTGCCACCCGCACTGGTCGAGGTTAACCCGCTGCCGCTTTCGGAACTGGCCCCCGGCGCCGCGCCGGTGATCTACTTCAACCAGCCGATGGAGCGTGCCTCGGTAGAGGCTTCGGTGCAGAGCTCGGTAAGCGGGCAGTTTGAATGGCTTGATGACGCGACCGTGCGCTTCGTGCCCTTCGTGCCCTCACAGCCGCCCACCGAAGAGGCTGGTTTGACGCTGACCATCAACCCCGGCGCGCGCGCCGCCAACGGGCTTACACTAGAATCGCCGGTAGAGGTGCGTTACCAGGGCGCTGGCTCGCTGCTGCCCGCTGAACGCCTGCCCGCCCCTGGCGCGGAAGATGTGAATCCCACCTCGGCAGTGGTGGTGACGTTCAACCGCCCGGTGGTTTCGCTTGGCGCCGATGCTGCTACCCTACCGGCGGCATTCACGCTTGAGCCTGCAGCCCAGGGGCGTGGTGAGTGGCTCAACACCAGCACCTACATTTTCTACCCCCAGCCCGCGCTGATGGGCGGTGTGTCGTATATCGCCCGCATCAATCCCGCGCTGCAAAGCGCAGCGGGCGCGCCGCTTTCCACTGAAGACCCGGCAGCGCTGGATTGGACCTTCTCCACCGCCTTACCCGCGCTGATCTCGGTGCAGCCCAGCACCGAGCAGCCGATCGAGCTGGATGACGCCTTCGTAATTACCTTCAATCAGCCGATGGATACCGCCTCGGTGCAGGAGAATTTTTCGCTGATCGCGCGTGATGGCACGGTTGCAGTGGGTGAATTCACCTGGAATGAGAACGCCACCGAGATGACCTTCCAGCCGAACGATCTGCTCCAGCGCGGAACATCTTATACCCTGGTGCTGCTAGGCGCAGCCTTAGGGCAGGGTGGTTCGGCCATCGGGCAAGATTTCGCCGCCGCGCTTTCTACAGTGCCGCAGTTCGCCGTCACGCAGACTCGTCCTGCCGCCGGTGAAACGCTGGAGGCCTTTGGGGGCTACTCCACCATCCAGATCGATTTCAGTGCTCCGGTTGCCCCCGGGCAGGATCTGAAAAGCCTCATCCGCCTCGATCCGCCGGTGGTGAACCTGGAAGTCTATTCGGATTACAGCAGCTACCCGGTTTTTGTGTCGGGCTTCTTCCAGCCCAGCACCAGCTACACGCTTTCTATTGGCGCCGATTTGCAAGATAAATGGGGCGCAACGTTGGGTTCACCGTTCTCAATCAGGTTCACCAGCCAGCCAGCCCGGCCTATGCTGTCGCTGCCGCTGCGGCAGATTGGATCGCAGGCCATCTTCGTCCCACGCTTTGAGAGCAGCATCCCGGCTTTCTCTGTCAACATCTCGCGACTGGCGCTCTCGCGCGGGCGGCTCACGCTCTCAGAATACATCCAGGCGGAACAAAGCTGGGAAGGACCGGTGGAATGGGAGGCGAAGATCGACAGCTCGTGGGTGCGCCTGTATTATCCCGAGCGCAATGTCACCGAGTCGATTGCTATCCCGCTCAGCCAGTCAGGTGACCCGCTGGAGCCTGGTCTGTACTTCCTCGACGTAACCAGCACACCTGTGCTGGATGCATGGACCAACCTTCCTCCTTCGCTGCTGGTGGTTAGCGGTTACCAAATGACGCTGAAGGTCTCGCAGCGCCAGGCGTTTGTATGGGTGGTGAACGGCAGCGACCTGACGCCCACGTCTGGCAGGCTGGTAAGTTTCTACAACAGTATGGGGCAGCCGCTTTCCACCTGCACCACCGACGAGCAGGGCGCCTGCCAGGCGGATTTGCCCGAGCGCGAGCAGCGCGAGTCGCTCTCTGAACCAATCTACGCCGTTATCGGCGCGCCGGGTGAGAACGACTTCGCCCTGACTTCTTCGGGGTGGTATCACGGCATTGCAAACTGGGAGTTTGGTCTTCCCTTTACCTATGGCAGCGTCAACCCAGATATTTACCTCTACACCGACCGGCCCATCTATCGCCCGGGCCAGGCCGTGCAGTTCAAGCTGGCTGTGCGCGAAGAGGACAACGGTCGCTATTTCTATCCCGATCGCTCCGAAGTGACGGTAGACGTAATCAGCCCATATGACCCGATCACCTACCAGTCGCAAGTGCTCGCAACCCTGCGCCTGCCGCTCGGGCCGTACGGTACGGCGACCGGCGTTTATACGCTGCCGGATGACGCGCGTACCGGTATGTATACCTTGCAAGTGAAGGATGCAGATCAGAGCGTGTATTTTGAAGTGGCTGAATACCGCAAGCCAGAGGTTGATCTGCAAATTGCCTTTGATTCGGCGGATGCGCTTGCCGGGGAAAACCTGCAAGCCCAATTGACTGCGCGCTACTTCTTCGGCGCGCCCGCGGGTGATCTCCCGGTGCGCTGGTCGCTGTTCCGCCGTCCAGAGTGGCAGGTGATTGAAGGGCTGACGGTGGGACGCTTCAACGCTAACTGGCTGGACCCCTTTACTGAGTTTGCCGGGTTTGAAACTTACCTGATGGAAGGGCAGGCGAGGACAAACGCCGACGGCACGCTGACGATCGATATGCCCGGTTCGGAAATTCTCCAGCGCATGGGTGATTCCGCTGAGAATATGCAGGTGCTGACCCTGGAAGTGACCGCTGAGGATGAGAGCGGCCTGCCCGTCTCTGCTCGCGCTGAAATGCGCCTGCACCCTTCACAAACGTACATTGGGGTACGCCCCGAAATGTGGAACAACGAGGCGGGCGTGGAGACGACGTTCTACATCCGCACCGTCGACTGGCAGGAAAACCCCATCGCCGATCACCCGCTCAACGGCCGCTTCCGCAAGGTAACTTGGGTGCAGCGCCCGGCCCGCGATCTTTCTGAGCCGCCAGAGTATGTGCCCGAATATACCGAGATTGGCAGCACCGCCTTCCAGACTTCGCCCAGGGGCGAGGCGAGGCTGGCCTTTACACCCCCAGAGCCCGGCACCTACGTGCTGGAAGTAACGGGCGAGGATGGCGCGATTAGCGAGCAGTTGATTTGGGTCGGCGGCGTTGGCGCGGCGCTGTGGCCTTCTACGCCAAACCAGCGAATCACGCTCCAGGCGGATGCTGAGGCGTACCAGCCTGGGCAGACGGCACGCATCTTCATCCCCAACCCATTTGTGCAGGGCGCGCAGGCATTGGTGACGGTGGAGCGCGGGCGCGTGATGCGCTCGCAGGTGATAACCATCGCTGGCGCTAGCCATATGCTGGAAATTCCCCTCACCGCTGAGGATGCGCCAAATGTGTTTATATCGGTGACGCTGCTGGGCCGCACGAACGGGCGGCCTGACTTCCGCGCCGGTTATGTGGAACTGAGTGTCGACCCGGCCGAGCAAGTGCTGGATGTAGAAGTGGGGACCAGCCCCGAACAAGCTCAGCCCGGTGAAGAGGTGGTGATCAATATCCGTGTTCATGATGCTGAGGGGAACCCCATTCAGGGCGAGTTCTCACTGGCGCTGGTGGATAAAGCTGTGCTGGCGCTGGCCGACCCCAATTCGCCATCGATCGTCGATGCGTTCTACGGGCGGCAGCCGCTTGGCGTGCAGAGCAGCCTGTCGCTTGTGGCTTACAGCGGGCGGTTCCTGTACATTCCACCCGGGCGGGGCGGCGGCGGTGGCGGCAGTGACTCCGCGGTACAGACCACGCTGCGCACCAATTTTGAAGATACCGCTTTTTGGAATGGCAATATCGAAACCGATGTGAATGGTGTGGCGCAGGTGACGGTGCGCCTGCCGGATAATCTCACCACCTGGCGCGCGGATGTGCGCGGGTTGACGGAAGATAGCCTCGTCGGCCAGGCGCAGGTGGATCTGGTAACCAGCAAGCCGCTGCTCGTGCGCCCAGTGACCCCGCGCTTCGTGGTGGTTGGCGATCACCTGGAAATGCTGGCAGTGGTGCATAACAACACGCAGGAGGCCGTACAGGCCAGCGTCCGCCTGGAGTCGGGTGGTTTTGTGCTGGATGATCCCAACACTGCCGTGCAGCCCGTTAGCATTCCGCCAAATGATCGCGTGCAGGTAGGCTGGTGGGGCACCGTGCAAGATATGGAAACCCTCGACCTGATCTTTGGAGTGGAAGCGGGTGCGCTGCGCGACTCGACCCAACCAGAAGGCGGGCCGCTGCCGGTGCTGCGCTATTTGGCCCCGCAGACGTTTGGCACTTCCGGCTTGTTAAATGATGCGGGTGAACGGATAGAAACGGTGAGCCTGCCGCGCTCCTATGCCCCTACGGGCGGAGGACTGCATGTGGAGCTTTCGCCATCGCTCACCGCCGTTGTGATGGATGGCCTGGAAGCGCAGGAGGCTTTCCCACGCGACTTCACCGAACCGGTGGTCTCATACCTGCTTCCAAATCTGGCCATGCTGCAGGCGGTAAGCGAACTCAATCTACCCGAAAACGGCCTGCGTGCGGAACTGCTCACCGCGATTACCGAATCGGTGGACCGGTTGGTGCGCTTGCAGAACGAGAACGGCGGCTGGGGTTGGGCTGTCGGGCGGGAGAGTGACGTTTACATTTCCAGCAACGTGCTGTATGGTCTCAATCGCGCGGCGCAGGCCGGTATTTTTGTCGATCCAAACGTGCTCCAGCGGGGGCGGGACTATCTTGCAGGGTCTTTGCTCGTCCCGACCACCGACCTGGAGCCGTGGCAGCACGACCGGCTGGCCTTCCAGTTGTTCGTCCTTCAATCGGTGGGGGCCGCGGAGCTGGACTTTGACGCGCTGTATACCTTCCGGCAGCAGCTTTCGCCGTGGGGCAAGGCATTCCTCGCCATGTCGATGGAATCTGCTGTGCCAGGTGAAGCGCGCGTGCGCACACTGCTTTCTGATTTGGAGGCTTCTGCCTCGCGCTCTGCTACGGGCGCGAGTTGGCAGGACCCTGGCGAGACCTGGCGTAATTGGAGCTCCGCGGCATTTACCACAGCGGTGGTAGCGCAGTCGATTGCCCGGCTAGATCCAACTTCGCCATTGCTCGTGGATTCCGTGCGGTACCTGGTGCTGAACCGCCGCCCGACCGGTGCGTGGAGCTCTAGCTATGATACTGCCTGGGCGCTATCTGCGCTTGTAGAAGCGGCACGCGCCACGGGCGATCTGCAAGCCGCGTACACCTACGGCGCACGGCTGAACGGTGCTCCCCTTGTAGAAGGGCAGGTAACAGATGCCATGCAGGCAGTGACGCCCATAACGGCGGTTACGCCGGTCACGGCGCTTGATCCCGCAGCGCCCAACCCGCTGACGATATTGCGCGGTGAGGGTTCGGGGCAACTGTACTATCGCGCCTACCTGCAGGTGAGCCGCCCGGTGGAAGAAGCGGCCCCTGTGCAGCGCGGAATAGAGATCTCGCGCCAGTTCTACCGCGATGGACAGGACTGCCGCGCGCAGGACTGTAATCCACTGGCGGATATCGACCTGGCAGACCCGCAGCCTGTGCTGGTACGCCTGACGCTCAATGTACCGGAAGATATGACTTACGTGATCGTGGAGGATTACTTGCCCGCGGGCGCGGAGGTACTCAACCCTCGTCTGAACACCAGCCAGCGGAACGTCATTCCGTTGGAAGGGGAGGAGCCGCCGCTGCCTTATACTGTGGAGAATCCATTCGATGAGGGTTGGGGATGGTGGCTGTTCAACGATCCGCAGGTGTATGATGAAAAAATCCGCTGGGTGGTCGATTATCTACCAGCGGGTACCTACGAACTTACTTACCGGATGACTCCCTTCCTGGCCGGGGAGTTCCGGCTGCTGCCCGCGCATGCCTGGCAGCACTACTTCCCTGAAGTGGAAGGTATGAGTGCTGGTTCAACATTGGTAATTGAGTAATTGGCAAATCGATAACCAAAAACAAATCTACAGGATTGAAAAATCGGTCGGTGGAAACGAGATTGGATACCGACCGATTATTTTTTGCGATATTTGTCGAGAAAACGCGAAAAATATCGCAAAATGGCTTATAAAACGTCCCTTTTGGTTGGAAAAATCCAAATTTAGTCTTACATCTATCAAACGGATGAAAAATATCTGCTTCAATGAGAAGAATCTGTAAGTAAATGCGTACAATTGTACCTTGCCAAGTCCTTACAGAGTCGGTAGAATAATGTTAACGGAAAACAAACCAGAACGTTACAGTTTTTGAAAAATTGGTAGGGGGATGCAAAGCACCGGTTCTATTTGAAGAGTAAGCCATGCCAAGAGGGTCGAGGTTGGATCAACAGATCAGAGCACTCCCCAGGCAGATGGCTGCTGGAGCGTGACAGAATTTCTCATGATCCCTGCGCGGACAACGGCGTCGTTGCTCCGCTGGATGGTCTTTCTTGCTGTCAACCATTGCTCGTTCATCGGGCAGCAAAAAAAGGAGAGTGTTGAATGAAAGTGCAATCTTCTGAAAAGGGCCAGGCATTGATTTTTATCATTCTGGCGATCGTAGCAGTCTTTGGTTTTGCAGCTTTGGCGGTAGACGGCGGTCGGATTTATTCCGAGCGCCGCCGCGCCCAAGCAGCCGTCGATAGCGCCGCACTTGGCGCTGCTTACGCCGCAGCGGAAGGGCTCTCGCATAGCCAGGTAAAAGCCAAGGCGATTGCCCTCGCCGGGCATAATGGCTATGCCGTAATTCCCTCCGAAAAAAACCTTCCTGATCCCCAAAAAAGCGTGTTGGTTGAGTACTTCAACCCTCCACAGAGCGGGCCGTACCAGGGCAACGTGTTATACCATCAGGTGCGTATTACCGAACGGGTAGACCCCATTTTCGCGCAGATCCTCTATGGCGGCGAATCGAAAATTGTCGTTGAGGCGGTGACCTTCTCTACCGTCAACTGTAACTGCTTCGCGAATGGGAACGCCATCCACGCTTCGAATCCCACTGCCAAAAGTGCGCTGGAATTTGACGGCAACGTGAATGTCGTTGTGAAGAACGGCAATATCTTCTCCAACTCCACCTCCTCTACCTCTGGCGTGAAGAACGGCGGCTCAGGCAAGGTTACGGTGCAAAATGGCGGCAAGATCTGGGTCGTTGGCAGCTGGTTTAAGAAGGAAGATCAAAACGACCCCAAGAAACCACCCACAGTCGTCCCCGCGCCTATTGAAAACGCCCCCCCAGCTCCCCTGCCGAATGTTCCTATGCCCGACTGCGACAGCCCTGCTGATGGAACTATGAACTCTACAACAAACACGCTAAACCCAGGTCGCTTCGATGGCAAAGTACAGATCACGAACGGCGATTGGACGATGAAACCGGGCATGTACTGCTTCATGAATGGTTTCAGTTTCAATGGCGGTACACTCACCGGAAATGGTGTCTTCATCGCTATGATGGGCGGCGATCTGAAGATGACCGGGAATGGAAAAGCGAACCTGACCCGTCCGACAAATTTGAAGGATGGTAAGGGCAACCAGTGGGCTGGCATGCTCATCTATGCCCCCGCGAGCAACCAGGAACCCATTAAGCTCTCTGGTGGCAATAGCACCGTATTCAGCGGCACAGTGCTGGCCCCTGGTTCAGAATGCTCATTCGGCGGCAACAGTGGAGCGGTGGGTTACAATTCCAACATCATCTGTGACACAATCAAGACCCATGGGGGTGCAACGATAAACATCAATTACATCCCTGAGAATAACTATCAGCTTCCTCCGATGGTCGAGCTAACCCAGTAATACAGAAACGGCATAAAGCCCCGCGGCAGTCATCCCCCTGAGTTCCGCGGGTCATAAGTTCATCGAAGCAAGCATAAAGGATAAGATCCCCTGCCGATCCGTTCGGCAGGGGATCTTATCCTTTATTGATACTGTAAGTATCAATAAAGAAATCGTAACTGTTCAGCCCTGTCGGGCTGCTGGCTTGAAGCGCGCTCCCTATGGGAGCGCAGAAGGGAAATGTGGGCATTTTGAAAACGCGAAGCGTTTCCAAAATGCCCACATTTCCCTTTCATAGGCGGGCTGCGCCCGCCTTGCACGACCGACCACAGTCAAGTGCAGCGGTACCCATAATTACGATCATCTCAACAAAATCAACAATGCCTGGGCCAGAACAATTTTCAAGATCATCGCCACCGGGTAGACCGAAGCATAGCCGATGTTCGGCAGTTCATTCTTGCTTTGCTCCAGGCTAAAGCCAAGTACAGCGGGTTGGGTCTGCAACCCCGAGAGGATGCCTAACAATAAACCCATCGGGATCTTGAGCAGCTTGTAACCAACCCACAGCACAACCAGCGTCGTCAGGCAGGTGATTACGGCTCCGGCAGCGAAGATAAGCAGGCCTGAGCCCTGCGTGATGGTGGATACAAAAGAATACCCCGCCCGTGTGCCGATGCCTGCCAGGAAGAATACCAGGCCAATCTGCCGCAGCGTGAGGTTGGCACTGTAGGGGATGTTCCACACCAGCGGGCCGGTGCGCCCCAATGCGCCGAGCAGGAGCGCAACGAGCAGCGGGCCGCCGGCAATACCCAGGCGCAGGGTCACGCCGCCGGGTAGCGGAAGAGGGATCATGCCAAGCAGCAGGCCCAGCCCAAGCCCCAGGCTAAAGGTAAGAATGTCGATCTCGCTAACAGCCCGATAAGAGTCGCCAAACAGCTTTGCCAGGGCGTTCATTTGCGTGTGCGGCGCTACCACGCGAATCTGATCGCCGGGGGAAAGAACCGTGCTGCCGTTGGGAATGAGCTCCACATCACCGCGGCGGAGGCGAGTGACCAGCGCGCCGTGCTTTTCGATGATATCCAGGCTGCGGAGCTGCCGGCCAACCACGTTGGGGTTCGAAACGAAGATGCGCCGCTTATCGTACTGGCTAAGGTCGAACTCCAGCCGCTCTCCGCAAGAGGTGTCGCCCAGGGCATCGGTCACTGCATCTAATTCGTCCTGCGTACCCACCAGGGTTACCAGATCACCCGGTTGTAGAACCGTATGGCCGGTGACAAGGCTGATCTTGTTATCACGGCGCAGGCGGCCAAACACCACGCTCCACCGTTTGGCTCGGACCAGCTCGGCCACATTGAGGACCCCATACCCCTGCCTTACGCAGATGGTGCGGCTCTCAACCGGCTCATTGGTGCTGTTGTATTCCGGCAGCGCGCGGGCCTCGGCGGCGTAGTCCACTTTCCACAGCCGTTGGAGCAGGTAGGTGGTCAAAATCATACCCAGCACGCCGACGGGGTAAGTGAGCGAATAAGCAATCACCGGCTCGGTCAGCCCTGCTTCTGAGCCACCCTGTGCTTTGATATATTCGATGGCGCCCGCGAGGGCAGGCGTGTTGGTAACACTTCCGGCGAACATACCGGCGGTCATGCTGTCGGGGATGCCGATGATGCGCTGGGCGACGGCTGCCAACACTGCCGCAATGACCAGTCCGCCTGCTACCAGCAGGTTATAACGCAGGCCCTTGCGCGCCAGCGAGGTGAAGAAGATCGCGCCGCTGCTCAGGCCAATGGTGTAGACAAACAGCACCAACCCAAGCTGGTAGAGCACCTCCGGCACTTCCAATTCGGGGTCCATTGCGCCAAAAGCAAGGCCCACAAAAAGCACCGCCGCCACACCCAGGCTGGTGCCGCCAATGCGCACGCGCCCAAGCGGATAGCCAATCGCTGCCACCAGGAACAGCAGGAGCAGCGGATTTTCTTTGAGAATTTCGATCATATGCTCTGATGCCTACCAATTTGCGTGGGAGGGCATGTTTACAAGGAGACCTTGCGAGGCTCTACCCGATGATGCTCGGCTTTAATGATTGATTCGATGATGTCAACTGTTTCTTTCAACCGGTCCTGCGCGTTTACCACCACGTAATCGAACGCCCCCAGGTTCTCCAACTCTTTCTTTGCTGTTTTCAGGCGCAGGGCCAGGCTCTCTGCAGTCTCAGATTTGCGGCTGCGCAGCCGCTCTAACCACTCTTTTTCGTTGGAGGGGATCAGGAAAATCAGCACGGCATCGGGGCACAGGCTGCGGAGCGTTTGAGCGCCCTGCACATCCACGCGCAGGATCACGTCGCGTTGGCTGGCTAGCGCCTGCCGGATCTGCGACTTGGGGATGCCTTTGTAGTCGTTGTACACGTTGGCATACTCAATAAACTCATCCTGCTCGATCAGCTCTTCGAACCTTTCACGAGAGACGAAGAAGTAATCTACGCCTTCCACTTCACCGTTGCGCGGAGCGCGGCTCGTCATGGTTACCACATAATGGAGTGTCAAACCGCGCTGCTGCATGGCCTTCAATACGGCATCCTTGCCGACCCCGGAGGGCCCGGAGATTACCACGAGCAGCGGTTGGGGATGAAATAAATCAAATGATAAGGTTTCGTCAGACATGATCGGTTCCTATTGTGTTCGGTTAGCGGTTATTATGTCTGCTGATACGGGGCCGGTGAGAATTGGCGAACCAGGAGTGCCATCGTCTTCTCTGAGAATTTTTACCCAATCCTGATTATAATAGCGAAATGTTGTTCGTGTCAGTCCTGGGCCGCCAGGGGGTGAATTTCAGTTTCTTGGGTACTTCCCAGTTTGTTGTTGCGTTGGGACAGGGGAACTTCGTTCCCC
>JAEYTI010000217.1 GCA_023434145.1 Chloroflexota bacterium | reverse complement strand
AAAAAAAATGGGGGGTTGGCGCGCCCTTGGGGGCCCCCGAAACCCCTCAACCCCACTTCTGAGAACAAGGGATTTGAAAAATTCAATCGACTTTGGAAAAGCCATAGAAAAAGGTGTATTCCAGTTTAGTGACAGCAGTCTGGTGATGCTGAGCATCATCAGACTGCTGTCACTAAACTTCCCCAAACTAAAACGCACCCTCCAGAAAAAACGGATGCATTTTCGTTTTGAAAGCACCTGCACGCAGCGCGCTGCGTACCCCTTAGGCCTGGTACGTGCTTGAGGTTACTTTGCCGCCGGTTCCGGTCCAGTTGGTGTGGAAGAATTCACCGCGCTTGGAGTCCACGCGCTCGTAAGTATGCGCGCCAAAGAAGTCGCGCTGGGCTTGCAGTAAATTGGCCGGCAGCCATGCGCTCCGGTAACCGTCGAAGAACGCCAGCGTACTCGACATGGCCGGTACCGGGATGCCCGCTTCAATCGCGCGAGCAACCACCCGCCGCCAGGCCGGGGCTGCCGCCGTCACTTCCTCGCGGAAGTAGGGGTCCAGCAGCAGGCTGGGCAGGGTGGGATTCTGATCATACGCATCCTTGATCTTACCCAGGAACGCCGAGCGGATGATGCACCCGCCGCGCCACATCAGCGCGATGCCGCCGTAGTTGAGCCCCCAGTTGTACTCTTTCGCCGCCGCCTGCATAAGCTGGTAGCCCTGCGTGTACGAGAGGATCTTCGCCGCATATGCCGCCTGCTCCAGATCCTTTAAGAACGCCTCGTTTTCTACATCCAAACGCGGATCGGGCCCGGCGAGAACTTTCGAAGCCGCCACGCGCTCGTCTTTCATCGCGGAGAGCGAGCGGCTGAACACCGCTTCGGTGATACCCGTCAGCGGCACGCCCAGTTCCAGGGCTGTCATTGCTGTCCAGCGCCCGGTGCCCTTTTGCCCCGCGGTGTCGAGGATCTTTTCCACCAGCGGCTCGCCGTCCTCGTCTTTGAAGCCGAGAATCTCCGAAGTGATCTCGATCAGGTACGAGTCAAGGCGGCCCTTGTTCCAGCGTCCGTAGACCCCGGCCATCTCGTCGTAGCCCATGCCCAGTCCATCGCGCATCATCTGGTATGTCTCGGAGATGAGCTGCATGTCGCAGTACTCAATGCCGTTGTGCACCATCTTTACAAAGTGCCCGGCGCCGTTTTCACCCACCCAGTCACAGCAGGGCGCGCCGCCCTCCACCTTGGCCGAAATGGCCTGGAAGATGTCGCGTACGTGCTCCCATGCCTCTGGCGATCCGCCCGGCATAATGGAAGGCCCAAACCGCGCGCCTTCTTCGCCGCCCGAAACACCCGTGCCAATGTAGTACAGACCCTTCGACTCGACGTACTGCGTGCGGCGCGAGGTATCCAGGTAGTTGGAGTTGCCACCATCGATGATGATATCGCCCGGCTCCAGGTGCGGCAGCAGCATCTCAATGAAGTCATCTACCGGCTGCCCCGCTTTCACCATCAGCATCACACGGCGCGGGCGCTTGAGCGCGTTCGCCAGTTCCTCCAGCGAGTACGTCGCGACGACCTGCGTGCCCTTTGCTTCGTTATTGATAAAGTCAGTCGTTTTCGAGGTGGTGCGGTTAAACACGGCGATCTTGAAGCCGTGATCGTTCATATTCAGGACCAGATTCTGGCCCATTACAGCCAAACCAACCAAACCAAGATCACACTCTGTCATTTGGGTTTCTCCTGGGGAAGAGGATCGAAAGCTGATCGAACTCCGTTTGGATCGTTTTGCATGGCAAACAAAGGTTGTCATGCAAAACGATCAAACGGGGGTTCGAATTAGAATTATAGCACCAGTATGACAGGTGTCGTTATGCAAGAGCGTGGTTGCTAGACCATCGCCTGCTGCCACGCCAGCGTGCGGCGCAGGCCCTCCTCCAGCGTTACGCGCGGCTCCCAACCCAGGCCTTCTTTCGCGTGCGCGGCATCCAGGTACGAGCGGTAAATCTCGCCCGGGCGCGCGGCGGTGTACTGCGGCTCCAGCGCGTACCCAGTGACACTCTTTAGCACCCTGTACAGATCGTTCACCGAGGTCTCGCGACCCCACCCCAGGTTAAACACGCCGCCAGAGCCGCTTTCCAGCGCCAGTTCGTTTGCATATGCGCAATCCCCCACGTATAGGTAGTCGCGCGTTTGCCCGCCGTCGCCAAAAATGGTGATCGGGCGGTTCGTCATCATAGCCCCAGTGAAAATCGCCACGACACCGCCCTCACCCAGCGGGTCCTGCCGCGGACCGTAGACGTTGGGATAGCGAAGGACGGTGGTATCCAGCCCGTGGATCTGCCGGTAAATGGGCAAATACAGCTCCAGCATATATTTGGTCGCCCCATAAGGCGAAAGCGGGCGAATTGGGTGCGCTTCATCACATGGCAGGTACGCCGGTTCGCCATAGATCGCCCCACCGCTGGAGATGTAAATGAACTTGCGCGCGCCATGCCGTACTGCCATATTCAGCACGTTGAGGCCGCCTTTCAAGTTCACGTCAGCATCGTAGACCGGGTCCGCGACCGATTTGCGCACATCGATCTGCGCGGCGTGGTGATCCACAACCTCCGGTTGTTCGCGCTCAAATACCGCCGCCAACTCGGGGCTGCGTATGTCGATCTGATAAAACTTTGCCTTTGGGTTCAGGTTCTGCTTGCGCCCGGTGGTCAGGTTATCCACCACCACCACTTCGTGCCCCGCGTCGATGAAGCGGTCCACCACGTGCGAGCCGATAAATCCAGCTCCCCCCGTCACCAGAATCTTCATGATCGGCTCCTATGCTCGAAAATTTTTGTATGGTCAAACATGGTGTCCTTCGACACCATGTTTGACCATACAAAAATCATTTCTTGTTCTTCTTGTGCCCAATCTGCCCGGCATTCAATTCTACAGGCACCTGGCGCTGGCTGAGCAGTTCGATCAGTACGCGCACGCGCTCGCGGCCTGGCAGGCGCACGTCAAAAATTGCCTCATACCCGGCAAAGGGTCCATCGGCAATCTCTACCTTATCGCCTGTGTGCAGCGCATCGAACAGTTCGCCGCCCGCCTGGTTCACGTGTTCCAGCTTGCGCTGCAGCGCATGAATGAGCGTATCCGGCACCGAGGCGGGCTCCTGGTCGAACTGAACCATCCCGCGCGCAAAGGGCATATATTGAAAAACCGAAAGCCCTACCGCGCTCAAGTCGGTGCGCACAAACAGATAGCCTGGAAAGTAGGCTTTCACTTTCTTGGCCCGCGGGTTAACTGGGCTGACGTATATACGAGGGAAAAAAGCCTCATATCCCTGGTTTTCAAGCTGCTCGTATAATGCGTCTTCTTTGTTTGTTTTGCTTTGAATTGCATACCAGGCCGTTGGCATCCGTTTTCCTCATTTCTTCAGGTGTGAATGCTCGCGGTCGCCCCCGTCCGCGCTGGTAAACCGCTAAAAATCCTTCGTCCATCACGCAAAAGGTTTCGAACGAGGTTCCGACAGTTTTTCTTCGCCAGTATAACCGGAAGAGAAGCGCCCGGCAAGCCCGGAAACTTCTTGGGTACTGCACGTTTTGTGTTAGGCTGAGGCAAAGGAACTTGGGCCCCGCGCCTCAACCCAACAACAAACTGAAACAGACTCAACAGCTTTGCCGGGTAGAATATCGAAAAATTGGGCAATTTTGAACCAAAATTTGACAATTTTCGTAAATGTATTAATATTAGATATACAATATCTTTGGGGGATAGAGAATCGTTAGGAATTCTCCCCCATTGCCTAACTATGGGCAGGCTGCGCCTGTAACGACCAGCGGCCCGTTCCGTCTATCGGGAGGTTCACGTATGAACATAAAGAAATTCTGGTCTACCGCAACCCTGCTGACCCGCCTGATCCTGATTGCCGCCGTGGTTCTTGGAACAGGCACCACAGGATTGGCGATTGCACGGGCCGCTTTCGTTATTCCCACCTTCGACATTGTCACTGTTGCGCCAGACACCAGCGTAACCATCCGTACCCACAACTTCCCCGCGAACGACAACTTTCGGGTGCTGATGGGTCAGATCGGCACGCGCGGTGTGGGTGGCATTTTTATCACCACCGTCTCTTCGGGCGCGGGTGGAACATTCACCGGCACGTTTAACATCCCCACCGAGCTGCGGGGCCAGCGGCAGATTGCCATCCGGCTGGAAAGCCCTACCTCGCCCTACTATAGCTACAACTGGTTCTACAATTCAGAGGGTGGCACCATCCCCGATACCGGTGGGACATCTGTACCCGGTTCGCCTGGTCTGCCGCCTGGCGTAATCCCGACGTTCTCAATTGTTGGGGCAACACAGAATGCTACAGTCACTATCCGCACGGCCAATTTCCCTGTGAATGACACCTTCAATGTGACAATGGGCGCAATGGGCACCCGTGGAGTCGGCGGAGCCAGCGCTGGCACGTGGAATTCCGGTGCAGGCGGCACGCAGACTGTCACGTTCAACCTTCCTGCAGCGGTTCAAGGGCAGAGCATGATCGCCATCCGCCTGGAAAGCCCCACATCGCGCTATTTCAGCTACAACTGGTTCTATAACAGCTCTACCGGCACGATCCCCGATACCGGCGCAACCGCCGTTCCTACGGTTGGCCCCGGCACTCCCACCGCGACTCCACGGCCTACCCTGGCCCCCGGTGTGATCCCCACCTTCACCATCACCGGCGTAGTGCGTGACGGCACGGTCACAATCCAGACGGCCAACTTCCCTGCCAGCGATACCTTCAACGTAACCATGGGCGCGTTTGGCACGCGTGGTGTTGGCGGAGCGAGCGCGGGCACCTGGAATTCCGGCACGGGCGGCACGCAAACCGCCACGTTCACCATCCCCGACGCAGTGAAGGGTATGGATCGCATCGCCATCCGGCTGGAGAGTCCCACATCGCGCTACTACAGTTACAATTGGTTCTACAACAGCACCTCGCCATAAGGTTTTTTCTTCCAGAAACGCAAGGGGGTGTTTAAAAAGGGGCTGTCTGAAAAGTAAATTCAGACAGCCCCCTTGATTCAAAAAAGTTGGTTTTGAAAAAGGAAAAAAAATGGCGATCAGGCGCTCGCCATTTTTGCGAAATTATGGGCGATGCAGAGCAGAC
>JAEYTI010000145.1 GCA_023434145.1 Chloroflexota bacterium | reverse complement strand
GTGAGAAATCTTCCCGGCGCGTGCACCCCCGTATCCTTCCCCCCTGCGTGAAGGACCGGATGGTGTCGATTATTGGTTCAAGCACACATCGTGCAGGTTTACCCGGCTGTCGGAAGCGGGCTCCCAGTTCATCACCGTCATCAGTGAAGCTTCCACTTCTTCAGGAAGGATGAGGAAGATGGCCGGCGCTTCTTCGTAGACAATCTGCTGTGCTTCATCGTAGATCGTCTGGCGCTCGGCAGTGTCGACCGTGGTCTCGCCCATCTTGACCAGCTCATTGACACGCTCATTGTTATAGCCAGAGAAATTGCCGCGCCCATAAGGCTGGCCTTCCACAAAGCCATGCCACTTCGCCTCGAAATGCCCCACCGGGTCAAAAGCGGAGTCGCCCCAATCGTCCAGGTAGGCCTGGCGCTCGCCGGCCAGCAGCATTGGCTGCACCACGCTGTATTCCCAGAAGCGAACGCTGGCATCGACGCCGGCCTCTTGCAGCAGATTGGCCGCCGCCTCGGCCAGTGCGCGGTGCTCTTCCAGCGTATCGATGGTAAAGGAAAGCGCCTGCCCGTCCTTATCGAGAATGCCGTCGTTATTTGAGTCGCCATACCCGGCCTCCTCGAAAAGCCGTGTGGCTTGTTCCATATCATAGGGATACGGTTGGAGACTCTTGTTGACGAAGTTATTGAAAGGTGAGAGCGCGCCGGGCAGTTCAACAGCGCGGCCTTCATAGATTTCCTGGATGATTAAGTTTTTGTCCAGAGCGTAATTGAGCGCCTGGCGCACGCGCACATCATCGAAAGGCGGCTGGTTGACGTTCAGCTCGATCCACTTGGGCTGCGTGCCCGGGGCCGTCTTTACGGCTACATTGTTGTTCTCGCGTAAGCGGCTCACCAGGTCACTCGGCACGCTTTGAATGATCTGCACTTCACCGGCCAGTAGGGCGGCTGCGCGCGTCGATGCCTCGGGGATGACACGGAAGATGACCCGCTCAACACAGGCAAGGCCAACCGGGGCAAGATCGGGAGAACCGCCGTAGTATTCGTCAAAGCGTTCCAGCACCACTTCTTCCAACCCATCGCTGGCCGAAACAAACTGAAATGGTCCTGTGCCAACCGGGTTTTCCACAAATCCCCTGGTGCCCACTTCTTCGATATATGCCTTAGGGACAATCTGCTGGTGCACCAAAAGCTGCATCGCCGAAGGCCAGGGCGCGTTGAAGTGCATTGCCACGCTGTAATCGCCGGTTTTCTCAATCGATTCGAGCGGGGCGATCAGGCCTTTGCGGGGTGAGGAGTGTACTTCAGGATAGTCAATCTGGTTTTCGTTGATAATGCGCTCAAAGGTGAAAACCACATCGTCCGCGGTCATTTCGCTGCCATTGTGGAACTTGACTCCCTGCCGGAGCTGGATGTCCAGCGTCTGGTCATCCATCCATTCCATCGATTCAGCAAGCTGCATATGCACGCCGCTGCGCGTGTCGCGGGTAACCAGCCCATCGAACATGTTGCGGATGACCGTTTCCGATGGCCTGCTGCGGTGATCCGCCGGATCGAGGGTGGTTGGGGGTTCTGATAGGCCGATGACGATGGTTCCCGCCCCCGCCTGCCCGGAGGGATCTGGCATTGCATCCGTTGCCTGCGGCGCGGCTGTGTCCGCTGGCTGAGCAGGCGATGTGTTGGCGGCGCCGGGTGCCGCCGGTGGAGAAGTTTCTTGGGTGGCTTGTGGCTGGCAAGCCCCAAGCAGCATGGTAAGAACCAGCACCGCCACAAATATCTTTGGGAAGACTTGCGGTCGTTTCATCGTATCCCTCCTGTAGTAAATATTCAGTTGGTTTGTTGCGCTTCCTAGGAGACGCTTCTGTTTGAATGTCCCGGAATGCCCAAAACGATTTGAGCATCAGGGGTAAGAAACGGGTTGTCTTTTGGTTTGCTGTGGCTTCTACCGTACAGGGCGCGTGTAGAAGCCCGGCGCACCGCTTATGTGGTAATTTTATTATAAGAAAAAACGTTTTGGGAGTCAATTATCTTCGGTCATATTCATCAACAGTTGCGGAAAAATCAAATTCCTTTATAATAAACCATGGCTTAGGTAAAACGTTTTGGAGATGTGCATGGCGGTTACGATACGCGATCTTGCGGAAAAACTCAACCTTTCAATTACCACGGTATCCCGCGCGCTCGATGGATACACCGATGTGGCTGAGGAAACACGCAAGCGTGTGGTGAAGGCTGCGAACGAGATGGGCTATGAACCCAGCTATGCAGCCAGGCAGCTCCGCCGGAAACGTACGGACACGATCGGCTATATCCTTCCCACCAGTTCACCGCGCTTTTCCGACCCCTTCTCTGTCAACTTCCTTACCGGCTTGTGCGATGAAGCGGCAACACAGAACATCGATCTGATGGTCACCTCGTGCCCGCCCGAGAGCGAACAGGAGCAGCACCAATATCGCCGTTGGGTTCACGGCAGGCGCGTTGATGGCCTGATCCTCAATCGCACCCGCCTGGATGACTGGCGCATCGGTTTTCTGGCGCAGGAAAACATCCCTTTTGTCTCGCTGGGCAAGGGAGAAGGAACCACCAGCTATCCACATATCGATATCGGTGATGCGGAGGGTGTTCGCCATCTGGTCTTGCACCTGGCGCAAAAAGGTCACACGCGCATCGCTTTTATCGGCGCGCGGCCCAACCTGGTAATCCAGAAGGAACGGTATCAGGGATACCGTCTTGGGTTAGATGATGCGCGGGTCGCGTTCGACGCGAGCCTGGTGTTGCAAGGAGATCTTTCCGAAGAGTCGGGCTATCTGGCAGCGCAAAAATTGCTGGCGCTGCAAAACCCGCCCACAGCCATTCTAGGCATTAATGATCTCACTGCTTTGGGGGTTATGCACGCGGCCAAAGAGCGGGGACTTTACATCGGCACAGAGCTGGCGATTGCCGGATATGATGGGATCAAAGAAACCGAGTACACCAATCCCCCGCTCACCACCATCCACCAACCTACCTACGATATTGCTCGAGAATTGGCCCGGATGCTGATCCGTGCCATCGAGGGAGAAAGCGTTTCACCCAACCATTCAATCCGGCCCAGGCTGCTCATTCGAGCATCAACCGGATAAATGGTTGTTTAAGGAGACCATTTTATGGACAATGCGGATTTTTATGCCTGGGTCGTTCTGCCCTTGCTGATTTTTTTGGCTCGTGTAGCAGATGTAACCCTGGGAACCTTACGGATTATTTTTGTCTCGCGCGGTAAGCGCAGGCTTGCGCCGATCCTGGGTTTCTTTGAGGTACTGATCTGGGTGGTGGCGATTGGGCAGTTGGTGCAGAACCTGGGCAGCGTCACATCGTACCTGGGTTATGCGGCTGGGTTCGCCGCCGGGAACTATGTCGGTATGCTCATCGAAGACCGGCTGGCGATCGGCACGCTCATCGTCCGCACCATCCTGCCGATTGGCGGCGATGTGGTGATGCAGCGCCTGCACGACGCTGGTTATGGCGTGACGAGTGTTGATGGACATGGGGCGACAGGCCCAGTGAAGTTGATTTACGCTGTAGTGAAACGAAAGCATATAAAGCAGGTCACCCAAATCATTCACAGCGTGTACCCAAACGCCTTTCTGACGGTGGAAGATCTACGCTCTACAACGGAAGGTATTTTTCCGGTAAAAGCGTATGACGGCGGAAGACGGCTGATCGAATGATAAGGCAAGTAGATGAAAGGAGTAGTTGATGTCGGCAATTGCTGGAGTTGCAGTACCGGGGGCAGAGAAAATTGTGAGCCAGATGCTGGAACGGATGGCACACCGTGGGTCTGAAAATGCGGTGGTGAAGGTTGTGGATGGCGTAACGCTTGGAATTAGCTGGCCAGCTGGGCAGCCAAACGCAGAGCGCGTGCTGGCTGCCGAAGGGGCTGTGGAGGATTTCGTCAACGACAGTCACTATGCCCGCGCGCAGGCAACAAACGGAACCATCGAGATGACTCGCGACCCGCTCGGCATTTCCCCGCTGTACTATGGCTATCACAAAGCGTATGGGTTGTGCTTTGCCTCAGAAGTGAAAGGGCTGCCCAGCGAGGTAGAAGAGGTGAAAGAACTGCCACCGGGCAGCAGGCTTAAGGATGGAAAAGTTCAAACGGAATTTACCCTCCAGTTAACCGAACCAGTGGAAGGCCACCGGCTGAGCATTGCCGCCGAACTGCGAAAACGGTTGGAAAAATCGATTGAAAAACGGGCAAAGCGCGGCGTAGCGTTTGGATCGTGGTTATCTGGGGGCCTGGACTCGAGCATCATGGCGGCGATGTCCAGACCGTATATTGATACGCTGCACACCTTCGCGGCAGGCTTTCCGGGTGCGCCGGATTTGGAATTCGCGCAAATTGTCGCCCGCCACATTGGTTCAAAGCACCATGAAGTAATCCCCACGTTCAAAGAGATCATAAATCTGATCCCAGACGTAATTTATCACCTGGAATCATTCGATGCGCTGCTGATCCGCTCTACCCTGATGAACTATCTGGTAGCAAAGTACGCCTCCGATTACGTCCCGGCGGTGTTTTCGGGTGAGGGCGGCGACGAACTGTTCGCTGGGTACGAATACCTCAAAGATCTTTCGCTGGATGATTTGCCCGGCGAACTGATCGATATCACCGGCAGGCTGCACAACACGGCGCTGCAGCGCGTTGATCGCTGCTCTGCCGCCCACGGAACCGTGGCTTACCTGGGTTTCCTCGATCAAGACGTCGTCGATTATGCACATCGTATTCCGGCGGAGTACAAGATTTACAACGGCATGGAAAAATGGATACTCCGCCGCGCGGTGTTCGATCTGCTGCCCGAAAGTATTTCGCTGCGCAAAAAAGCCAAGTTCTGGGAAGGCGCTGGCGTTGAAGATCAGATCGCAAACTATGTCGCTGATAAAGTCACCGATGATGATTTCCGCAATCAGCGCCGCCTGCCAAATGGTGAAGAACTGAATACCAAAGAGGAACTGTACTACTACCGCATCTTCGTTGAGCGCTTTGGCGTGATGAAGAACCTGGAATGGATGGGCCGGACAAAAGGAAGCCCCAAAGCCGAGCTGAATTAGCCTGACCAATGGCACAAAAGAGAAGAGGGAATGCGGCTAGCTTTCCCTCTTCTCTTTTCGAATAGCTCGCCAATCCCGCATGCGAAGTACATGAACCTCCCCATTGTTTCTTGCAGGGAGGACGATAAGATAGAAGGTAAGGTAACCGCTCAGCCGGGTATGGGGTGTGTGTTATGTGAGGGGGGATGCTTCGTAACCCCCTCACATAACACACACCCCAACCTGAACAGTTAAAACCAGGTCAATGAAAACAAGGAGAGGCGTGCATGGAACAAATACAGCAAATTCTCGGAATTGGTACAGATTCTCTAGCGTGGTACCAGGCTGCTCTGCGCGCGGTGATCGTTTATATAGCCGCGCTCGCCATGGTCCGAATTGGTGAAAAGCGGTTTATGGGGAAAAACACCGCCTTCGATGTGATCCTCGGTGTGATTCTCGGCTCGGTCGTCAGCCGGGCAGTGAACAGTACAGAGTCTATCCTGCCTACCATCCTGGCAGGATTTGTGCTGGTGGGCCTGCACTGGTTAATGTCGGTCATTTCATACCATTCTGACCGGTTGGGTGATGTGTTCAAAGGGACGACACGCCAGCTCGTAAAGGAAGGCGAAATTCAATGGGATGCGATGCAGAAGAGCCATATTAGCCAAAAAGATCTCATGGGCCAGGTCCGCTCGGAGGGCAATACAGACGATTTGAGTTCGGTTAAGAAAGCGTACCTGGAACGGAGCGGTCAGATTAGCGTGATTCCAAGCAGCGGTGAGCCGAAGGTGCTGGAAGTGAAAGTTGAAGAGGGCGTGCAGACGATTCGGATTGTGCTGGATCGTTAAAAGCCATATCACCATGCAAACCCCAATAGTCGCCAAAATCACGGTCGAGTCCGCCTCCAACTCGTGCTAGAATCTCTGGCGACATGCAAACCGACCCTACCCCCACCGAAGCAAGCCAACCGCATATCGTATCCGTTCGCAGCCTGGTGGAATTTGTCCTGCAGTCTGGTGATCTGACTTCTGGCGGGTTTCAACGGCGCGATCGCGCCCAGCTCGGCACGCTTGGCCATAAGCGCGTGCAGCGTTCCAGGCCTGAAGGATATGCATCCGAGGTGGCGATTGCTTACCGGGTAGAAGGCGCCGATCCGCCGTTGGAGGTGCAGGGACGGATGGATGGCCTGTATGCTGGGCAGGACCGGGTAATCATCGAAGAGATCAAAACCACCACGTTGAGTCTGGAACTGTTGAGCGAGGACCACAACCGCTTACATTGGGCGCAGGCGCAATGTTACGCCTATATGTATGCCCACCAGCAGCAGCTCTCTGAGATCAGCATCCACCTGACGTATTACCATCTCGACAGCCGCAAAGAAAAAACCTTCGAGCGCCATTTTATGTTGGCAGAGCTGGAAACCTTCTTCCTCGACTTAATCACGGCCTACCTGGATTGGCATCGAATGATTTTTGCCATGCAGGCCCGGCGTGATCAATCGATACAACAGCTCGAATTTCCCTATTTGACGTACCGCCAAGGCCAGCGAGAGATGGCCGTAGCAGTCTACAAAACAATTCGTTCTAATGGTCGCTTATACGTTCAATCACCAACAGGGGTGGGGAAAACCATCGCCACCCTCTTCCCGGCGGTGAAAGCCCTGGGGCAAGGGCTGGCTGCCAAAATCTTTTATCTGACGGCCAAAACGTCTGGGCGGCTGGTAGCCGAAAAAGCGCTCGATGATATGCGCAAGGCCAACTTGCAGCTAAAGAGCGTGACCCTTACAGCCAAGGAAAAGATTTGCTTTTGCCCGCCGGTCAACTGCGACCCTGCCGTTTGTGTCTTTGCCCGGGATTATTTTGGCAAAGTCAAACAGGCACTGTCTGAGATCGACCAGCACCAAGCCTTTACCCGCCCGGTCATCGAAGAGATCGCCCGTAAGTATGAGGTCTGCCCGTTTGAGTTTTCGCTGGACCTGTCTTTATGGGTCGACTGCATCATCTGTGATTACAACTATGCATTCGATCCGCGGGTTTACCTGCACCGCTTTTTCGATTTCAGCGCGGAACCGTATATCTTTCTCGTCGATGAGGCGCACAATCTGCCCGATCGCGCCCGGTCGATGTATTCGGCGGAACTGGAGAAAAAGGCCGTGCTGGACCTTCACCGCAGTGTGAAGCCGCACTTGCCGGTGCTGGCCCAAAAACTGAGCGCCATCAACAAGATCCTGTTGGAGATCCGCAAGGCCCTCCAGGCGGAAGGCAAGGAGGCGCTGGTTGAGCAAGCGCTTCCTGAGGTGCTGCTCAAGGCGATCCGCGAATTTAGCCAAAAAGCCGAAGACTGGCTGGTTTTAAATCAGCCCGCGGAGTTCCGGCAGGAATTGTTAGAGTTTTACTTCCTGTGCAGCAATTATCTCCGCACGGCGGAATACTTCGACACGTTCTACGTATCCTACTTTGAGCGCCAGGGGTCGTCTGATCTCAAAGCAAAACTTTTCTGCCTCGATCCTGCCCCAATGTTGGCTACCCCGCTCGAACGCAGTCGGTCGGCCATCTTTTTCTCTGCGACCCTGCTGCCCATGGATTACTTCATGAAGCTCTTGACTGGCGATGAAGACCACCCCAAGCAGATCTACCAATCTCCCTTTCCAACGGAAAATGTCAGCCTGCTGGTCCACAACGGGATCGCCACCAAGTATAACCAGCGGGCCGACTCGTATGCCGCCATTGCCGCCGCAATTGAATCGATTTGCAGCGCGCAGGTGGGTAATTACCTGGTGTTCTTCCCTTCCTACGCGTATCTGGCAGCGGTGCTGGAACTGCTCAAAGAGCGGCTTCCAGAAAGCCAGCTCGTCATCCAGGATCGCGGCATGACGGAAGAGGCGCGCGAGGCATTTCTGGCCCGGTTTTCAACTGGCAATCAGGAAACACTGGTGGGTCTGGCGGTGATGGGCGGCATCTTTGGCGAAGGGATCGATTTGGTAGGCGAGCGGTTGATCGGCGCGGTGGTGGTTGGCGTGGGCGTACCCCAGGTGTGCCTGGAGCGAGACCTGATCAAAGATTATTTTGACCGCCAGAATGTCAGTGGTTTTGCCTATGCTTACCAGTATCCGGGTTTCAACCGGGTGCTGCAAGCCACAGGCCGGGTCATTCGCACGGAGGCGGATCGTGGGATTATCGTCTTGATGGATGAGCGGTTTACCCATGCGCGATACCGCCAGTTGTTCCCCACCCACTGGCGCGGATTCCAGGTTGTGCAAAACACCGGCGAGATCAAAGCGAAACTGGCTCGCTTCTGGTCAAGGGAGTAGGGTGTATTTGAAAACGGGAAGCGTTTTCAAATACACCCTACTCTAGTAATATCGCCGGTACGGCAAAGTGAGATAGTGTGCCAGCCATCTTGCAACAATCTTCTGCAGGATGGCTGGCTTGCGGCTTACACCCCGCGAACATACAGCAGCCAGAGGCCGCTAATGTATACCAGGATCAGCATTAGGGCATCGATCTCCAGGAACCACAGGCGGCGTTCGATCCGCGCAAGGTTGCCGATGAGGGCCATCAGAGTCATGATCAGGCCAATCACGCTGACCAGCAGGAACGCCGGGTCAATGATGCTCAAGAAGAGCCCATCCAGATAGAACAGGTCGGTCAGGCCGAGGGCGAACATATTGAACATGTTGCTGCCGAACAGGTTGCCAATCGCCATATCGTCCGCGCCTAGTTTTAGGGCTGCAAGGGTCGTTACCAGCTCAGGTAGGGAGGTAACTACCGCCACAAGCGTCGTGCCAACAAACGAGGTTCCCAACCCGGTGATCTCGGCAATGCCTGAACTGGCGCGAACCATCATTGGCGTAACAATTGCCAGCACGCCCGCCGCAATCAAAAACCCAATCACTCCACGCGTCAGGCTGGGAAATTTCTCCGGAATTTCTGTTTCCACTGCCGCTATTGAACCGGAGTTTGACTGAATCAGGTAGATCGCACCACCGTACGTCAGCATCAGCAGAATGCTATCAACCCCCACCCAGCCAACCTGGACCTCGATTTTTGCCAAGATGAAAAAAACCACCATGGCGATCATCAGAACGGCCAGACTTCCTGACAGCGCGTGCTTTAGCGCTGCTTTGCGAAGAACGCGCTGGTTCTGCGCAGCCAGGTCAATCACTGCGAGCAGCACCATGTTGAACATATTGCTGCCTAACAGGTTCCCGGCAGCCAGGTTCGGCACGCCCTGCGAGAGGGAACTGACGGTTGTGAGCACTTCGGGTAAAGAAGTAGCTCCGGCTAGCAGCAAAAGGCCAATGACCATGCCCCCCAGGCGCGTTCGAACAGCGATGACATCTCCGTATTTGGCAAGCTGTGTCGCTGCAATTACGATCACGGCTGCACTGACAATAAATTCAACCCAAATCATTTCCCCCTCCTTAGCCGTCTGTGTGTGGTTGGTTGCCCTTAACGCCCTTTGCAAATGCTAACGGCCAGGAGACAAAAATGCCGGTATTGGGCCCGTTAAAATCTCCCACTACCGATTCGGTCAACTCCATGCACTTCTGAATCATCGATTCATTCTCTACGACTGTTAAGAGTGTGATATTCCCTTGTTCTTCGCTTGCGCTTCCAAATGCATAACGCATGGGGATGGAGAGATGCTTGGACATGCGGTGCAGCCCGGTGCTTTCAACAATAGTGACGCCGCCGATTCCATTATCTCGCCAGGCAGCGAGGATCGCTTTCAGATGTTCCGGTTGGTCAATGACGCAAAGAATCATGTACATAGGGTTCCTTCCTTTTGATGGTAGGTTTCACAGAACAGCCCGAAAACGCCGGTCCGTCTGACTGTTAAAGCAAGGGCAAGCGATGTGCATATTACGATCCGCGGCCAATTGACGCGCATTACACCCGTGCTGAATTGTGATTGACACGCTTGACCGGCAATGGCTACCTGTTTATTTTAGCAGAAAGCAGCCGGACCACCTTTCGTCAAGAAGCATACGGGTGCGTTTCACTTTCTTGGGCAGTTACCAGTTTGTTGGGGTGCGATAGTGGGGGAAA
>JAEYTI010000143.1 GCA_023434145.1 Chloroflexota bacterium | reverse complement strand
TTTTCGCCTTTTTTAAAATGCTTCGAATTTTAAAAACGGCGAAAAACCTTCTTTAACCGGCGGGCGAAGCAGTAGCGCGCAATGCGAGCGTCCGATTCAAGCGACAGTCTGTGGTTGAACAGTTACCTTTTCAATAACGCTGGCAATAAACCCTATGGCTCTTTGGAGATCACACTCACGTGACCGCTGCGTTCAAGCACCGCATGCTTGATCTGGTCGATGCGCTCGATGCCTTGTAGCTCGCGGGCGCTTTCAAGGATATCCTCCTCATCCACGCGCTCTTTGTCCATCCGATCTTTATGCATTTTGCCGTTCTCGATCAGCAGTACGGGCACGCTGTCAACCAGTTTTGAAAATGTCTCCGAGCGCTGCTTCAACAGTGAGATCAGGATATCCAGGCCCACCAGGGTGATCACCAGCAGAAAGGCATTGAGTAGTGAAGAATCATTGGCGAGCATGGCCTCCGGCACCACCTCAGCGATGATCAATACCAGCACCAGATCAAAAGTGGTGATCTGTGAAAGCGAACGCTTCCCAGCAATGCGAAAAATAATCAGCAGGACAATGTAAACAACCGCACCACGTAATATGGGCTCCATCGAATGCCTCCTTACGGATAGATAAACTGGCGAATCTCAACCATCGCACCGTTTTCAATTCCGATCTGCCCGCTGTTCGAACCTGCCCGGGCAGTTTCCATATCAAACCGGATGCGCATGGGAGCGCTTGGGTCTTTTACCTTGAAGACGTATACAACCCCGTCTGGTGTCAATACCATACTGTCGGGCTGTGGCGAGATGTCCAGCACCTCCAGGCTGTCGAGGATCGTGCGGGTCACATACAGGCGCACCTCCTCATTCTGTACTGCCTCTGGGGCTACCTGAGCCCTCAATTTTGCGGGTGAAAGCAGTCGCTCAAATCGTTCATACTCCACCACTATCGGGCCATTCACGGCGCGCGCGTTCGCTAGCGGCCCTTCGCCGAACAGCCCCAGCAGCCCGGCCAGCGCCAGCAGCGCCATGATGATCCATCCGATGCGTTCTACCCGCCATTCCTTCTCCTGGAAGTTCATATCAACGTCAAGATCCAGGCCATTTCCCTGTTTTGGTTTTGCCATACTGCGAACCCTCCAATTGTTCTCTCCCCACTGTTATGTATCCTTCGTACCGAATCAAAAAACAACCCTTGCTTCACCGAAGTAGGGTGTAGGATATACCCGCTTCTTTCGATTTCCGGCTGCAGTCCCTAATCGCGCAGATCCTGGTAGCCCATCTCCAGCATCCAGCCGCACAGCACCGGCCCTCCGTGGCGGTCGAGCACAGGCACACCGCTCTCCACCGGCACGCCGGTAAAGCCGTGGAAGTAACCAAACTTGCCCTCCAGTTGGGCGCTGGCAGCCGGTGAGAGTTCCGCGTCACCAACCGCCACCGCATGGATATGCACCGGTGAATCAGGGTACAGTTCGCCGTATTCGCGCAGCCAGGCGGCAAAACCGGCTGCTCGCAGCGCCGCGATCAGCGGCGGGATATCGTCCCACAGCACGGTCCACGTGCCCCGGCGCATCACGGAGATATCCACTGCCCCGCCGCCGTCATGCGTTCCAAAGCTGGCATCCACACCGGGGTGATAGCTGCCCTGCGTAATGTGATAGCCGGCGATCTCCAGCTCGCCGCCGTACAATTCTTGCGCGTGCCGCAGCATGGCGAGCGTGCGGGCGTTGAGCGTAAAGCCATCCACTTCCACGCGCTCATAATCATCTGGCGGGCGCAAGCAGCCCCACGGCTCGGGTGTGTTCGTGATTGTCAGTGTGTGCTGTGGTATGGCGGTGCGCGTGACGGTAGGCGTGAGGGATGCAGTAGGCGGAAGGGGCGTGATCGTTGGCAGCCGCGGGCTGGGGGAAGAGCGTACCGCCGAAGGAGATACAGTCGCGGCAAGGGTGGACGGGGTAATCACAGCACAGGATGCCAGCATTGCCGACAGCAGCAGGAACAGGCAGGCGGCCATCCCGCGCCTGAATAAAACGCTCAGACGCGGGATGTTCAGCAAGTGCTTATGCAATCTGCGCAAGCTCTTCAAGGACTTCTTTCAAAGTCTGCGGCGGGAGGATCTCCATAAAGGTGATCCCCATGCGGTTGAGATTGATATGTTCAGCGTACTGCTCCACCTCGGGCCGGCCCATGATCTGCGGCAGGTGCTTCTCCAGTACTTTGCGGCCCTGCGGATCATTGAGAATCGCGCTGAGGCTGGTTTCGCCGTGCAATCGCGGCTGCGGCGCCTGTGGGCCGGGTTTGAGCGTAAATGCCGCCTGTGCCCGGATATCACGCGAAGACGAACCGATCAGCACGTTAAACGCCCCTGCTTCTGCCACCCAGGCTTTCTGCGCCGGGTCATAGTATGAGAGGTCCTTCTTCGTCAGCGTAAAGCGAACAGTCTCCATTTGGCCCGGCTCCAGCGATATCTTCTGGAAGCCCTTCAGTTCTTTGGGCGGGCGAACCAGTCGCGAGGCGGTGTCGCTCACGTACAACTGCACCACTTCCTTACCGGTGCGCGTGCCGGTGTTGCGCACGTCTACCGCCACTTCCAGGGTGCCATCCTGCTCCATCTCCGAGCCGGAGAGGCGCAGATTCTCGTAGCTGAAGGTGGTGTACGAAAGGCCATGCCCAAAAGGATACAGCGGCTCAATTTCTTTCGCGTCGTAGTAGCGATAGCCGACGAAAATTCCTTCACCATACAGCAGGTGACCGCTCTCGCCAGGGTAGTTGAGATAGCTGGGATTGTCCTTGTAGCGGACCGGGTAGGTATCGGGCAGTTTGCCCGAAGGGTTGGTGTGCCCAAATAACACCGAAGCCAGGGCATTGCCGGTTTCCTGCCCGTTAAACCAGCCTTCCACAATCGCCGGAACGCTGGCTTCCCAGGTGGCAATATCCAGCGGCGTACCATTGATCAACACAACGATGGTGCGCGGGTTCGCCACGGCCACTGTGTTGATCAGCTTTACCTGGTCGCCGGGCAGTTCCCATTCCTTGCGGTCGTAGCCTTCTGTTTCGTGCTCATGCGTGGTACCCACCACAACGATTGCCGCGTCGGCTTCCGCTGCCATGCGGGTCACACGGTCCATTTCATCCTCGGGAAGTGGCAGCTCGTACCCGGCATGCAGGCGGTAGCCGCCCGGGTAGCTCAGGTATTCCACCACAACCTCATAGGACTTTCCGTTCTCCAGATGTACCGTTCCGCGCTTCGACTGCCAGGGCCAAACCGACATAAACGCGCCCAGATTCGGGTCATTCCAATGGTCTACCACCTGCTCGCCGTTGATCAGCAAGCGGCTCTGCCCGGCAGAGGAGAGGCTGAACACATACTCGCCCGAAACGGGTGCGTTAAACGTTCCCATCCAGCGGGCAGAAAGCCCGCTCTGGCGGGTTTCTTCGGCTGGCATGCTGCTCCTCGAAAAGTCCAGCGCCTCGTCCACACGGGTGAGAATGGGCTGACCCGCGAATTCTTTACCTGCAAAGTATTCGCCCTGAAAGCCGGGCGCTCCAGAGGTCGCCCGGACGTGCTCATTATTCAGCGTGGGCGGGGTAAGCTGTTGATTTTTCACCCCCTGGGTATACATCACTTCGATGCCGCTGCCCGCCAGCCGTTTGATGCCATCCAGCGGGGTGACGGTGTAATAAGGGGTAACCTGCGCACTGCCGCCGCCCTGAATCCGCGCGACCGCGGCGCTGGGGCCAAAGACGGCAATTTTCCGCACGCTCACCTGCGATCGCCCGTTGTTTTCATCAAAAGGCAGCAGGCCCCCCTGATTCTTCAGCAGCACGATTGACTCCTCCGCAGCTTCGCGAGCCAGGTTGCGATGCTCGGGCGTATCGGCAGCCTCCGGCACGAGCTTGCGCTCTGGGGCATTTCCACGCGCCATAAAGACCACACGCAGGATGCGGCGCACCATCTCGTCGATCGTCTCTTCCGCGATCAGGCCGCTCTGCACCGCGTTGACGACAATCTCGATCGGCATTTCGCCAATTCCGGGCATTTCCAGATCCAGCCCGGCGTTGGATGAGAGAATGCGGTTGTGCACGGCGCCCCAATCTGATACGACAAACCCCTGAAAACCCCATGCTTCGCGCAGGATATCAGTCAGCAGGTAGCGGTGTTCAGACGCCCATGTGCCGTTGATCTTGTTATACGCGCACATCACCGTCCACGGCTGGGCTTCTTCCACCGCCATCTGAAAGGCGTGCAAATAGATCTCGTGTAGGGTGCGCTCGTCTACGTCCGAGCTGATGGTGAAACGCTCGAATTCAGCGTTGTTCGCGGCATAATGCTTCAGCGATGCCCCCACACCCCGGCTCTGCAAACCCTGAATATACGCAACCGCCATGCGCCCGGCCAGATAGGGATCTTCGGAATAATACTCAAAGTTGCGACCGCACATGGGAGCGCGGTGAATGTTGACGGCTGGCCCCAACAGAATATCACAGCCCTTGGTTTTGGTCTCTTCGGCCAGCGCCTCACCCACCCGGCGGGTCAACCCCACATTCCAGGTAGCCGCCATCGCAGAGGCAGTGGGGAAGCTGGTGGCAGGCCAGCTCCCGTGGTCATCGTCGTATGGGCGTCGCACGCCGTGCGGGCCATCGGTCATGCGAATAGCCGGTATACCCAGTCGTTCGATTGCGCGTGTGTGCCAGGCATCAGCCCCAGAGCACAAAGACACCTTTTCTTCCAGGGTCATCTGTTTGAGCAGTTCTTCAATTTTTGCATCCATTGGGGAAGTCCTCAATCCAGGCGGGTCAGGTACCGAGACAATTCATGCACGGACATCGGAATCGTCCATGCATGGATTGAAAACGAGCAAAATTCTAATCGAACTCCGTTGGGATCTTCGCATGTGGCTAACGCTGTTAGCCACATGCGAAGATCCCAACGACAGATCTTTAGAATCTTATCATAGAAGTAAATGTTCAGCCCTGGCAGGCCACTGCTGAATTGGTCCCTTCGGGAGCCCGCATCTTCAGCCAGAGGGCATTCGAACAACAGGCAATACCCGCCCACCTCTCACAAAACTTCTCCGCTCAATTTTTTCGGGGTATGGGTGGCCGCGTTGCGGCCACCCATACCCCGAAAATCGTTCTTCTCCCCTTCCAGCTTGCGGAGCAAGCGCAGGAAGGGGCCGGGGGTTGGCCCTCTGGATGGGGTTTTCACAAAGTCGAGCGCTTTGTGAAAGCCTTGAACTTCTTTTGAAAAAGGGTTGACATTTCGGGAGAGTATGCTAAAATAATATTGTCGCACCGCTGGATGCCCCCCTCATCCAGCGGTGCGATACTTTTAACCCCACCCGTCAGCAGTCGAAGACCGACCAGCAGATGTCGTTTCGCAACCGCTGATCGTCTAGAACAAGATCGCGAATCACATCCGGCAGTTGCTCGCGCTGCCAGCGGCACTCAAGCCGCCCGGCAAGCTTACCCTCGCCATCCGGCGCAGCCGCTTGCGCAGCCCTGATCGCATAGGCCGCAGCACCGAGCTCGTGCGCGGCGACGTGCGCAACCGCCGCCGCCTGACCGGCGGCATACGCAGCATGGCGCGCCGCTCCGCTTAGATCCCTGGCTGCCGCCATCGCGTGACCTGCCGCCGTGCGGGCCTGGGACATCGAAATCTCGCCGCGCACCCATGCCCGGGTCTGCTCAATTGCGTGACGCGGTCGCGAGTCCGAGGGCTTCAACACCTCGAAGAGGTGCAGAACGTGCTCGGCACACGCAGCCGCCCACAAGGCGAGAAGGTGATGATCCGAATCCGTGAGCGTCCCACCGCGGCGAATGGTGATGAAGCGAGGGTCGCGAACTTTGGGGAGGATCACGCTGCGCCCTTTAGGATGGAGGCAGGATCTCGCAGCGCACCGGCGGGCTTGCGTGGGTCATCCGCTGCCAAAACAGCATCCCAGATTCAAGCCGTAGATTGGTTTGCAGGTGATCTGGCACCAGTTCAGACCAGTTTACGTCCACCGGCGGGCGCGAAGCCGCGCTGCTAATCGATTGGCACAACTGACCAGCCATCGCTTGCCCCTCCAGCGGGTTGCCCAACGCCGTGAGCAGCGCCTGAGGCGGGTCGCCATACATCCCCGACCACTCTACAAACCGGCGGGCGGTGACCAGATCCACCATCACGTAACCCTGCCACTGGATATTCATTGCGCTCAGTGTATTCCAAAACTGCTGAGTCGGTTCGCGCCGGTCGTTGAGGGCGAAGCTGTCAGCCACCACTTTCGACTGCTCTCCATTGGAATAGAGCGTATAAACCGGCGCAAAGGTCAGCGCGGGCTGGCTGCCATCCATCAAGTACAGCGAGACAAACCAGACGGCCATCAGATTGGTTTCGGGCTGGTTCATATGATCCACCACAATGACCAGCACGTTATTTTGACTGGAATTATTTAGATCCACCGGGGTGGGCGAAACGACGCCCATTTCACCCAGTTTAAATTCTTCCGCCAGGTTAAACCCCAGCGAGAGACAGGCAAAAAAAGCAAGCAGAACTAACACAAGCACCAGTACAGCCTTCATAAAGTACTATGGCCGCTTTTTCTCGAATCCCCCTTCCTTTGCTTTCCCCGGCACGATGCTTCCGCTGCCAGCCTGGTTAAGGCTGATCATTTCCGCGAGCAGTGCGGTGATTGGATGCTGCGCACCATCCCCATGTTGCAGCACCAGAGGTTCCGAAGCGGGCCCCTCCCCTTTTGGATTGAGACTCACCAGGAAAACGGCCCCGATATAGAGCTGCGAGCGCATCTGAGTCACTCCCTGGATAACCCAGGTAGACTGAGAATTCCGATCAGTTAGCGCGTTACCCTGTACCCCTATTGTACCGGATGGGAGGCAGAAACGTGTAATCCAAATTCGGCCAGTTGTGTGCTTATTGGCCGTCATCACCTGGCGCACCTCTTCGTAGTGACGCACGATGCGGTGCTCGCTGCCATCGGGGTAACGCACAACGTCAGCAGAAACGTCTGGATACTGAATGCTGATGACCGGCATCAGGCTTGCCGCCCCCTGCTGGTACAGGCTCGCCAGAAAAACCAGGTCGTCAACGTTCCCTGCGGGCGGACTGGCCGGCTGGGGCTGCAAACCACCCGCCACCAGCACCACACTGCTGCCAGCCGCGCGCAGCGTATCGTTGACAGCGCGCAACACGCCTGCATACGCTGCTGGGTTGGGCGCGCTGCCCCACCCAGCCTGGGTATTCGCCCCAGGATAGAGCTCTACAGCACGGATGGCCGGGTAGCGCTTCACCAGCGTGAGGATAAACTGCGCTGTCTGCACCGGATTCGGCCCTTGGGAAGTTTGGGCCCAACCGGGTGTACCAGATACGCTCACCATCACTGCCGGCAGGCTCACGCCGTTAGGCTTCAACACAGCATCCAGGGCAGTCAGGTTTGGCGCGGAGGTGCTGTCGGGCTGCAAGGCAGCCCACGTTACCGGCACGCTGATCCAGTCCAGTTCTAGCTTAGCCGAGAGCGCCGCGGCATCCGCCGCTTTCGGGCCGCCCGGGTTCAGGATGGCTCCAAAGCCAAACTCCGCTGAACCAGGGGTGCCGCGCTCGCCGTAAACCGGGTGAACCTGATGAAACAGGATCAGCAAGAGGAGGACGGGCATCAATAATGCCCGGATACGGCAGTACATCATTACCTCAATATGGCGGAAACGTAGTAGAGCATCAGGCCGGTGAACAGCCCCATCAGTCCGCTGGCGCTGACTAGCAACCCCACCGAGGCGACCGGCGAAATGGTCATCATGTGGTGAAAGCGGCGCAGCAGCGAGCGCATCAGGTGAGAATTACTCAGCGCCTGGATTGCGAAATTCCAGAAGAAAAGTTGGATTCGGGAAGAGAAAGTTGTGTTCATGCGCGCTCCTTTTGGTGTCCCGCACCATCCTTTTGGTGCCTCGCACCATCTTTTTGGTGCCTCGCACCATCTTTTTGGTGCCTTTCACCAGCTTGTTCTACTTGGAACTGGTCATTTTGATGATTTTTCCGTCAGGGTCAGCGACCACCCGTACGGTGTGTGTGAGGGTGTGTCCGTCCGCCGTCTTCGCGCTGCCCCGAAAGATCAGCAGCGCTTGGCCGTTGGGCCGGTCCTGAATCTGCGGCGCGGCTCCATTTACCTGCGGATAGCGGCGGTACACCTGGCTGCAAATGCTGGAAATTGCCTGCCGATTCATTGGCGCCGCCCCATCTACTGGCGAACTCTGCGGCGAAGGAAAGCCGGGAGATCCAGATCATCCTGGGCCGCGGCAGTCATTTCGCGGGTAGTGGCAGCGGCGGCAGCCGACTGGAGCGACCCAGATTGTGCCTGCGAGGCGTGAACCGCCGTGTTCGGGATGTAACCGGCAGAGGGCCGGTTCGCTGCCATCCGCGATGGAGCCGAATCAACCGAAACCGGTTCTGGCTGCACGCGGCGAACCGGCATGGGCATAGCGGCCTCGATGGGCGTAGCCCCCAGACCGGTGATCACCAAAATAACCTGAGCTCGGTTATCCATACGCGGGTCGCAGATTACGCCAGGTATGATATCAGCCTGCCAGTGGGTCATTTCCTGCATGTGGTTCAAAGCATCCGTCACTTCCACAAAGGCCAGATCCTCGCCGCCGGTAAAGTTGGCGATAATGCCCGTGGCATTCTCAATGCTGACGGATTCGAGCAGCGGGTGGTGCAGCGCCTGCTCCAGCGCCTTCATGGCCTTGTTTTCTCCCTCGCCAATGCCGATGGACATCAGCGCGCCACCGCCGTTCTTCATCACCTGGCGGATGTGGGCAAAATCAACGTTGATCAAGCCGGGGATGGTGATCAGCTCGGCGATGCCCTGGATGCCCTGTCGCAGCACATCATCGGCGAGCTGGAAGGCCAGGTCGAGAGTCAGGGTCTTTGGGGCAATGCTCAGCAGGCGGTCGTTTGGCACCGTGATCAGCGTGTCGGTGTGCGGCTGAAGGCGCGCCAGCCCCTCGCGGGCGTTTTTCTGGCGGCGGCCCAGCTCAAACGAGAAGGGTGTTGTCACCACGGCAACCGTCACGGCGCCGATCTCGCGAGCGATCCGCGCGGCGACCCCAATGGAACCGGTGCCGGTGCCCCCGCCCATCCCGGCGGTGAGAAAAACCATATCCGCGCCGGCCAGCGCCGCGGTGATTTCTTTATGGCTCTCCTCAGCGGCAGCTTCGCCAACCGAAGGGTTGCCACCAGCGCCCAAACCGCGCGTCAGACGCGGGCCAAGCTGGATCTTCTTCGGCGCCAGGCTGTTGCGCAGCGCCTGGATATCCGTATTCGCGGCGATAAACTCCACGTCCTGGAGACCCAATTCCAACAGGCGGTTGACTGCGTTCGAACCGCCGCCGCCCAGCCCGAGGATTTTAATCACCGGCTTGTGGGCCACAATGGGTGTATGCTGAACGTGCTGTGTTACGGGAAGATGGGCTGTCATATTGTTTGTCATTGGGTTTACCTCTCTGCCAGTTGAGATGCAATATTCGTGCCATCGCCGGTAATCTGCTCAACCCGGCTGCCTGCTTTTTGCAAGCGTTCCAACAAATCTTCCGGGTAGTGCTGCATGCCACCCACCACCGTCACGCGGGCAGCTTTGCCGGCCTCCTCGACCGAAAATCCCACGGTCGGCTTGTGCTTCTTCACAAATGGGCGGATCACTTCCAAATACCAATCGGAGACACCCCACTCCGCGCCGGGCAGCAGCAGGTAGTGGCGGATGGGATGCGTTGCACCCGAAACCGGCACTCCTCCAGCCGCCTCAGTTACCACGCGCTCCCGCTGCCACAGTGCAAGTCGGCGTACCAGCGCGGGCTTCTCTGCGGCGTTCGCCGCATTTGCGGCAAACGCCGCGGCCGGGTACCAGGCCTGCCCCGCGTGCGGGCTCTCAGCTCCGGCGCTGAGCAGCCAGAAGTTGCATGCAACTACCTGCGGCGAGATGGAGTCGAGCACATTGCCCTGTTCCAGCGGATTCATCACCGTTTCACCCTCCAGCAGGCGGGCGATATTCAGTACATTCTCCTCCTGCGCGGGGCATAGATCGCGACAAGGGTCGCTGGGCTGTCCTGCTTGCAGCAGCATGATCGAGCACGGCTGCGCCAGCACGCTGCCGGCAATTGCCAGGTACCAATCGAAGATGCGGAAACCGCGCTGATCCTGGCTGCCTTCAGGGGTATGGTATGGGCGCGCCTGGGGCCATCGCTCTGGCCCCCCGCTGCCCCAATCCAGCGTGCGGGAGGGTTCACCTGCCCAGGCATAGGCCGAAAGCACCAGGTTTTGCAGCAGTGCGTCCTGCTTGCGGCGCTGCATGGCCTGGAGCGCGCTGAGCAGGAAGGCCGTATCCCAGTAGCTGCCGCCCGGCTCCAGCGCCGGGAATACGGGCAGCAGCCCGGCCTTCTGCGCGGCTGTCGCGGCAGGAAGATAACGGTCAAGGAAGCGTTCCACCAAATCCTGCTGCACCCAGCCGGAGGCAGACCAGGACTCCCGGGCGTTCGGGCGGTCGAACAGCAGCACGTAGCGCGCGCCCCAATCCGCGTAAACTTCCAGCAGCGGGTTGAGCTCGCGCACGTCGTTCTGGCGGCCCAGCGGCAGCTTGAACTGGATCACCGGTTCGATCCCGGCTTTCTTCAGCCCGCGGATGAAGTGCTCGGGGATGGCGCGGCTCGGTTCCGCGCGAAGCACCAGCCAGCCCGCGCACAATTCTTGCAGCACAGGAAGCCAGGCCTGCATATCGACCTCACGGTAGTGCAGGGTATCGGGGAAATAGTGCAGCCCCAGGCGGCGGGGAGGAAGACAGTTGAGTGGAAGCATGGATCGGCCCATTTGTTTTCAAAACCGTATAGAACTGGAGAATTACCGGAAAGCGGTTAGCGGCGGTTATAATCAGATGTAGCAAGAAGCATGCCAGCACGCCGAGAAATGCAACCTCTGCTATAATCCGATCTGATCTGTTTGCCAGCGGAGCATAAAGCGCGCGATAGGCAAACAAGAACCCTCTGTTGGTTTCGCCATCTGGGCGGCGAGACCAATCGGCAAATCAATGCACATACCATCTAGAAGCGACAAATGATCCTGGTTACTGGTGGTACAGGCTTTATCGGCCAGGCGCTGATCCGGCACCTGGTAGATATGGGCATGCCGGTGCGCACCTTGCTGCGCCCCTCTTCTGATTCGCCAAACCTGCCCAAGGGCGTGCCCGTTGAGGCGGTTATTTGCAGCCTCCGCGACGAGCGCGGGCTGCGCGCCGCCATGAAAGGCATCGACGTCGTGGTGCATCTGGCAGGCGCGGAACGCAAGGGCAGCGAGGCGGATCTGATGGGCGTGGACATTGAAGGCACGCGCGCCATCTCTGAGATCGCAGCCAGCGCCAAGATTGGCCGATTCGTCTACCTCAGCCACCTCGGCGCAGACCGGGCATCTGCCTACCCACTGCTGAAAACCAAGGCCATCGCGGAGAATTACATCATCAACAGCGGCACGCCGTACACGATATTCCGCTCGGCGGTCGTATACGGTCCCGGCGATCAGTTCACCACCGAGCTGGCCCGCCTGCTGCGCATGTCCCCGGGGATTTTCTTATTGCCTGGCGACGGCAGCACGCGCATTCAGCCACTGTGGGTCGAAGATCTGGTGACCTGCCTGGGACTGGCGATTGAAGACCCAAACACGATCAATGCAACGTACGCGGTGGGTGGCCCGGAGTATCTCACCTTCCGGCAGGTGGTTGAAACTTTGATGACTGCCACAAATATCCGCAGGCTGCTCGTGCCCATGGGGCAGGCATATCTGCGCCGCCTTACCCTTTACATGGAAAGCTCCACAAAGAACTTTCCGCTTTCTACCTTCTGGCATGACTATCTGGCATCCGATCGCACGTGCGAGCTGGACACACTCCCGCGCCTGTTTGGGCTGATGCCCGCCCGGTTCAACCGCAGGCTGGAATACCTTACAAAACCCTCATCCAGGGAACAATCTGGCAAGCGATCCGTTTTTAAACATTAAAGGTAAGATTTGGTTCCTCTCTGTAAAAGACAAGGAGCTAGCAAAGGTGACAATTTCTGATGAATAACATGGCTTTTTGCGTACATGGGCATTTCTATCAGCCGCCCCGCGAAGACCCGCTGACGGGTGAAATACCGGTAGAACCGGGCGCGGCCCCTTACCGCAACTGGAACGAGCGCATAAACGCCCAGTGCTACCGCCCGAACGCGCAGCTTGGAAATTTTGAGCGCATTAGTTTCAATATAGGGCCCACCCTGTTTCGCTGGATGGAAAAGCACGACCCCGAAACCTACCGGCAGATCATCGAGCAAGAGCGCAAAACGCTTGCTACATTTGGGGTAGGCAACGGCATGGCGCAGGCTTATAACCACACCATCCTCCCGCTGGCCCGCCATCACGATAAGGTAACACAGGTGCGCTGGGGCATCGCCGATTTCCAGCACCACTTCGGCCATCGCCCGCAGGGAATGTGGCTGCCCGAAACCGCCGTCGATGATGAAACCCTTTCCGTGCTGGCGCAGTGCGGAATCGAGTTCACCATCCTGGCTCCTTGGCAGGCTAACACTGAATGCCTTGATCCATCCCACCCGTACCGCGTGCCACTGCCCGGTGGCCTAGAGATCACCGTCTTCTTCTATAACCAGGACCTTTCCACCCGCGTCAGCTTCGACCCGGGCGCAACCGTCAACGCCGACCGCTTCGTGCTGGAAAGCCTGCTGCCAAAGTTCCGCACGCACAAAGGCCGCGTGATCGATCCGCAGTTGGTAACAATCGCCTCCGATGGCGAACTGTATGGGCATCACCAGCCCTTCCGCGACAAGTTTCTTTCGTACCTGGTCGACGGCGCGCTCAAGCAGCAACCGCTCACGCACGTCTTTCCTGCCCAGTGGCTCCAGCAATTCCCGCCGCAAGAGGCGATCAAAGTGCACCAGCGCAGCTCGTGGAGCTGCCATCACGGCATAACGCGCTGGGAAGGCCTGTGTGACTGCGCCCCATCCAACGAGTGGAAAGCCCCCATGCGGCAGGCGCTCAACCGCCTGGCAGACGCCATGGATCTTGAATATCTGAATATCGTCGGGCGTTACATGATGGACCCGTGGGAGCTGCGTCACCGCTATATTCACGTCATCCTCGGCGAAACGCCCCTGGAAGATTTGCTGGAAACATTGATTGGGCGGCGTTTGAGCGAGCCAGAGGTGCGGCAGTTCAGCTACCTGCTCCGCGCGCAGTACGAGCGCCAGCGTATGTTCACCTCGTGCGGTTGGTTCTTCGACGATTTCGACCGCATCGAGCCGCGCAACAACATCGCCTACACCGCCCAGGCCATCTGGCTGACCGAAAAGGCCATCGACAGCGACGCGGATCTCATTTCTATGGCAGAGTATGCCCTGCGAGGCATTCGCAGCGGTCGCACCGGCCTCACCGCGGATGAAGTGTTCCGCAAGCACCTGGCCCGGGCGCACAAGGCCTGGAAAGATTAGATGGTTTTCTACAGGGATGCCTGACGGCATCCCTGTAGAAAACCAAGTGCATTACCCTGCGGGCACCAGCTTGCTCACCTGGTAACCCGATTTCTCGGCGGCCTGGAGCAGCTTTTGCGCGGTCGTGTGCGCCAGCAGCAAGCGCTCCACCAGCAGCGAAGCTCCGGCTCTGGGAGCGCTGCCCGTATCGAACACCGCCAGCAGGGTCATCCACCACACGAAACTCTCAAAGCGCTCTTTGCTAAACCACAGCACCTCCTCAAAACGGTGCACGTCGAGGTAGCGCTGAATTTCCGCGCTGCTCATCCACGCTTTCAGCAGATCTTTCAGCGGGCGCTTGCCGTCGCGCGTGAACCAGCGCTGCTGATCCACCAGGATCTTGAGCAGGCTGGAAAGCTCGCGAGCGCGGTGATCGGAGATGCCCAGGTCGCGCGCGGTATCCGCCAGCACCCGTCCAAACAGCCATTCGTTGATCCAGCTTGCGGTGACGGCTTCATAATCATTCTGCCCGGTTAACTTGCCCAGGTTGCGCAGGAACAGCCAGCCGAACAGCAGCACCTGATTGGGCAGTCCCTGCCCCGGATGTTCCTCCTCAACAGCATTTTGGCTCAGATATTTTGCCGCTGCAGCAAACTTTTTCGACCCCGGCAGCGGGTAAACTTCCTCCAGCCGCGGCAACGAGAGCGCCGTGCGCAGCCCGGCGCGCAGCTCACGCCGCAGTTCGGCACGGTTTTCCACCCCGCCTGTGAAGGACTCGATGCCATCGATCAGGCGGTCCAGTTTTTCCGCAGCATCATCCAAAATAGTCACCGGTAGCTTCTTCTCCGCGCCATCCAGCCGTGATTCGAGCAGGAAGCGGAAGTATCCCGGGTTGAAAATACTGCGCAGCGGGCTAAGCACCGGCTGGAGCAGCAGCTCCTGCATGGCGTTCTGCACGCTGAGGGCGCCGCGCCCGGCCAGGTACTCGTTCACCCGGCGGTAAGAACCCCACTCGTCATCCAGTACCTCGCGGAAGTCGATGAAAGCGAATGACTGGTATGCCCCAAGCTGCAAGAACAACCCACCTTCGATGATCTCCTGGCTGGGGCGGATGAACTCCAGCCCGGTGATTGAGTCGCGGAACATGACATAGGCGCGCGGATCGGAATGCAGGTTTAGCCCCTCGCCCAGCGTGCGCTGGATGATATAGCGTTCGCCGCCCTCACCCTTAACGGAGAACCCGGCAGAGGTGCGCACCCAACCGGCGGTGTCGCCGAACTTGTTGTGAAATACCACCAGCGCACGCTCGCCGCCCAACCCGTTGGAATAGGCATACACGTCTTCGTTCACGCCGCCGCCCTCGGTGAAGAAATCGTACAGCAGGAAGTTCTCCACCCCGGCAAACAGCGCCCGCCGGTGCAGGATAGGGAAGATCTCGCGACGATGTCGTTCCACCAAATCGGGATCGACCTGCTCGTCCCAATAGGCACGCTTGAACTCCATGCCATACTTCTCGGAGAAACCTTCCACTTGCCCGTGCCCGAACATGGGCAGGCCCGGTAGGGTCGACATAACCAGGGCAATGCCGAAGTACTTGTCGCCCTTGCCAAACTGGTCCACGGCGGTGCGCTCGTCGGGGTTGTTCATAAAGTTCACGTAACGCTTGAGGATCTCGGGGTCGAACTCCAGCGTGTTCTTCATTAACTGGCGATACTTGGCGTTGTCCTCGTTGCGCAGCAGGTTCATAAAGGCGCTGTTATACACGCGGTGCATGCCCAGGGTGCGCACAAAGTAGCTCTCCATCAGCCAGAAGGCCTCTGCTAGCAGCAGCGTATCGGGCACTTCTTCCGCCACGCGCTCTACCACCTCGCGCCAGAACTCCACAGGCATAATCTCGTCGAACTGCTCTTTGGTCATGCCGAATTCCGAGCGCGACGGGATCGCTCCGCCCGTGCCGGGGGTAGGGAACCACAGGCGCTGGTAGTGCAGCTTCGCCAGGGTCATCGCCGCATCGAAGCGGATGATGGGGAAGCGCCGCGCCACCGAGAGAATGGTCTGAATGACCGCCTCGCGTACCTCAGCCTTCAGGTAGTTGAGCTGCGCGGTGTCATTCCACGGCATGGTCGTGCCGTCATTGCCATGATAGATGTAGTGATCGCGCCCATTGCGATGATCGTACAGCTTGAATACCACCGCTGCATCCGTGCGGTCAAAGTAGTGATCCTCCAGCACCACGCTCACCCGCCCGTCTTCTGATAGGTCCGGTCCATTGAAGCTGTAGGAGGGGTACGGAGTGTAATCGAGCTGGATGAACCAGTCTGGGTGATCGGCCACCCACGGCGAATCGATGCCCATATGGTTCGGCACCATATCACTCGCCAGGCGGATGCCATAGCGCCAGGCCTTCTCGCGCAGGCCATTGTAGGCCTCCTCGCCGCCCAGGTCATCGGCGATACGGTAATCGAACAACGAATAGGCCGAAGCAATCGCCTCGGGGTTGCCCATCAACTGCTTAATACGCGCCGAAGCCCGACTGCGCTCCCACAGGCCGATCAGCCACAGCCCGGTGAAGCCCCAGCGGGACAGCTTTTCCAACTCCTCATCGGGGATCTGATCCAGCCGCTTGATCTCACGCTGATACTCCTTGCTGAGCTGGCTCATCCACACGTAGGTGTTCTTGGCAAGCAGCACCAGGCGCGGCATCCACTCCCGGTCTGGGCTAAACGCCTCAATCTCAAGCTGCTTGATCAGGTCCGCGTCAGCGTAGCGCGGAATCTCAATCGGCCCGGGGTCGCCGCCGACAAACCCGCGCTGCATCTCTTCCTCACGGATCAGGTCGATGCTGGTGAGCAGGCGGCGCAGCATGGCGCCAAAGCGCGCACCGAGCAGGTCCAGCCAGCGCGTGCGAATATAGTCGAGCTGTGCAAACAGCGAGTGGGGGAAATTCACTGCCGGAGCGCGCAGCAGGTCGATCAAATTCTGATTATCAGGGCCAAAGGTGGGCTGTGTCTCAAAGAACTTATGCAGTTCTGCCATGATGTGCGGGTAGACCGTTTCTTCCGACAGGCGCGTATCATCGAACAGCTCCGCGCCAATGCTAAATGCCGGGTTCTTGTTTGCCAGCCACAGCATCAGCATCTCTTCCAGCGCAGCCTCGCGGTTGGGTACGCCATCCGTGCTGGTAGCGAAGTATTCATCTAGCGTCATTTCCTCGCGGAACACAGCAACAGGCGGGAACTCCATCGAGAATATGCGCAGGGCGCGGTCCACTTCCTGCGCGCCGATGCGTTCCTCCAGCCACTGCATTGCCAATGTTAGCGCTTGTGGGCTGCGCTCCTCGCGGTACTGCTGCGCCAGCAGGTGCAAAATCTCATCAATCAGGCCCATGGCATTGATCTCGCCAGCCCGCATGGCCTGTTCCGGCTGGTTTACCAGGTCGCGTTTTTCGTTAATTTTTTGCACGAAGATGCGCGCCGCCTGGAGGTTGGCGAAAATTACGTTCCCTCTGAGCGAAAACAGCGACTCGTCGAACTCGTACCGGGTCCGTGCCTGGCGAGAAATGTGAAATTCCATCGAGAAATGTGCTCCTTATAACCCCACAAAGCAATCTCTTTGAACGGCTTTATTATGTGCTGATTGTTGGCTTGGCCAACAATCAGCACATAATAAACCATTAGCTACTTCATCCTCATTATACTCTCAAACCTTTGCCAGCCTTGGGCTCACCACACACGGCTCTTTGATCCCCTCTACCGTCGCTCCCTGGATAATCTCGCCGCGCTCTTCCATCTTGCGCAGATCGCGCTCGGTAATGTGCGAGGGCCAGTTGACGGGCTGGTAGCCAAAGACGCGGTGGATCTCTTTGAACGGCACCGCGCCGAGCGAGTCAATGTAGCAGGTGAGGATCTTCTGCCGTGCCTCCGGTTCAGTGATGGCATGCGAGCGTTGGATGATATCGGGGAAATGGCGGGGAACGATGTCGTAGATAAACGCATAGTGCCATGCGCCCGCGTCCGATACGCCCACCGGAAGAATGCGGAAGGTGGATTGAAGATCATCCAGGGCGCGGTTGAACTCCGTTTGTGCCGATTGGTTGGAAAGCCCGGCATACTTGCGCAGTGCGATGGTATCCAGCGGTCCCTGCTTGAGCAGCGCTTCGTAAATATTTTTCGCCGCCGCGGTCAACCGCCCCTCGTCATAATCGATCAAATAATCTTCGTTGGGGTCACCGTAGTTGGGCGAAAGCGCGTAGAAGTAGGGCAGCATATCCAGCGCGATCATCATGTTGCGTTTGCGCAGAATGCGCCCGTAATACCATTGCCCCTTGCCTAGCAGCTTATCCTTCCAATCCCAGGTTTTGTGGCCCGGGTCGTCGTGCGCGTCTGGCACGGGGCGGTCGCCGGCAGCAGCCACCCACAGGCTGGGCATAATGATGTTCTTGATGGGCCAAAAGAAGACGTAGCCGCGCTGATTGACATACGCCACCGCATCATTGGGTGAATTGATCCGCAGCCCGGGTCGGGTGCGGAACGTTTCCGCTCGGTATTGTTCAAGCTGATTCTTGGAGATGTTCATGGGGCCGTCCTGTTCTATATTGCGTTCTATCATACCCCATGATCCGCCCACTCTCAAGGTGGCTCAATGAGAAAAAGCGCGTTTTGAAAATGCTTCGCATTTTCAAAACGCGCAAAAAAACGCTCAGGCTCCCTTTGGGAGCTATTCAAAAGCATTGGCATGCGAGGGTTGAGCAGCTACGATAACGCTTAAGATGGCGGGGGCATTTTCTCCAGCACAAAGTGGCGCAGCGTGTCGTGCAGCTTATAACGCCCGGAGGCGGTGCGCAGCACCAGGAACTTCTCCGCCAGCGCATCGACCGTTTCTAGCGACTGCCGCGCGTTGAGCAGATCGACCGTGGAGAAATAACCCACGAACCGGGCACAGCCCGCCAGCGTGCGGCGTTCATGCTCAGAAAGCAGGCTCCACGAGCTTTCAAACACGGCGCGCATGCTGCGGTGGCGCTCGGGCGTGCCAACCATCGTCGTGGTCAAGAAGTCCAGGTCTTCCTGTATCGCCTTCGTGATCTCTTCCAGCGGGCGGCGGGTAGCCCACGAGGCCGCCAGCTCGATCGCCAGCGGTACGCCGTCGAGCATGCGGCAGATGCGGATCACCGCCGGGAGGGTTTCACCATCCAGCACAAAGCTGCCCGAGAGCCGGTCGGCGCGCTCCGCGAAGAGCTGTACACTTGCGCATGCCGCGCCTTCGGGGTCGTCTTCGCTGGCAGGAACATCCAGCCCGTCGATGCGCATCATATACCCGGCCTGATAGTTCAGCGAGTGCCGCGTGGTGACCATCACGTGCATGCCGGGCGCGCGTACCAGCAGATCGACGATCAGATCCGCGGCGGGCGAAAGGTGCTCGAAGCTGTCGAGGATGAGCAGCAGCTCGCGGCTAGCCAGCGTATCGACCAGCGCAGCAGGGGGAACGCCCAGCGCGCGGGCCATGGCATTCGCCAGCGCCTGAACGGGCTCGGTCCCATTCATGGTGGTTTCTGCCAATGGCACCAGCCACACCCCATCGGGGAAACGATCGCGCACCTGTTCTGCGGCGGCAAGCGCTAGGCGCGTTTTGCCGATCCCACCCTCGCCCACCAGCGTCACCCAGCGGTACGAGAATAGCAGCCGGGCCAACCGGGCAAGCTGCGCCTCGCGCCCAATCAACGGGGTGAGATGCGGGACCAGGTTGCCGGGTGGACGCACAGGCGGAGCATCCGGCGGAACCACCTGCATCAACGCGGCGGTGGTCACCGGCTGCCGCTCGCGGATCTGACGGTACAGGGCCACCGTCTCCGCGGCTGGCTCGATGTGAAACTCGCGATTGAGCATTTGGCGGCAGGCGTGGTATTGGGCCAGCGCATCTTGCGTCTGCCCGCGTGCCGCCAGAACCTGCATCGCCGTTCGATAGGCCGATTCGCGCCAGGGAGCGATACGCAGCAGTGTTTGGGCATATTCCAGCGCCCGCTCGAGTGCCTCTGGCCCGCCCTGGCGAAAGAAGTAACCGCTCAACTGCTCCAGAATCTCCACTGCCTGCTGGTGATAGTGCTCGCGGCGCAGCAAAACCCACTCGTCAAACTCCTGCGCGCCTTTCAGCGTAAAATCTTCTAACAAGTCGCCCTTGTAGAGCGCAGCAGCCTGCGCCAAACGGTCGATGCACTCAGGGCAGGCGCGCGGATCCGCGTGGGGATGCAGCCGGCACCGTTCCAGCAGATCCTCAAACGCCTGCACATCACTCCACACCACGTCTGGCCCAGCAATCTGGATGGACTGGCGGTTGGGGAAAACCAGGCAGGCAGGGGCTTTTGACTTTACCTGCCCCCTGCCCGGTGCTTCCAGGGTCTTACGCAAGCGGAAGATCGTCAAGCGCAAGTTGCTGAGGGCCGATTCATTAGAGTACCCAGGCCACAGCAACCCGGCAATGCGGCCACGCTGCTGCGGAACGCGGTGTTCAACGCACAGGTACGCGAGTAGAGCACGGGTTTTATCCGTGTCAAACTGGTTGCGCGGCTTCTCTGCCACCGTAACCTGAAATGTTCCCAGTAGAAAAATTTTGTATTGGCCCACAGCGTTTCATTAATTAACCCAAGTTGCTACCCAAGGGCGTTGATGGAGGAAGCGAGGACAAACAGCCCCACTTTCAACTCAAAGCCCTGAGCAGTGACAGAATGAATGTGTTTTGGCAACAAGCGCTCAATCATGCT
>JAEYTI010000185.1 GCA_023434145.1 Chloroflexota bacterium | reverse complement strand
GTTGCCCAGCAACTCCCTCACAAAACACCCAAAACCCCGACCCGGCTGAGTAGCTACGAGAAATATACATAATGAGGCCGTCCAAAGGTTTGCTTGGACGGCCCCTGAATATCAGCAGGATCAATCGATGAACGAGAAGGGGGGGACCCGCGTCAAATCGGCGGAAATGTTCGAGCAGGAATAATTCAGTGTGACGGTTTTCGTCGCCTTATCGGTGTTAGTCGCCTTCTTCCTCATCCAGCCACATATCTTCTTCATCATCGAGCTCGTCTTCTTCAACCTCTTCCCATTCTTCAAGCTCTTCTTCTTCGTCCCAATCTTCCCCCGCGGCAGCTTCTGCATTTGGGCTGTAGGTATTGCAGCCAGTGTCGGGATCAATCTCAACCTGGGCGGCGCTGCAATAACCTTCATCAAGGAAGACGCAATCGAGGTAGTGACAACGAATACGAGGCATTCTTTTCCTCCTGCCTGTGGATTAGTTTTCGACTGTATTTTTCATGCCCAAGCAACCGATGAAAAACACAATCCTTTTCATTCCTGCCGGAAAGACAGGTCTGGTTTCGTGCTGAAATTAGGTATCCTGCGATGTAGTCAATTCTCTAAGAACCAGATTTCTACTTCGGAACCTGACGGGAGCGATTTTACACCAGAGGGAACAATCAGTAAAGCGTTTGCTTGTACCAAAGAATACAAATTCCCCGATCCCTGGTGTCCAGTAAGGGTTGCAGTGAGCTTTCCACCGTCTTCTGTGACGATGGCGCGCAGATAACTCTCCCGACCGTCCGATTCCACAGCTTCTGTGAGGACTGCCTTCTCGCGCCGCGGATAGGGGATCTCCCGTCCGGAGAGGCGGTAGAGCGCCGGCAAGACGAACACCCGGCAGCCGACAAACGCCGACACCGGGTTTCCGGGCAGTCCGATCAGTGGAATGCCTGCGTAAGCGCCAAACGCCAGCGGCTTGCCGGGGCGCATGTTCACCTTCCAGAACCCCAGGCTGCCGTGCGATTCGATCACCTGGCGGACGTAATCAAACGCGCCCACACTGACGCCCGCCGATGTGACGATCAAATCTGCCTGCTGGGCCACTGCCTGATCGAGAATGGCCTGGATGCGCGCTGGGTCATCGGGCGCGGTGCCCAGGCGCAGCACTTCCGCGCCGTGCTGTTCCAGCGCGGCGGCGAGCACGGTCTGGTTCGAGTCGTAAATTTGCCCAGGGCCTAGCGGCTGACCCGGTTGAGTCAGTTCGTCGCCGGAGGAGAACAGCGCCACGCGCGGCTTTCGGAACACCTGCACCCGTGCGAGCCCTACTGAAGCGATCATCCCGGCATCTTGTGGCTGGAGCTTGCGGCCCGGCGTGAGCAGCAAGTCACCGGCGCGAACATCATCTCCCCGGCGGCGGACACTGCTCCCCGGTCGCACGGGCTGGAAGATTTGTACCGTCACCCCGTGCCCGTCCGCGCCCCACAGATCGGATTTCCCGCTGCCGGGGGCAAAATCGGTATCTTCCACAGGAACTACCGCGTCTGCGCCAGGCGGCAGGGGTGCGCCGGTCATGATTCGCGCCGCCTGTCCGCTGCGAATGGGCCGGTCCGCTATCGCTCCGGCTGGGATATCTGCCACGATATCCAACGGCACAGGTGTGCCCAATGCCGCGGCTTGAACATCTGAGGCAATCACCGCAAAGCCGTCCATGCTGGAATTGTCAAACGGCGGCAGGTCGCCTGGCGCGGTGATTTGCTGCGCCAGGATTCGCCCCGCGCACGCACCTACCGCCGCAGATTCGGTCGCGGTAGGTTGAAGCGCAGCAATAATTTTTTCCTGTGCCTCTCGGACGGATAGCAACCCTGTCAAATCGAACCCCCGGTTTCGAATTTATGTACCGGTATTTTCCCCTTCATCCGCAGCCAACACAGTTGGCTGCGGATGAAGGGGAAAATACCGGTCTCTTACCCTGGGCGGATGCGCGTCGCCTCGGTGACATTCGGCAGATTTTCGATGCGTGTCAGCACGCGGCTGAGCTGCGCGATATCCCCTACTTCCAGCACCAGGTTCAACGATGCCAGATGATGGCTTACTTTGAGATTCACATCGAGGATGTTGATATTTTCCTCGCCCAACACGGTAGAGATGTCGCCCATTAGGCCATGGCGATCGTAGGCTTTGATGACAACCGGTACGGGGTAGGTGGTCGGCGCTGCCCCCCACGATACCTTCAGCAGCCGCTCGCGGTCATCCAGGCGGAGGATATTTGGGCAATCCTGCCGGTGAATGGTCACGCCGCGCCCGCGGGTGATATAGCCGATAATATCGTCGCCAGAAACGGGCTTGCAGCAGCGGGCAAAGGTGGTCAGCATGCCTTTCATGCCCACAACCGTCACGCTCGATTCGCTGGGCTTTTTCTCTGTCTGCGGATGGGCCACCAGCAGTGGATCTTGTTTCTCTTTGGCAAGATCGACCCACTTGTTGACGATGCGGCCTACGGAGAGATCGCCGCAGCCGATGGCTACGTACAGCTCATCGGGGCTGCGGAGGTCAAACGCCTGAGCAATATACTCCGGCTCCACATCGATCCCGAGTCGTTTCAGCTCGCGCTCCAGCACCAGCTTGCCTTGTACCAGGTTCTGCTCGCGGTCCTGGCGCTTAAACCAGTTGCGAATCTTAGATCGCGCCCGCTGCGTGTTGACCAGCTTGAGATTCACGTTCAGCCAGTCGCGGCTTGGGCCGCCGTGTTTGGCCGTCAGAATCTCCACCTGGTCGGCAGTTTTCAGCGTGTAGTCCAGTGTCACCAGCCGCCCGTTGATCTTCGCGCCGCGGCAGCGGTGGCCGATCTCGGTGTGCACGTGGTAGGCAAAGTCAATGGGCGTGGAGCCCGCCGGCAAGTCGATGATGTCGCCGCGCGGGGTGAACACGTACACGCGGTCCTGGAAGAGGTCGACCTTCATACCGTCGACAAATTCCTGCGGATCGGTCACGTCGGTGCGCCAATCCATCAGGCGGCGCAGCCAGTTCACGCGCTGCTCGTAGGTCTCTTCCAGCCTGCCGCCGCGCTCTTTGTAGCGCCAGTGGGCGGCGATGCCATACTCGGCGCTCTGGTGCATCTCGCGCGTACGGATCTGCACTTCCAGTGGCTTGCCATCGTCGTAGAATACGGCGGTGTGCAGCGACTGGTACATGTTGTCTTTCGGCGCGGCGATGTAATCATCGAATTCATGCGGGATAGGCCGCCAATGGGTGTGAATGATCCCCAGGGCGGCATAGCAAGCGGGCTTATCGGCCACAATCAGGCGCACGCCGCGCAGGTCCATCAGCATGTCGAACGGGCGCGCCTTCTCGGCCATCTTCTTATAGATGGAATAGATGTGCTTGGGCCGGCCGGTGATCTCGGCCTCTACGCCTTCCTGCTCCAGTACGGTCTTGAGCCGTTTGATGATCTCCAGCACCTGGTTTTCGCGGTCGGTGCGGCGGGTAGCCAGCAGTTCGGCGATCTCTTTGTACTTTTCTGGATTCACGTGGCGAAAGGCCAGATCTTCCAGCTCCCACTTCACCTGCCAGATACCCAACCGGTTCGCCAGGGGAGCAAAGATATCCAGCGTCTCCTGGGCGATGCGCTTGCGCTTTTGCTCGGGCATGTAACCCAGCGTGCGCATGTTGTGCAGCCGGTCCGCCAGCTTGATCAATACCACACGAATGTCTTCCCCCATAGCGAGGAAGGTTTTGCGCAGAGTTTCCTGGGCCAGGGCGCGCTTGCGGGCATCCTCTTGGCCTTCGCCGGGCAGTTCTTCCACCCAGGCGCCGTTGTCGCCATTGTCGGTGTTTTCGTCAATGTGCTGGTCCGAGCGGGTAACGCGCGGCAGGTTGGTCAGCTTGGTCACGCCGTCCACCAGGCGGGCCACTTCGTCGCCGAATTCCTCGCGGAGATCATCGATCGTGGCGGGAGAGTCCTCCACAGTATCGTGCAGCAGGCCGGCCGCGATTATGATCGGTGGCACGTTCATCTCGCACAAAATCTCAGCGACTGCCAGGCAGTGCGTGATGTAGGGTTCGCCGGAGCGCCGTTTTTGGCCTTCGTGGGCCTCTTCGGCAAACGTGTAGGCGCGCAGGATCAGCTCGCGGTCTACTTGCGAGAAGGTGTCAGGCAGTATTTCGAGCAGGTGATCCGTCATCATAGCGCAACCTTCTTCTAAAACTGTCCGGTCTCATTGATAAAACGCTTGTTCGGACAGGTGCTTAATAATACCTCCGCAGTGGGTTCAATTTCAAGGGTAAATTCTCGGAACCTATCCATTAATTGTTGGAACTTTTCAACCGCAGGGCTTTTTCTTTGCATTGCAGGCTTCGCCCGCCTGAAAAATCTTTTGGCTCATATGTAGGTTCAAGGGGTTTTGGTGTTACAGGGGGTGGGACCACCCCTGTAACACCAAAACCCCTTGAACTCCATAAATCAATTCTTGGGCTCCCGCAGGGAGCAATTCAGAAACAGTGGCCCGTCAAGGCTGAGTGATCATAAAATAATAGAACATCGCGAGCAGGCTTGCCCTGCTCGCGATGCCCTCAGAACAGGAAATGTTCGATTTTAGAAGAAAATGGGACGGTACTCTTCCATCTCCAGCATTTCGATGATGTGGCGCACATCCTTCAACAGGTTGGGCACCACGGCCACGCCCATCTGCCGCACGCGCTTCTCATTCTCGAACTCTTTCTCTCCCGCGGTATAGATACGACCACAGCCGGGCTGCCTTGTGGCGGCCCGTAGATCGCGCAGGATGCAGCCGGTGGTGTGCTTGAAGGTTTCCAGGTCAACAAACGCTTCCACATCCATCGCCATGAAGAAGTGACCAAGGCGATTCGGCACTTTCTTGCCCTGTTCATCGAGTCCGGTAAGCCCGTAAAGGAATGAGCCGGTCTGGAGTGAACTGGAGAAGATTTCCACCATTGTTGCAAGGCCATAGCCTTTATGCCCACCCATCTCCTCGCCGGCGCCGCCCAGCGGAAGCAGCGCGGCAGTCTCTTTCCCAAAGCCATCCAGGCAGTCTTTCGCGCTGATCAGCGAATGGCCTTCCTGGTCGATTACCCAACCCGCGAGGGCTTGCTTTTCCAGGCGGTCGAGCACTTCGAGCTTGCCGCGCTGAATGATGGAGGTGGCGGCGTCGAACAGGAAGGGGAATTCCTCATCGGTTGGGCAGCCGTAGGCAATTGGGTTGGTGCCGAGCATGGGCTTTACCCCAAACGTAGGCGCGATGGAGGGGCGCGCGTTGGTAAATGCCATACCGATCATCCCGGCTTTTACTGCCATCAGCGGATAGTACCCGGCGATGCCAAAGTGCGAGGAGTTGCGAACGGCGACTGCGCCCATGCCATACTTGCGCGCCTTTTCGATCGCCATTTCCATCGATCGGTAGGCGATTACCTGGCCCATGCCGTGGTGACCGTCGATCACGGCGGTGGTAGGCGATTCGCGCACGATTTCCATCTTCGTTTGCGCGATCTGCACGCCCTGGCGGATGCGGTCTACATACATGCGCAAGCGCCCAATACCGTGCGATTCGATCCCGCGCAGATCGGAGGTGATGAGAATTTCCGCGCTGATGCGGGCTTCGTCTTCGGGCACGCCCAGGCGGATAAAAGCGTCACGCATAAATGACTCGAGCACGTCTACCGGTACAAACAGGTTGGCTACTGCTACCATTTTTCATTCTCCTTCGTTGGGGAAACCCCCATGCTAATCATCGAAAAGGCTTTCAGTCGATAGATAAATGATAATGTGAAATGTACCGGTTGTAACGTGAAGTTTATCGCCAAACCTTTGGATTTTACGCCGCTTTTTCGTGCTGAGGCTCGATTCTCCGCTTCAAAAAGATGGCAATGCCCCTGTTCGGGTAATCTTCGTTGGTGTAGTAGGAGATGTCGATGCCTTCCAGCCGGAAGCCGAGCGCGCGGTAGGCGCAGATGCCCGGGTAATTCTGGTTCTGCGTTTCCACCACCATTGTTCGCAGGCCGGCCTCACGGGCTTTCGCCGCGGCGGTTTCCATCAGTATCCGCCCGATGCCTTGCCCACGCCGCTCCGCCGCCACGTGGAATTCCCATATGCGCAGGCTGCCGTTCCACTCCACCGGCTCGCCGATCAGCAGCCCCACCATTTGATTGCCATCCCAGGCAGCCCAAGAAAAGCCGTGACGGAAGATGGCGTTGTACATTTCGGCGTAGGTATCATCGAAATGGTCATAGGCATGCGTGGCGGGCTGCTCCAGCGGCTCAACGCGCGTTTCAAACACCGTGCCCTGTGCGGAGTCGGTGTAGCGAACCCGATAGATACGGTCGGTGGTGTAGGGGGCAGTGAAGGGCTTGTAATCCTCCACGGCCATATGCGTGATCCGACGCAGCGCTATGGGCATCGCAGCCCGGGCCTTTCGTCAATTGCAGTCAGGGAAGTGTCGTACATCAGGGCGCGGACGGCTGCGATCACCAGGTCAGGGCGGCGTTCGTGGATGTTGTGATCGCTGTCGCTAACGATACGATGGAAGCTGCGCGTGGAGAGCGCGGCATATTCGCGCTGCATCTCCAGCCATTCCTGTTCGTAGCGTTTTGCCACGCCTATTGGAAAATCTGGCTCCCAATCGTTCTGCCCGGCAGTGAGGACAACCAGCGGAATGTCATGCAGGTTCCAGGTTTTCGCGCGCTCCATCGCGTCTGCCGTGTCTAACCCTTCCCATTCGTCTGTTTCAAGCGGAGCGTGATCTTCCAGCCACATTTGCCGCCGAAATGTTGTTAGAGAAGGCGGCTCATCACGCCATTGGGCCGGCAGGAGCGGCAGGCTGCGGGCATTGTGCGTCGGGTGCGTTGAGTCTAGCAGCAGCACACCGGCCACATCGACCGGGTAGCGCGAGGCGTAGTCGGTGATAATCATGCCGCCAAAAGATGCGCCAACCAGCACAAACGGTGGCTGTGGGGCCAGGTCTGCCAGCACGGTGCGCAGATCGTGCGTGAAATTTGCCAGGGTTCGTGGCCTGGGCGCCAGGTCGCTCTTGCCCAGGCCTGCGCGATCATAGAGCAGGACGGTCATTTCCCGTTCCAGCTTCTTGACAACCGGTTCCCAGCCGGGGTCAGCAGTGCCCGGCATGGTTGAGCCTACCTCAATAATTATGGTCAAGTCACCGCCGTCGAAATACTCGGCATTCAGCGACCGATCTCCGACGGGGATGCGCATGCTCACTCCTCTTGCACGCCGCGCGGGTTGCGCAGGAACGCCTCGATAAAGCCATCGATTTCCCCATCGAGCACGGCCTGGGTATTGCCCGTCTCATGCTCGGTGCGGTGATCTTTCACCATCTGGTAGGGGTGCAGCACGTAGGAGCGAATCTGGCTGCCCCATTCTGCTTTTACGTATTCGCCGCGCAGATCCGCAAGCTGTTTGTCTTGCTCCTCGCGCTTGATCTCCAGCAGGCGGGCGCGCAGCACGCGCATGGCGTTTTCCTTGTTTTGCATCTGCGAGCGCTCGTTCTGGCAGGAGACGACTACGCCGGAGGGCAGGTGCGTGATGCGCACGGCGGTGGCATTCTTCTGCACGTTCTGCCCACCCGCGCTGGACGACCGGTAAATATCGATCTTCAGCTCGTCCGGGCTGATATAGAGGTCCACGTCGTCACCTACTTCGGGCAGCACTTCCACCTGCACGAACGAAGTGTGCCGGCGGTGTGCCGCGTCGAACGGGGAGAGGCGCACCAGCCGGTGCGTGCCTTTCTCGGGGCGCAGGTAACCGTAGGCGTACCTGCCGTTCACCGCGATCGTGACGGTTTTGATACCGGCTTCTTCACCCTCATTGCGGTCCATGATTTCAGCGTCAAAGCCGCGGCGCTCAGCCCAGCGCAGGTACATGCGCTCTAGCATCGCGCCCCAATCCTGTGAATCGGTGCCGCCCGCCCCGGCATTGATGGTGAGCAGGGCGTTGCCCTTGTCATAGGGGCCAGAGAGCAGAGCGCTCAGCTCGCGCTTGCGGGTCTCCGCTTCAATGGCATCTGTTTCGCGCTCCAGCTCTTCTTTGAGCGAGTCATCATCCAGCTCTACCATCTCCAGCGTCTCAACAGCCCGCTGGTGCAGCTCGCGGATAGGCTCGATCTCGTCGCGCAGCTCAGTGATCTTTTTCATCAACTGCTGCGCTTCGGCGGCATTATTCCAGATGTTCGGGTCTTCGGCTTTTTCTTGCAGCCGGGTCAGTTCAACTTCTTTTTTCGCCAGGTCAAAGATGCACCTGTAACTGCGAGGTCGTGTCGATGACACGTTTGAGGCGGTCTTCCAAATCGGCCATGGTTTTCTCCTTGTCGCGTGTTAATGATTCCAAAACCGACGAAGTCGGTTTTGGAATCATTAAAAAGGAATCAGCGCTGCGCGAGAACGCCGTCAACGAAGGCCTCGCGGTCGAAGCGCTGCAAATCTTCTGGTTTTTCGCCCAGCCCGGCATAGAGGATGGGCAGCCCCAGCTCGCGCTGGATGGCAAATGCCATACCGCCCTTGGCTGAGGAGTCGAGCTTGGCGAGGATCACGCCAGTCACCTTGACGGCATCCTTGAAGGCGCGCGCCTGGTGCAGGGCGTTTTGGCCGGTGGTAGCGTCTAGCACCAGCCAGACGGCGTGCGGTGCGCCCGGCATGGCCTTTCCGACCACGCGGTGAACCTTCTTTAGCTCTTCCATCAGATTGAAGCGCGTATGCAAGCGCCCAGCGGTATCCACCAGCACGATATCGGCGTTGCGGTTTTGGCCTGCCTGCACCGCATCGAAGGCCACCGCGCCTGGGTCACCGTTGGGGGCGCCAGCGATCACCGGCAGATTGAGGCGGTCGCCCCACACCTGCAGTTGATCTACCGCGGCGGCGCGATAGGTGTCGGCTGCGGCAAGCAGCACGTGCTTACCCCGCTGGCTGAACTGCTTGCCCAGCTTGGCGGCGGTGGTGGTCTTGCCAGAGCCATTTACGCCTACCAGCAGCACCACGGCAGGATGGTAAGCATTCAGGTCATATTCGGGAGCTGGATCCAGGCGGCGGAGCAGCTCGATGCGCAGGGTCTTGATCAGATCACCCTTGCGTACCACGCCCTCCTCTTCTACACGCTGCCGCAGGGCCTTGACAATGTCCTCCGTGGTCTCTACGCCCAAATCTGCCTGCACCAGCAGCGATTCCAGGTCTTCCCAGCTCTCGTCGTCGATTTCAGTTGCGCCTAAAACCGTAGCAATGCGCCCGAAGGTCGCCTTGCTGGTTTTTTCCAATCCATCACGCCACTTGCCGAAGATGTTTTCCATAGGTTAAGGATTATACCAAAGTGAAGTCGTATTTTTTTCTCTCTCAATGAATGAACGACGTAGTCGTTCATTCATTGAGAGAGAAAGAGCCTCTATTTCAAAGGCACATTGCCCTCTTTCTCGCGGCTGGCAAGCTGACCGCAGCCCGCCTGAATGTCGATTCCGCGGCGAATGCGGATGGTGCAGGGGACACCCGCCTGGTTGAGCACGTCGCAAAAGGCCTGTGCTCGCTCGCGCGTGGTGGCCTGCCCCGGGTACTTCTGGGTGGGGTTGAGCGGAATGACGTTGACGTGGCACATAACCCCTTTGAGCAGGTTTGCCAGCTCGCGGGCCACTTCAGGGCTGTCGTTCTCGTCCCGGATCAGCGCCCACTCGAACGTTACACGGCGGTGAGTCTGTTCCACGTAGTAGCGCACAGCCTCGATCAGTTCTTTGATGGGGTACTTGCGGTTTACCGGCATCATCGGCGAGCGTTTTTCGTCCTTCGTGGCGTGCAGGCTAACGGCAAGATTCACCTGGCGCTTCTCGTCCGCGAAACGGCGGATCATCGGCACCAGCCCCACAGTAGAGATGGTGAAGCGCCGCGCGCCCAGGTTAAAGCCCTTGGGATCGTTTAGCCGATCGATGGCAGCCAGGGTGTTCTCGTAGTTGTGGAACGGCTCGCCCATGCCCATCAGCACCACGTTGGTCACCTGCTCGCCGCGGTCTTTCAGTTGGCGGGCGTAGTGGATCACCTGCGCGACGATCTCGCCGGCGGTAAGATGGCGCTTGAAGCCCATTTGTCCGGTGGCGCAGAATACGCAGCCCATGGCGCAGCCAGCCTGCGAGGAGATACACAGGGTGTTGCGTTCTTCGTAGCCCATCAGCACTGTTTCGATCTCGCGCCCATCGTCTAGCTTGAAGAGGGTCTTCGCCGTCTCGCCATCGCTAGATTTGAGCATGATCTCGGGGGTTAGCCCGCCCCAGCGCAATTCAGAAGACAGCTTTTCGCGCAGGCTCTTGGGCAGGTTGCTGAACTCCTCCGGCTTGATCCACAGATTTTGATACAGCCCCTGCCAGATTTGCCCGGCGCGGAAGGCCGGCTCACCCCATTGGGCCAGCAGGTATTTGAAATTATCCAGGGTAAGATCGTACACAAAAGGTTTGGTCATGCGAAACTTTCCAAATTGTTCAGACTGCCGAGAACGCCTCACCCCGGCCCTCTCCATTTTTCTTCGAAAAATAGAGAGGGTGCCTTGCAAACCCATTCATGAGCGGAACAAGTCACCCTCTCCATTTTGCCGTTCTTGCAAAATGGAGAGGGCCGGGGTGAGGCGTTTTTAACAGTTGGTAAGGTTCCTTAAAGATACTCTAATAGATCGGCCAGATTTGGCAAAATCAAGTTGGGTTTGGGCGTCCAGTGATCGGCCTCGGCCTGGCTGGATACGCCGGTCAGTACCAGCACGGTGGGGCAGCCGGTGCGCTGCCCGCCGAGGATGTCGGTATCCAGCCGGTCGCCCACTGCCAGGGTCTCTTCGGGCAGGGTTCCCAGGCGCTGCATGGCGTACTCGTACAAGTATGGCTCTGGCTTGCCCATAATCGTCGGGCGGACGCCGGTGGATGCCTCCAAAAAGGCCAGGAACGAGCCTGCGCCGGGCACCAGGCCGCGCGGGGTGGGGAAGGTGAGATCGGGGTTGGTGCCGATGAAAGGCTTTCCCGCGCGGATCAGCAGAGCGGCGTCGGCCAGCTTTTCGTACACGGCGGTGCGATCCATCCCGGCGACAACGGCAATCACGTCGTCACTGTATTCCGTCACCGGGGTGAAGCCCTGCTCGGCCAGCGCTTCGGTTACGCCGGTCATGGCGACGGTGAACACTTTGCCGCGCTGAGGGAACTTCTCGGCCAGGTAAGCAGCGGTGGCGATGGCCGAGTTAATCACCTGCCAGGGCTCTACCTGCACGCCGAACTGCGCCAGATGCTCCACGTACATGCCGATGCTGCGGGTGCCGTTGTTGGTGGCGAAGACTACCGGGAACTGCTTCCGGCGCAGGACGTCGAAAAAGGCGGGCATATCGAGCAGCGGGTGGTTATCGCGCCACAGCACGCCGTCCATGTCGAGGATCATCGCTTTTGGTGCAGCCGGAAAGAGTCCGCTCATGCAAACCTGCCTGGTGAATTCGCATTATTGAAATGCTGGCGCACATCAACAATGCGAATTTACCACTTTTTTTAGAAAGAAGCCGGATAGCGCATCTTGCCGCCATCCGGCTTCCTTTGTGTCAACGACGGTTCCCGCTTACTTGGCGGGCGGCTCGAGCACTTTGTCGACCAGCCCGTACTCTACCGACTGGTAGGCGTCGAGGTAGAAGTCACGCTCAGTGTCGCGTTCGATCACCTCGAGTGACTGATCGGTCGCGTCGGAGAGGATCTTATTGAGGCGAGACTTCAGGCGCAGAATTTCGCGGGCCTGAATTTCGATGTCCGACGCCTGACCCTGCGCGCCGCCAAGCGGCTGGTGCATGTGGATCGTGGCGTGGGGCAGGGCGTAGCGCTGGCCCTTGGTGCCGGCAGCCAGCAGAACCGTGCCAAACGAGGCGGTGACGCCCACGGCCACGGTGCTGATCCGGTTGGGGATCATATTCATCGTGTCATAGATCGCCATGCCGGCGTAGATCACGCCGCCGGGCGAGTTGATGTACATCTGAATATCCTTCTCGGGGTCCTCGCGGCTGAGGAAGAGCAGTTGCGCGACGATCAAGTTTGCGATCTGGTCGTCGATGGGCGTGCCGAGAAAGACGATGCGCTCCTTGAGCAGAAGCGAGAAGATATCGTAAGCACGTTCCCCACGGGCCGATGTCTCGATCACCATAGGGATGACATTCTTGAACTGATTCATCGCAGTAGACATGATAATTTATCCTCCTAGGTATCTACCCCGACTAATTCCCGGTGCGAGGGAATGAGCCAGTGCGCTGTTAAGCGTCTTTGGCGTCTTCTTCCGTACCGGCGTCCGCCGTCGTCTCCGTGCCGGTGTTATCCGCTGCTTCAGCAGCTTCGTCTTCTTCCGCGAGCTCTTCGTCAAGTTCCATTGCGAGCTCTGCCAGTTCTTCTTCCGTTGCGACTTCCATCACATCTTCGAGAACTTCTTCCATCATCGCGGCTTCGACGTTTTCCGGTTCGGTTGTTACAGCTTCTTCTTCTTGACCGCTGGCAAGTGCTTTCAACCGCGCCATCATGCGCTGGTTGAAGATGTTGTTGACAGTGTTAATTGCCAGCGAATTTACCATTTCCTGATTGTTCTGGCGGCCCTTACCGCGCGCCGGCGGCATTTGCGACATCTGCTGCTGCACCATCGCAAAGACTGAGCGCACTTCTTCGTTCTTGATCTCGATCTTTTCCTGCCGGGCGAACTCCTCGAGCACCAGCGAGCGAATGAGCCGGCGGGTAGCAGCGGGCTTCACTTCTTGCTCCACAAAGGTCTCGCGGTCCATCTCGCGCATCTTCAAGTAGGTTTCCAGATCCAGGTGATCGCGCTCGAGGTTGTGTTGCACGCCGTGGATGAACTCTTCAATTTCGTTGTCGAGCAACTGCGGCGGGAACTTGACCGTCGACTGTTCGACCAGCTCGGTGATAACTGTTTCGAAGTAGTTCTGGTCGTACTGCTGCGAGTACTGCTGTTCTAGCTGGCTGCGGATGACTTTGCGCAGGTCTTCCATCGTCTCGAACTCGCCCAGGTTCTGCGCGAACTCATCGTTCAGCTCGGGCAGGGTCATCTTCTTCACGTTCTGCACGGTAATGGTAAACGCTGCTTCGATCCCGCGCAAGTCTTCGTAGGGGCTTTCCTCGCTGAAGGTGTGCGTGACGGTCTTATTCTCGTCGGCGCTCATGCCTACCAGCTCCTGGGTGAAGCCTTCGTAGGGCCACACTTCGGCTTCGTCTTCAGGGTCTTCCCCGGCGACCATCTGGTAGGGAGTTTCTTCCACTAGGGTATCGGGCTGGCCTTCCACGGGCGTGGTGCGGCTAGCGGTCAGCTTGAATGAGACCAGATCGCCCGCTTCGGCGGCGCGTTCCACCGGCTCGGCAGTGGAATAATTCCGCTGCAAGCGGCGCAGCGTGGTATCAATCTGCTCGTCCGTCACCGGTTCGGGGGTGTATTCCTTCTTGATCGATTTGTAATCACCCAGCTCCACAACAGGGGGCAGCGGAATCACAAACTCAAAGATCGGAGGGTCCATGCTGACGATTTTTTCCAGCCGGCCCTGACCGGAAGGCTCAATGTTGGCTTCTTTAAGCGCCTGCGGGTACACATCGTCGAGCATCAGTTCCAGCGCTTCCTGGGTCAGTGTCTCGTCGCCAATGGTTCGGCGCACCATCTCGTAGGGCGCTTTGCCGGGCCGGAAGCCGGGGAAACGGGTCTTCTGGGCGATCTTGCGAGCCGCCTGTCGTTTATACTTTTCCAGCGTTTCCGAGTCCAGCTCGGTGGTTAGCCGGGTCTGTTGATCTTCGAGTACGGTAGTTTCGATTTTCAAAGTGAGCCATCCCTGAATGAGAGTAGTGTACAATGGGGAAGAGGGGACTTGAACCCCTACGCCTTGCGGCACAAAATCCTAAGTCTTGCGCGTCTGCCAATTCCGCCACT
>JAEYTI010000128.1 GCA_023434145.1 Chloroflexota bacterium | reverse complement strand
CCGCATACTTTGGTATACTTTTTCTCGGAATTGTTGGGTTTGCATTTTCTTGGCCGATTATGCTTTTACCAGCAATTCCACTTTTTGTTAAGGTGCTATTCTTGACGCTCCAACTCTAAACTCAAGTAAAATTACCACCCGGTTCTTTTATAAAAACTACCGAGGAAATACTGGCGAAAGTTTCAAAGATAGTCTTACGTCAACACTTTATATTGGCCTAAGTATTACGCTTCTCCTAATCGGTGCATTTGTGGCTGTAGGAGAATTCAATGTTTGGGTTTTAGTTCTGGGATTGGTTTTTGTAATTTTCCTTCTTCCTATTGGAGTGCTGGGCAGTTACTGGCAAAAGTACCTAACAGAGAAGATGTTTGGTGGTTCCCTACCGGTAGCCGGTTCTATGTACGTGTTTTATGAGGAGCCAGAATCTTCCATTGAGAAAAAAATGAATCCTTCGCAGTTGAAAACCCCTCGCCGGGAAAAGATTACCGCCGCCATTATTGCCCTGCATGTTTTCGGAAGTATTTTTTACCTGTTGAACGAAAAACCGTGGATCAATTACGATTGGGCAGATATATTGATAAAGATGGCTGTCTGTTTTCTAATCGCTTACGCTGTAAATAAGATCATTCTCTCTTCCCAGAGAACTCGCCGGGCGAGGAAACTGCGAGATGGCGAGTCCATAGAGGACGATTAGCTTAATATAGGTGGAGCTTCGATGACCTTGCCACAATTTATCCGCCCGGCCTTACCCGACTCGCAATTTCCATGCATGCCCGCGCATGATGGTACGGGTCTTCCCACGGGCCGGCTTTCACCTGCCCTGGCAGCGGGCGGTTCTGTGCGTCCAAAATCTTGAACCACTCGCCGTGCTGGCGGTCGATCATGTGCGAGTCGATAAAGTCCCAGATGCGCAGTGCGGCCTGTAGGAACCGCTCCTCGCCGGTGATCTGGTAGGCGTTGTAGAAGCCCACGATCCCTTCCGCCTGGCACCACCAGTGCTTGCTTGGGTCGGTGATGCTGTGCGGTTCGCCTTCGTGGAACACGCTGCCGTCTTCGTCCAACCCTTGCGCCAGTACTGCCTCCGCCATCTGCACGGCGTTGGTACGGGCACGCGCCAGCAGGGCAGGGTCACCCAGTACCTCTGCGGCTTCCACCAGCAGCCAGCTTGTTTCGATGTCGTGCCCGTATGAGATGGTCTCGGAGAGCGGCGTCCAATCCATCTCAAAGAACAGACGCGTGAAGTGCGTGCGCGGATCGATAACGCGATCCAGAAACACCGTCAGTAAATTCCGTAATGCGCGCTCCAACTGCGGATGGGTCCACGAGCGCATCAGGCCGGTGTACCCTTCGATCACGTGCAGCAGGGTGTTCATCGACTTGGGGCAGTTGAACAGCTCTTTATTGCTCAGGCGCATATCGGCCAGGGCCGTCCAATCGCGGGCGCAGCCTTCCACGTACCCGCCGTAGACTGGGTCTGATGCGTGGCCTTCGATGTGCTGGAAAATCTGCTGCGCCAGATCCATTGCTTCCAGGTTGCCGGTGGCACGGTAGTACTCCGACAGCCCATAGATGACAAAGGCCTGCCCATAGGTCTGTTTGCGGTCGTTGACCGGCCTTCCCTGCCGGTCGATCCACCAGTACATGCCGCCGTGTTCCCGGTCGAGGAATGGACCGGTCAGGTACTGGTAGGCATGGTCGGCCATTTGGCGGTAAGCCGGGTCGCCGTACCGCTGATAAGCAGCGGAATACGTCCACAGCATGCGGGCGCACAGCACCAGGGATCGCACTTCGTCGTTATTGGTGACGAGATCGTTGGTCAGCGCACCGATAAAGCCACCGTTCTCCTGGTCAACAGCGTGCGCTATCCACCACGGCAATATATTCCCGCGCAGCTCGGTTTCCATTCGCTGCCGGAGCATGGTTTGCGCTGTGTCTGGATTCATGGGTCTCTGTGCAAACTACCGAACGTTGTAGATGCGGAACAGATCCTGCACCACGGCGTAGCCTGTCTCTTTTCGCCCAGCGCCAGGGCCGGTGATCGTCACGTCGCCCAACAGGTCGGTGGTAAAGAGGACAGCGTTGGTGAGGCCGTTTATCCGCGCCAGGGGATGGTCGCCGGGCAGGCATACCGGGCGAACCCATCCCTTTACGCCGCTTTCTATCCGCTCAACCCCGCCGATCAGCTTCCAGGTTTTGCCTTCCGACGTTGCATTGGCGATATCTTCTACCGTAAGCGCGGTAATGCCCTTACGATCCACGCTGCCGAAGGGCAGGTCTTCACCCAGCACCAGCCGCGCCAGAATCGCTACTTTCGCAGCGGCGTCGTAGCCTTCTACGTCTCCTGTGGGGTCGGCCTCCGCCACACCCATGCGCTGTGCTTCCGCCAGCGCCTCCGCGTACGACTGCCCGCTCGCCATCTGGGTGAGAATGTAATTGGTCGTACCGTTGAGGATGCCCTCAATGCGCTGGATCTGCGCGGCTGCCAGCAGCTTTTGCCCAACACGCAGCACCGGGGAGCCGCTCATCACCGTGCCTTCCGCGCACAACTGCACGCCATGGATGTGCGCCAGCTCGTTCAGCCGGTCATAGTGCAGGGCAATCGGGCCTTTATTGGTGGTTACCACGTGCTTTTTCCGGCTTAGCGCTTCGGCAATGTAACCGGTCGCCGGCTCACCGGTTTCCAGATTGGTGTAGCTCATTTCGATCACCACGTCCGCGGGGCTGCTCTGGATAATTTCCATCGCGTCCCAATCGGGGTGCGAGCCAGGCAGATTGTTGAGGCAGTGATCGATCTCCATCGCTTCGAGCAGCGCTGCGGGAGAAAGGCCGTCGGGGTTTAAGACGTTGCCGCAGGATTTATCAGCGACCGCGGTGATGAGGAAACGGATACCATATTTGCTTTCGTACTGGTCGCCGTACTCTTTGAGAATGTTGGTAAAGCCCTGGGCAACGTTGCCAAAGCCGATCAATGCCAGGCGTACTTCATTCATGCTTGTGCTCCCTTGAAAAAGTGGGGGGATGAAAATCATCATGATGATTTCGTAAAAACCGCCTCCATTTTACTCGATCCTTTCCTGTCTGACAGGATGATTTCGCTGAAATTAGCTCGACTATTGGGGGTTATCCCTAATTCTATGGGGGAATCTCCGCTGTTTTATCGCTTAAACCGGCGCAATATAAATACTGAGCAGGCGTCTGTGAAAGAATGCCAGCCCGAAACTATTGGCTGGCACAGTGATGGAAAAGCTGTTCAAACTTAGTTGGATCCTTGTGCGTGGCCAACGAAGTTGGCCACGCACAAGGATCCAACTAAGCATCAATATAGAAACTATGTAAGTGAAAAGGAGCAAACCGATATGGTTTCCAATAAGAGCATACGGCGAATTCTGTTCCCGGCCTTGCTGATCATCGCCCTGTTTTCGGTGATGGTTGTGCCTGCGATGGCCCAAGACCCAGATCCGCATGCCACAACCTCCAGCAGGAAGCCGGTGTTCGACCGGTACTTCATTGACTACATGGTACCCGCGCATGAAGCGGCGATTGAACTGTACGAATATGCGCTGACGAAGCCTATACACGATCAGCTTCGTGAAGTGCTGGAAGAAGAGATAGAAACAGCGCGTGAAGAAAATGATATGATGCGTGAATGGCGTAGGAAGTGGTACGGCAGTTCGAGAACCCCACCGCCTGACGCTGTACCCACCTTCCCCGAGTCGCCGAAGTGGGAAATGGGCGTCGAAAAGTTAGACCTGACCCTTCCTCTTCAGCACTTGCAGATGGTGCCGGATGACCAGTTTGAGCATGCCTTTCTTGATAAGGCGATCTACCTGAACATGGATGCTGCTGCCATTGCGCTGATCGAGCGTCATCATGACGGGCGCCGCGAGGCATATAACCTGTCCAAACGCATGGCTGTTGCGCACACCCGTACGGCTGATTTGTTTGGCATGATGCGCGACGAATGGTACTACGGCATCGATTGGCCGGAGGTTGACGATGATGGTACAGTTACCCCCACCGTCGTTCCTACAGATACTGCTACCCCTACCGAAACACCTTCCGAGACCCCTACCGGAACGCCTACTGAGACACCCACCGACATGCCAACAGACATGCCGACTATGACGCCTACAGAAACAGAAACACCTACTGAGACACCCACCGAAACACCAACAGAGACGCCAACTGAGACTCCGACAGAAACTCCAACCGATATACCACCAACCCTGGAGCCAACAGAAACCTCTACGGGTACCCCAGAGGCGTAGCCGGGTGATTAAAGGGGCTGTTCACAACATTTGAACAGCCCTCTGCCGGGCAGTTAAGTCTGGGCCGGCTCCCTTTGAGAGCCCAAAAAGGGAAATGCGGGTTATGAAAACGCTTTGCGTTTTCATAACCCGCACGCGCCTTTAGGCCAGTTTCTTATCGTTCTGCGTATTCTCGGTCGAGCATGCTGTAGATGAGTTCGTCGTTCCATTGGTCGTGCAGCCAGCGGGTTTCACGCGTGCGTCCTTCGCGCGTCATGCCGAGCTTTTCCATCACGCGGAAGGATGCGGTGTTTTCCTCGTGGCAAAAGGCCACTACCCGGTGGGCTTTTAGCTGGGTGAAGGCCAGCTTTACCAGCGCATCTGCTGCTTCGGTTGCGTAGCCCTTGCCCCACAAGGCCGGGTCTATCGTCCAGCCGACTTCCCACTCGCGCACAGTTTCCCAGTTCATACGCACTGCCACGATTCCACGCAGGCAGTCATCCGGCGGGAGGGTGACGGCAAAGTAATATTTCTTGCGCGGTTCCACTGAGATTTCCGCCATGTGCGCGCGCAGCTTTTCGCGGGCCGCTTCTTCGGTCATCGCATCACGCTCGTAGCGCATCACCTCCGGGTGCGATTCAATGGCATAGAACGCGTGAAAGTCATCTTCGCGCAGCTCGCGCAGGATCAACCGGGCAGTTTTGATTTCCATTGCCTACCACTTGTTATAGGATTCGCTCATCTTGCGGTATTCGATGAACGGTTCGTTAATCAGCTTGGCGTACATGGCGATCTGGCAGGCTTCTTCCAGGGTCGATGACCAGTGGAAGGCCTCTTCCAGCGTCTGCCCGGTGGAGAAGCTGCCGTGACCGCGCAGCATGATGATCTTGTACTGCTGCAAGGCTGTTGCAACCTTGTTTGCCATCTCTGGCGTGCCAGAAGCGAACTCTTCCGTTACAACCGGGACTTTTTTGAGCAGGTACGAAGCCTCATTGTCGATCGGCACAATCTCGTCGCGTGAGAGCGAGAGGGCAATCGCCGTGCGCGGGTGGCAGTGGACCACCGCCATCGCCGGAGTCGCCATATAGATGGCGCGGTGCACCAGCAATTCGGTGGAAGCCAGCACAACCCCCGAGTCGTTCTTTTCGATCGGCGTTTCGATCAGGTCGCTCGGTTTCAGCCGTCCCAACTGCGCACCGCGCCGCTTGATAACCAGCCGGTCGCCAATGCGCAGCGAAATATTGCCACCATGCGAGGAGATCATGTTCTGCACGTACAAATCGCGTCCAATTTCGCGGATCTGCTCGTAAATACGTTCGTCAATCATGCCAAATCCTCCAATCTAAGCTCCGCCAGCTTGGCGGGCTTCGGTACGCCGGCAGAATCCCAGCCGCGCGCGCGGTAATATTCATCGAGCATCATATCCAGCTTGCTGACCCAGCCCTTCGATGGCCCATCGACCACCGGCTCGGTGAGCATACGCGGTGGTAGGGTATCGTCAGAGCGGGTGAAGCCTTCGCGATTGTTGTACATGCGCTCAAGGTTATAGACGCGCTCGCCAACCTTGATCAGGTCGCCGGTGGAGTACGACACACCGGTCACGGCGGTGAGCGTGCGGGCAAAGTACTCTTCGGCAACGCCCATGTTGGTGAACTTGCAGATCACCAGCGAGTCGATCGCGGCGGAAGAATTCTGGTGCAGAATCACGTAGGAGGATTTGCCCTGCGTCTGGAAGCGGTCGATCAGTTTGGGCAGGCCCAGCACTTCGAGGCCGAGCATGTTGCCGCGCATGTGGCACGCGCCGCGGTTGGAGGTGGCATACAGCAATCCCTGGCCCTGCATCCCGCGCGGATCGTAGGCGGGCATTTCCATACCCTTCACGCTCATCGAAAGCTCGGGGTGACCAAAATGCTCTGCCAGCCGCTTGCTGCCATCGGCCATCTCGCTGCCAAGGTCGCGGCGGTAGGCCATATCTTCCAGAAGCTGCGGGAACATATCGGCGCGGCCAAAGCGCAGCTCTGTATCAATGCAGCCGCGCTCGGCAAGCTCCATGGCGCAGGCAATGGTCGAACCGGCGGAGATGGTATCTAAGCCCAGATCGTTGCACAGCGCATTGGCCTCGATGATCGCCGCCAGATCCCGCACGCCGCATGCCGCGCCAAAGGCCCAGGTGGTCTCGAATTCGGGGCCTTCGCCCTCCACCTTGTCGGTCTTGGTCACGCGCGTGCAGCCGATGGGGCAGGCCCAGCAGTTGTCGTTCTTCACCAGGAAGTTCTCAGTCAGTGCCTCGCCGGAGATATCTTCGGCGTGCTCAAACTGCGACTGCTGCGCGTTTCTGGTCGGCAGTGCCCCGACCGTGTTGACGATATTCATCATCACCGCGGTGCCGAACTCGGGCAATGCCTGGCTGGTGAGCGGGCTGGCGCGCAGCAGCTTGCGTGTCTCGTAGAGATAGAACTTGTAGTCCTCATTATTGACGATGCCGGGGCGGGTCTTACCTTCCACCACGATGGCCTTGAGGTTTTTCGAGCCCATCACCGCACCTGGGCCGCCGCGTGCCGCGGAGCGCTGGCCGTCGTTCATGATCGCGGAGATTCGGCTCATATTCTCGCCAGCCGGGCCAATGCACAGCACGTTGCGGCGGTTGTTGTTCTGCCCCAACTTCTCGGTGACGGCGCGCACGCGCATGCCCCACAACTCGGATGCGTCGTGGATCGTTACCTGATCCTGCAAGATTTCGATCCACACCGGCTTGGGCGCTTTGCCGCGCACGATCAGCGCGTCGTAACCGCACTTTTTGAACTGCATGCCCCAGTACCCGCCGGAGTTGGCATCCAAAACCGTGCCGGTCAGCGGCGACTTGGTGGTGACCGTGAACCGGTTGGACGTCTGGTAGCCGGTGGCTGTCAGCGGGCCAGCGGTGAAGATTAGCACGTTGCCGGGATCCAGCGGGTCGACTCCCGGCCCGACTTCGTCCCACAGCAGGCGCGCGCCCAATCCTCGCCCGCCAATAAACAATCGAGCGTGTTTCTCATTCAACGGAACCACTTTCGAAGTCCCAGTGGTGAGGTCAATATCGAGCATTTTTCCGGTCCAACCATTCATACGTGCCTCCGAATTTTCCGATAATACCGGGCGTTTAAAGGGATGAAACGTTCGCTGCATTATATTCGTCCCGCAAGAACTTTGCTCTCGTAACCTTTTACCGCGTTGATGATCTCTGCGCCCACCGGTACACCCTGCTTGAGGCAGTAGGCATCCCATACTGCGCCAAAGGGCATGCCCTTCAGTTCTTCTAGCAGCGCCAGCCGGCCGGTGTAGTCACCATGCTGTTCCATTGTGCGGAGCTGCTCGTCCGGCTCCAGCAGCGCCATCAGCAGCGCCTTGAGCGTGTTGCGCGAGCCAATGGCCCAGGCAGCCACACGGTTGATTGAGGCGTCGAAGTAATCCAGGCCGATATGCACGCGGTCGAGGAAGCCGCCGCGCACGATCTCCTGAGTGATCGATTGCAGGTCATCGCTAAATGTCACCACGTGGTCGCTATCCCAGCGCACGCCGCGCGAGACGTGCAGCAGCACCTCTGGCACGTACAATAGCGCCGCCGAAAGCTTGTCGGCGATGGTTTCGGTGGGGTGGAAGTGCCCGGCATCCAGGCACAGCAGGATGCGCCGCGAGATAGCGTAGCCCATGTAGAACTCGTGCGAGCCGACGGTGTAGCTCTCGGCGCCCAGGCCAAACAACTTGCCCTCCACGGCGTCGAGGTTGAACTTCGGGTCGATATCCTGCTCCAAAATCTGGTCGAGCGCGCCCATCAGCAGCACGCGCGGGGCGTAGCGGTCCATCGGTGAGTCTTTGAACCCATCCGGGATCCAAATATTGGTGATGCACGGGGTACCGAGCGCCTCGCCAAACGCCGCGCCGATCCGGCGGCATGCGATGCAGTGGTCGATCCAATACTTGCGAATGCCCGAGTCATACGAGGAAAGCGTGAAGCCTGATGCGGCCATAGGGTGCGAGAACAGGGTGGGGTTGAAGTCCAGGCCGTGGCTGTTCGCCTTGGCCCAATCAATCCAGTTGGCGAAGTGGGCGGGCTCTAGCGCGTCGCGGTCCACCTGTTTGCCGCCCGTCTCGGCATAGATGGCGTGTAGATTCAGGCGATGGCGGCCTGGGATCAGGCTGTAGGCCATATCCAAATCCGAGCGCAGCTCGTCGGCGGTACGGGCCTTGCCGGGGTAGTTGCCGGTGGCGGCGATGCCGCCGGAAAGCGCCTCGCCGGTGTTCTCAAACCCACCCACGTCATCGCCCTGCCAGCAGTGCATGCTGATGGCGACGCCCGAAAGCGCCTGCATGGCCTGTTCGGTATCGACGCCCAGGGCAGCGTAACGCTCGCGTGCCAGGGCATAGGCGGCGGTAACCTGTTTCTCGTTCACAGATGTGTTCATCGCTGTCTCCTCTTATGAAACGCGCTGGGGAATCCCGAAGTACTGCTCTTTCAAATCCAGGTAGTACAGGTAGTCGTCTGGGTGGACGTTGGGCGGGCAGCGGTGGTCGCAGAAGGGGATATACCCGCCGCGCTCCACCAGCGGCACGAGCGAATCCATGTACGCCCGGATCGCCTCACGGCCCTTGCCCATCTCGATTTTGTCGAATCCGCCCATGATGCGCAGATCTTTGCCCCATTCGTTTAGCAAATCTGCCGGGTGGGTACAGCAGTTGACCTCGAAGGGGAACAGGCAGTTGACCCCGCCTTCCATCATGTGCCCCAGGATAGGCCGTACGTCGCCGTCGCAGTCGATCCACCAGATATCGATGCCGTGCGCCTTCAGCTTTTCGTCGATACGCTGATAGCGTGGGGTGATGACGCGCTTGAACCACTTGGGGTTGACAATCGGTCCGGATTTGTAGCAGATATCCTCCCACCCGGCGGCGTAATCGAACTGGAAGTGCGGCAGCATCTGGTCGAGCTGGTACTCCACAAGCTGGCAGGCCGTTTCCACCATGTCTTCTACCATAGCCGGGTAGTCGTAGATGGCGTAGGCCAGGCCTTCAAACGTCAGCATGTCGCGGATCTTGCCAATCATCGAACCGGTGTTGATGCCCAGCGGGTAGTTGCGGTCGGCGGGGTGCTTTTCCTTGAGCCGCTTCACGTCGACGATCCGGGCAGGATCATCCAGCCGGAAGCGCTCGGCCTTCACCTTCTTCCAGTCATCCGGCGTGGTGATAGAGGACTTGATGTAGTGCGGGATGGTGTCGTGGTTATCCAGCGGAACTTCCGCCAGCAGACCGTCCTCATTGACCATGATGCGCGTATTTTCGCGCACCTCAACCACTTCTTCGGCAAACGGCGGGCTCATCCAAACCTTGCCGCCGATGGTGTGAATGCGGTCAAAGTTGAAGAAGAGATCCGCCTCGCCATTGTTGGTGATAGCGTTGTCGGCGAAAATTGGCCACTCGGTGAAGTTCTCATTCCAGTAACCGAATTCCATGTTAAAACAGCGGTCCACCGGCTGGTAGTGCATCTGCCGGTTGAACCGTTCGCGGTCGGTGAGCGTACCTTTCCACTTCGGCCTGCAGGGGGTAACGGTCATGCGTGCCTCATATTGAGATGGACGGGGGAAGAATGGACGCGGTGTTATCGTTCACATGATTATAAACCGGATTGCGAGGTTTGGCTCGGCATGTTCGTACGAAAAAAACGAGGGCTGGTAGAACAATTACCAGCCCTCACACAGTTTAAGATGGGATTAATTTATGGCGACGTTATTGGGCAGCCTGAATTGAGTGTATTGGCATCTGTTTGCCACCAGTAATCGATCTGTTTCCACTGGGGCGGGCCGTTCTTCATATAGAAATGGGCACCGCCGGATGTCATATCCAGCGTGCCGATATACGATTCTTTGGTGACCGGGTCATCCGCCTGGAAGTACGTGGCGAGGGCGCCGTACTGTACCATTGTATAAGGGCCAGCGTTAACCTGAACCCCATTATCTAACAACCGGTACTTGCCGTTTGGGTAGAAACAGAAGGTTGCTACACCGCCTGTCGTGCCAATCCAGTAGGTTCCAATCCACGCCCGTCGCATCGGGTTTATCGTGTTGGGCTGGGTGAGCAAGAATTCAATGGCCGGGTCGTTCACCGTCACGGTTTCCGTCGTACCGGCGTCGATTATGCCGTCGAATGAGAACAAATACTTTTCTACGCGCCGGGGCGGGTTGGCCTGTGTATCCCACAACCCGGTTGTGGCGACGATGCTGATTAATCCGGGAGTCACAACGAAATCCTTGTAATATCCTTTCGAAATCACATCGTTCGGCGTAGGAAGGTACTCGGCGTTGTTGATCTTCAACGAGACGATCCAATCAACCGTTCCATTGTTAAAAACACGCAGGATGGTTTGACCAGACGCCGGGGGCGTGCGGAAGCTCACGGTGTTGCTGAACGCAGATGCGCCAGAGTTATTCACAGCGCGGATCTTGTAAGCGTAATCGGTATTGGGTACCAGATCGGTGATATTCGCAAAAACGTAATTGGCGGGCAGGTTGGTCGGGTTACTGATGGTTGTCCACGCGCCGGTGCCGATCTTTTCTTGCAGTTCATACCACGTCTCGTTGCTGGCGTTATCCACCCAACTGAGGGTGACAGTGGTGCTGGAAAGGTTGGAATATGCCAGGTTTGTAGGGGCCGCGGGCAGCGCGCTCTGGGTGGTCACCTGAACTTCGTTGCTGTAGGTTGAGTTTCCTCCCTGGTTGACTGCCCGTATACGGAACTTGTAGGTGGTACCCGGGCTTAAGGAAGATACTGTCGTCTGGTTGGTGTTTTGCGACAGTACATCCGTTCCCTTTATCATCAAGAACCCGCCGGAACCAGTTGCCATTTGCAGCTCAAAACCGGTTTCGTTGTTGGCGTTATCGGTCCACTTGAGGGTTGTTGTGTTGGCTGTGGTTCCACTGGCATTCAAACCGGACGGCGCAGCAGGGGGAGCGATCGGCGTCGTAGCACTGGCGGTCGTCGTGTAAGCAGACACCCCGCCGGAGTTGATCGACCGTACGCGGTAGGTGTACCCGGTGTTCGGCGTCAGGCCGCTGTTTTGATAGGAGGTGGCGTTCGCGGAAGTGGTGGTGATGAGCGTAAACGCACTGGTATTGATCGGCGCGCGTTCAATTTGGAAGCCGCTTTCGTTGTCCGAGTTATCCTTCCAGGATAAATTGATTGCAGTCGATGAAACCGCTGCGGCAGTCAGGTTGCTTGGGGCAGCGGGCGGTGACGGGGGTCTTACTACCATTGGCAAGTAGGTCTGGTTCTTATACAAAACGATCGCCAGATCATCCGCGAAACCATAGTTGTAGTCGTTAGAAGAAGGTTTTGTTACATTGGTGAACGTCACGGTGATGAAGATGTATTGGGTATTCACCGGCACAGGCCCGCTGACCTCACGGTAAAACAGACCGGTTTTATTTCCTCGCTCCGCTGCGGTAACCGGGCTAATCGACTTGGAACTCAGTTTACTGTTGGCGTAATCCCGAAACTCGACAGTGATGGCGGCATGATCCTGGTGGTTACTATATCCACCCAGGTAACCCGATAGCTTAAAAAAGATCTTTCCACCCTCAATCTGCTGCTTTGCGTAGCTACCGACACTAATGGATTGCTCCAAGACATTTGTGTCACCGCTCCAGGTCTGGTTTCCCCAGAAGAAGGCATTTCCGCGATTCTGCGGGCCTGGATCGGTCAGCGAAGGGCTCTCGGTGGCCCCATAGTTTTTATACCCGGCGTTGCTGGTGTAATCCCAACTGTTTAATTGATACTCCGCGCCAGGATTGGCGATTCCATTGACGTTCAAATTGTTGATTGAAGAATATGCAAACGCGCTGCTAGGAGGCGCGAACAGAACAGCGCACAGCCCAATGAGCAGCGCGCAGATAAAGAGGGAGTGCAGCAGGGATCGTTTCATAATGCCCTCATCTTGGAACGAGAAGTGAATGGGAAATATTTTTTTGTAAGAAAGCCAATAGGGATAAAAGACTACCTGTACAGGGAAATTGCACAATAATTATACATCAATAATAAGAAAGTATGCCTGCGGATTTTCACAGGTATTTATAGTCTCACAATATACGGTAAATCATAATCTGCATCGTTTTTGTTCGCAAAACCGCTCATTCTTCATCTTTCGGTTCTCCAGGACTTGCCGTGGTTGTAGGTAGGAAGTTACTGCGCAACTTCCCCCCTACAACCACGGCAACTCTCAAAGAGCCCATTTTTCTCGGCGGCTGTGCTATAAATGAAAGGAGGAGGATATCAAAAATGTCGCACCTGGTGATTGTTGGCTCGTACACTGTTCATCCCAGCTACATGGGAATAACCGTTCACCGCTTTGATACATCCACTGGCGGGCTTACGCTTGTTGGCGAGGTGAAAAGCGGACCCAACGCTACCTACCTTGCCGTGCACCCCAACCGCCGCTTTGTGTATGCAGTCAACGAGCTAAGTGAGGGGGCGGCATCAGCCTTCGCCCTGGATGCGCAATCGGGAGCGCTGACATTCCTCAACCGTGAATCAACCCTCTCGGAAGACCCATGCTATATCAGCTTCGATCCTTCGGGTCGTTACGCGCTGGTCGCCAACTATTCGGGCGGGGCGCTGAGCGTCTTTCCGATTCGCGAGGACGGCACGCTTGGGCCGATTTCTTCCTTTGTCCAGCATTCTGGCGAGTTAGGCCCCAACACCAGCCGACAGGAGAAGGCGCACGCGCACTGCATCTTACCTGATCCCTCGGGGCGTTTTGTGCTCGCCACAGATCTAGGGTTGGATCAGGTATTGGTGTACCGGTTGGAAGATGGCAAGCTGAAGCCCAACGATCCGCCCGCCGCGCAGATGAACCCAGGGGCAGGGCCGCGCCACCTGCTTTTTTCGGAGGATGGACGCTTTCTCTACGTGGCTAACGAGTTAGATTCCACCGTCACCGCTTGCCATTGGAATGGCGAGACCGGAAAGGTGGAACCATTCCAGACGGTTCCGACCCTGCCCAGAGATTGGAAAGGCGAAAATACGGTGGCCGATCTCCACACTGCGCTGGATGGGCACATCCTCTATGTATCGAACCGCGGGCATGACAGCCTTGCGCTCTTCCGCGTGGATATGGAAACGGGCCTGCTCACACCCGCCGGCCACGAATCTACCGGTGGGAAGGTGCCGCGCAACTTTGCCGTAGAACCCCACGGAAAATTCTTGATCGCGGCGAATCAGGACAGCGACTCGCTGGTGGTGTTCCGCATCGACCCGGAGACGGGGACGCTGACGCGGGTGGGTGAGCCGGTGAAGGTTACCAAGCCGGTCGTGATCCAGTTTCTTGCGTAGTCGATTTCTCTCCATACACGGCCGCCGTGTATGGAGAGAAATATTAAATCTCTGGCAGCCATACCTGCATGGCCCCGGGCGCTCGGTTATCCCAGGCGAAGTAGGGGATGGCTTTAAGCGGCGTTTGACAGGACTCTGTGGGGTGGGCACGGTACAGATTGCCCTGCCATTTTGCTTCGTCAGCGGCATGGGCAGTGCCGGTGATAACGACCACGCCGTCTAGCAGATCTGGTTCGAACTGCACAGCCAGTTCTGCTGACCGGGGCAGGGAAATTTGATGGACCGGCAGCTCATGATCAGCGCCTTCGATGCAGTAGACCACGGGCCCGCGCTGCAAAGCAACCCGCCCGGTGTTCTGCCGCACGTTGGGGTTGGCGTAAACCCGCTCCACCGGCATGGCAAGCTCCAGAACGACCTCATCGCCATGCTGCCATTCGCGCAGCAGGCGCAGGTAGCCGCGCTCTACCAGTCCGCTTGTGTTCAATGCCTGCCCATTCACCCACACCTGCGCGGAACGGCACCAGCCCGGCAGGCGCAGCTTCAGTCCAAAGGTATCGGAGCGATCCATTTTCAGGCGCAGGGTCACCTGTCCATCCCAGGGGTAGCGGGTTTGTTGGGTGATGGTTACTTGCTGACCGCGCCAGTTCATCCGCGCCTGCCCGCTGATATATAAATGAACAGCCAAATCCTCCTCAGAGGTGGCGTAGATATATTCGCCGAGCGAAGCTAGCAACCGGGCGACGTTCGGCGGGCAGCAGGCGCAGTCAAACCACGGCTGGCGGTGATGGTTTCCCAGGCTCGCCAGCGGATTCACGTAGAAGAACGAGCGCCCATCCAGTGAAATGCCGCTGATCACGCCGTTGTAGAGCGCGCGCTCCAAAACGTCGGCATAGCGGCTGTCGCAGGTAAGCTGGAGCAGGCGGTGGTTCCAAAACACTAGCCCTACGGCAGCGCACGTCTCTGCATAGGCTGTTTCGTTTGGCAGATCGTAGTCAAAGGTGAAGCCTTCGTTGCTGCGCGCATTGCCAATTCCCCCTGTGAGATACATGCGCCTGGCGCACAGATTCTCCCACAGGCGCTCGCAAGCCGCCAGCAAGGTAGGGTCGCCCAGCTCGCCGGCCAGGTCGGCCATCGCAGCAAAGAGATACATGGCGCGTACAGCATGCCCGCCCACTTCGGCCTGCTTGCGCACCGGCAGGTGCGACTGGTTGTAGCGGTAGTCGAACTTGTGCTGCCCGCTGTCGAAGTGGCGGGTGAAGAAGTGCTTTCTGCCTTGTTTTTGGAGCTGGATGGTTTCCAGATCAAAATAGTGCGGACGGGTGCCGCGTTCATCCACAAAATATTTGCTCAGTTCGAGATAGCGCCGCTCACCGGTGGCGTAATAGAGCTTCACCAGCGCCAGCTCGATCTCCTCGTGCCCGGGGTAGCCACGCTTCTGTCCACATCCGCGCCCGAATACCTGCGCGATGTGATCGGCGTAGCGGCACAAAGGGTTGAGCAGGGTGCGCTTTCCCGTAGCGTGATAGTGCGCCACTGCCGCTTCCATCAGGTGACCGGCGCAGTACAGCTCGTGCGCGTCGCGCAGGTCAGAGAACTTCCCCTCCGGCTCCACGATGGTGAAATAGACATTCAGATAGCCATCAGGCTGCTGTGCCGAAGCGATCAGTGCAATTACCTCATCCAGCAGGGCATCGAGATTTGGATCGGGGTGCATGGCAAGGCTGTAACTGGCAGCCTCAATCCACTTCGCAACATCCGAATCCCAGAAGATGTGCGGCTTTGGCTCTCTGCCGGGCTTCCAATCCAGCCGGAAGGCATCAATGCGTCCGGTCTTCTTTAGCTGATCGTACTCAGTTGGGATGGTTACTTCTCGGTTTACATCCAGCCGCCGAGACCAGAAAGGATCATCTATGGTCACGGCGGTAAAGGGAACGGGGGAATAAGCGCGAAACACGCGGGTTGTGCCGGTCATCAGCATCTCCGTTGCAAGTGTAGGTTTCAAAACTTGTGTTCATTATACGGTCAATTGAGCACAGCCTCCCGCTGAACGGATATTCAGGCAGTTTCCAAAAAACGTTGACAAATGCACAGCTTGGTGTATAATTGCCACTGTTGATGCGGGGTAGAGCAGAGGCAGCTCGTCAGGCTCATAACCTGAAGGTCAGTGGTTCGAATCCACTCCCCGCTACTTTTGTTTAACCGGTGATCGCCAGGCTGTTGAAAAACAGTAGCCTGGCGATCACTGGTTTAAGGGTCCTGGCAAAAACTGGAGGCCCTTCATGAACCGTCGACCGTCAGGCTTGTTGTTGTCAAAAGCCATCCCAGGCTTCATCCAGTACCAGATCGCCGAAGGTCTGGCTTTGGGTACGACTAATGATTACCAGCGAATACTGCAAAAATGGGTGGCGTGGAACGGAGACGTTGAGATTGCCGAGGTAACCTCGAAGAACATTCGCGATTACCTGGTGTATCTGCGGACGGAGTACGTTCCGCAACGGATCACGGGAAATAATAACAAGCGGTTGTCATCGAAGAGTATTCGCAATATTTGGATTGGACTCAGCTCTTTTTTTCATTGGGCCAGTGACGAATTTCAAATTCCGAATCCGATGAAGCAGGTTCCGGCGCCGAAATTCACCCTGCCTGAAGTCGTACCATATACAAAGGAAGAGGTCGAAGCGCTGCTGAAGGCGGCCGAGTACAGCGCGGAGGCCAAAACAGAAAATCGTCGTAGCTTTCGCATGGCCTTACCGCAGCGGTATAAAAGTGTCGCTATCCTGCTCACATTGCTCGACTGTGGAGCCAGGGCCAATGAGCTTTGCTCGCTTCGCATAGCCGATTATGAGCCGAAGACCGGAAAACTATTTATTCGCCACGGAGTGGATGGCGGAGCAAAGGGTGGAAAGGGGAGAACTGTTTTCCTGGGTAAGGTAGCCCGACGTGCCCTTTGGCGATACCTGGCTACGCGTGAAGATGGGGAGGATCCGACAGCACCTCTGTTCGTTGATGCTAATGGCCGTCCAATCACCAAAAATTCACTTCGACTGTTTATCAACCGACTGGGAAAGAAGGCAGGGGTGAAACATGCCTATTCCCACCGTTTTCGTCATACTTTCGCGATCACTTATCTGAGGTCTGGGGGTGATATTTTTACTCTCAAAAGCATTCTTGGTCATAATAGTCTACAAATGGTGGAGCATTACGCCCGGATTGCTGAGGTAGATGTGGAAAACGCGCACCGGCGGGCCAGCCCAGCCGATAACTGGCGATTGTAGGCATAATACTTTGACCGGTAAGGGCACATTTGAATATCGACATTCGGGCATCCCAATATAAAAAAAGGATGCCCGAAACGTTTTGCTTCGTTCTTGATTAACGCCGACCGAAACTTGAATATCGTACTGCGATTATCTTCAGCGCCTCACCGAGATCATCATACGATAATCGATCGATAAAAACACTTAGATCATTTTCACTGTGACTTACCGGTTGCGAGCTGAGATTGGTAATATGTTTTTGTACATCATCGTCCAGCAGTCTGCCATAAAATCCATCTGTGATAGCAATATTTGCGTGCATCAGGTTCTGCGAAACTGCCTTGTACTCCGCCTCGGTTCTAGCGCGTTGCAAACCAAACATTGCGTGTCCGTGTCGGAACTTATGTGCTGAACGATATTCCATGTTTGCCATGTGATAAAGTAGCGCCAGCCGGTCATCGATCTGCGATCCAGGATTTTTGATATCCTGTTTTATCAATTTTAGAGATTGTTCACCCCAATGACTATCAATTGAGGCATACCAGGGATAGTCGCCAGGTAGGTTTTGGCGAACGTAGTTATCCCAATCTCGCACGGCAACAATCAATTGCGGAATATTAAACAAGAATGTTTTGGCAGATATTGAGTTTTTTGTTTGAACCCCATCATCAACATATTGCAGAACGGTCATATTGTCCAGCAACACGTTTTTGATTGGAAGTGTCGCGAGAGCAGTTTTCCGCATCCCGCTGAGAAACAATAAAGCGGCTGTTGCCCGGTCTCGGCGCATAGCTAAATTCTTTGCGTCAACAGTGACAGAAGCAAGTGCAATCGCCTCATCCAATGACACATACTCATGCACCTTATTCGATCGGGCTACGCGAGGCGGTTCCATTTCATCAAACCACCAAGCGGGAAGCGTTTTAAATTCTTCAGCCCGGTACTTCTTCGCCCATTCAAAAAAACGCTTCGTAACCTCGATGATTTTTTTCTCCGATTCCACTTCGATATGCCCCTTGCCATCTTTTCCTGGCAAGGAGTGAACATATACCATAAAACCAAGTTCCTTCGTGTGTGCGAGAGGAAAAGGGACATCTCCCGCCCATATTAGCAAACGCTTTAGGTAGAAAGCGTATCGACTCCTAGAGGCGTCTGAAATCCTGCTGTTCTTTTTCAAGAAGGAAATGTATTCCTTCAAGAGCTTGTAATTCTGACGATCGATCATTGATAACCTCCCCGAGAAATAACACAGCCGCAATTTGGGCAGGATCCCTTAATGTTGGTCAGCCTGCCCTCCATTGGCGTAACTTTTGGGTCAACCAGAAAAATATCTGTCTTGCAACGCTGGCAATATGCCTGGTCATCAGTAAGTTTCTCTTCACGCTTTGGTTTCCGTTGGGCGGCGATCCACCCCGCCAACAGTACGCCTACAATCCAAATATCGCCATCCTCGTCCACAATGTGAGGCGCACCGAGACGCAGGTACTGGATAACTTCTTGCTCCGATACTGCAAGATCTTCAGCGATTTCATCGACCAGGTAAAACATGTTTAGCAAACCACGTGCTTTGGCGATCACGTGCTGCGGGAGTTTAACACGTTTGCTCGCGCAATTCGGGTGATTTGCATAATTGTAATTGGACGAGGCGTCCGTCGGGAAGTACAGATGGGTAGGTGCATGTGTTTTTGACATGCGTCGATGTAGCGGTCTAAAAACCGCACGGTTTTCGACGGACCATGAGCGGATTTTCTGCGTTTGTACCTCAAATCCCTTGTAGGGTCTTATTTTTGACCCATTTTTGGCTTTTTGCTGCTCATTTGCTTGATAAATGTTGCCATACCAATGTCAAGGACGCTTGTTTAGCGCGTTTGGTCCCGATTTTTGGCATTTTTTTTCCTGTCCCGCCGACATTTGAATGGCTTGAACCCTGATTTCGTTCTTCCCGAAGTGATTTCGGATGTTGATATGTCCGAAAATCCCGAATAATCGGGAAATATCCCGAATCGCGATTATTTACGAAAAGGTCAGGTCCGAACACGTGCAAAAACTGCGCATATATCCGGCAATTTGTCTTCAAGTGGAGAATACAAATCTGGAGGAGACAAATGGGCTGCAAAAATGTGGTAATTCAAGCGGTAAAGCTGATTGAGGAGACCGGGACAAGTGGAACCCCACAATCCAAACACAATAATCGGTATCCGGCACAGACCTTAGAAACAGGTTTCGCCGGACTCGATCGCGAAATTCGCGAATTTGTCCGAGTGAACGGGATAAATGGCCGGCTCCCGACGTCCCTTGAGCTAAAAATGGCCGGTCGTGCAGACCTTGCCAGGATTATTCGCGCGAATGGCGGATTTGCGAAAATCGCGAATTGCTTAGGATTAAGATATATCCCGCAACCGCGATTGACTGCCGATGAGTGGATGGTCTTTCAACAAACCCTTTCTGATATCCGTAATTTTGTTTTGGATAAACACTTGGATGGAAGAATGCCCCTTTACCGTGAGCTTCGTAAGGCTGGAATGGTTCAGGTAGCCATGTCTATCATCCGGTTCGGCGGTTTTGACTATTTTGCAAGCTGGCTTGGACTTGTATATGAAAAGCACCCAAATAAAGAGATAGAGGTAACTCCGGTGAAAATGGCTTAGTAAACCAATTTTCCGCGAGTGCAAAATGCGCGATTCTCTCCGCTATGTCGTCTGCAGTAAGCAAACAACATTGGGAGAATCGAATGACGGAAATAAAAGAGCAAAAACAGATCATGATCATTCCAATCATCGGGCTTCGAGCATTCACCACAAACTTTTTTGTGAAAAAGGCCGATGAGGAGAATCCAAAGGCAGTTCTCCATTCGTACGGTGGTGCCTGGCGAGTTTGGACTGTGCTGCGGCATTTGGACCAGGAAACTGGATCGGGCATTGTATGCGAGCATTGTTGCGAGGCTTGGGCCATAAAACACAACATTCCACCGCGACGATGGCGCAGGTGGATGCAAGCGGCAATAGATGCCAAATGGATCCGGTCGTATTCCCGTAATCGGTCAGGGATCAAAACGGTAGTCTATGGGTACTGCCGGCCGGCGGTTGTGGCAAATACGGTCGGGTGCCAATACATCGAAACCCAGATGGTAAATATGGATTTGGACCTTTTCGCCGCTCTGGATCCAGCGAAATATATTTGGGCCGCTTACCTATCAACGCTGCCTAAAACACCCATCAGCCGGCTGAAAATGCGGGAGCTTACTGGAGTTGCCGAGAACACTCAATATAAATACGAACGCGAACTGGGAATTCGATCTATCCGAAATTTTGCTGTTACGGACCTTAAGCCCGCACATATCAAAATGATCCGGGAATTTGCAGGTACGCATTATTTCGTGCTGATTGATCCGCACACCAGGCAACAGTATGTCGCACGCAGGCTGCCAGATACCCGTATTGTCAGCCTCCGGGGCATTGATCCCGTTTACCGAAAGTATCTCGCCCGGCGTATCAACCGCGAACTGAAGGGAAATGGCATGGTGAAACGCGTGAAGTTGTTTCACGGGGATCATAAAACTCTGGAAAGAGCACAACGAAAGCTGGGGCGATTGTCCGCCAGAAACGAGGTGCATGCCCGCCCAGAGCATCTGTTCGAACAGCGTCAGGTCGAAAGAGGTCCGAGGAACCCTGGCCCCACTTCAACTTTTTGGGACGAAAAACTGGTGTAACTTTTTTGAACGATCGGCACGATCATTGCATAAAGGACTTTGAACAAATTGCTTTGACCGGTGCTTAATCATCTAAAACTATGCGACCACACACGTTCCTCCCCATTTCTAATGTTCAACCCCCTCAAAAGGTGGGGAGGAATGTGTGCATATATGGAGCAGGACGCATCGAACGGATGGAACCCAATAACGAGATCATCTGCAGATCTTTGAGCGCGGATCGGATTGCGTTATTTGAGATTCGTTTAGTGCTTTCCCCGACTCGCTATTTTGACCCTGTAGCTGCGTATTCCTTCCTTAATCAGCCGCGAGTCAAGCTCCATACATCGTTTTCCCACCGACTCTCGGGAGGGATACCTGCTTTTTTGTTTACCAAAGAAGAACGGTATTGCTTTGAGCCGATGCTTGTTTCCGGGGATTTTGCGTTGGTTGAACCTCAGAAGGGGTCTTTATCACCAATGCCAATATGCCCTGAGAATCTAGAGGGTTCAGAGATCGGGATTAATGCTGGAATTCCCAAAAGTACACTGGGGCCAGATGAGAATACACAGGCCATCAACAAGCCACATGCCGGCACCAAGCAGACACCTATGGGTAGCCATCACAAGCACCAGGGGACAGGCGGGGCACCCGGCACCCGAGCCGGCGGGGAAGCCCAATACACGGCATGTTGCAAGTGTGAGGAAGGGATACCTGGGACCCACAAGCAACAACCGGCGCGGATGAGAACCAGTGGTCCTCATGGCATCATGAACCAGTATCAACAGCTTATCATCCGGTTACGCTCCGGGAACTCCTGTCCCAAAGTTTGTACGAAGGCGAAGAGGCCCATATCGCTCTTGCTCTGAGATAGGGCTATGAATGACGGGAAGAACTTTCGATGGTGCTGCGATGCAATGGATTGTTCCGTCGAGGTGGAGTCTCAACCTTTTTCAAAAGAAGGTCTTTATCCAGAGCGATGGTGACAAGACGCTCTGCCGCTCACGCGAACAAAAAATCCCAGCCGGTTTCCCCTCTTACATCGGCGATTTCGTTGCCGGATTCTCCATTTTGATGTAGAGTCATAGGTGATAATAAATTCTGGCCGATGTACGTCGGTCGGGGCTGGGCACTGTCGTTTCGCTGATTCGGGTAAAAAATGAAGCCAGAAGAAAAAGCACGGTTGAAAATCGACCAGCTTCTTGAAGCGGCTGGTTGGATCGTCCAGGATTATGTAAATCGAAACCTGTATGCGGGGCTGGGGATCGCGATCCGAGAATTTCCACTCAAAACGGGTTTTGCGGATTACCTGCTGTTTGTTGATCATCAGGCAGTAGGGGTCATTGAGGCGAAACCAGAGGGAACGACCCTGTCTGGCGTAGCAGACCAATCGGGAGAATATCTCGTTGGTCTTCCCGCCGCGATTCCTCATGCTTCCGTACTGGATGATACGGTCGAGAAGTTGCCATTTGCATACGAAAGCACAGGCGTGGAAACAGTATTCCGAGATGAGCGCGACCCCGAACCACGGTCACGCAAGGTGTTCTCGTTTCACCAGCCGGCTACACTGTTGAACTTATTGGATGACCAAGTGACACTGCGCGGACGGCTCCGGCAGTTGCCAGCGCTAAACACATCGGGGATGTGGCGCGCGCAGATCCAGGCAATCGAGAACCTGGAGCTTTCTCTGGCGCAGGATAAGCCGCGGGCGTTGATCCAGATGGCAACCGGCAGCGGCAAGACCTTTACAGCCGTGAGTTTCATATACCGGCTGATCAAGTTTGGCAAGGTGCGCCGGGTGCTGTTTCTGGTTGACCGTGCCAACCTTGGAAAGCAGACGCTCAAAGAGTTTCAACAGTATGTGACTCCGGATGATGGGCGCAAGTTTTCAGAGCTGTATAACGTGCAGCGCCTCACAACGAACGCCATTGATCCGGTCAATCAGGTAGTGATCACGACGATCCAGCGGTTGTATTCCATGCTCCAGGGTGAGCCGTATTACCCGGAAGAAAACGAAGAAGGATCGCTATTTGAGAGCGAATCTTCCAGCTTGTATAAAGCCCCGCTTCCCGTGGTTTACAATCCTGCCATTTCGCCGGAAACCTTTGATGTCATTGTAACCGACGAATGCCACCGCTCGATTTATAACCTCTGGCGGCAGGTGCTGGAATACTTCGACTCCTATGTCATTGGGCTGACGGCCACACCATCCAAGCAGACCTTTGGATTTTTCTTCGAGAACCTGGTGATGGAGTATCCCCGGCAGCGGGCGGTACTGGATGGGGTAAACGTGGAGGGGCACGTTTACCGGATCAAGACGCAGATCACGGAACAGGGCAGCAAAATTGAAGCCGGCTTTTATGTGGATAAACGCGATAAGCTGACCCGAAAGATCCGCTGGGAACAGTTGGATGAGGATTTCCAATACAGCGCGGGACAGTTGAATAGCGAGGTGGTATCGGAAAGCCAGATCCGGACGGTCATCCGCACATTCAAAGATAAGCTGTTTGCCGAAATTTTCCCCGGGCGTACGGAAGTGCCGAAAACGCTGATCTTTGCCAAGGATGACAGCCACGCCGAAGATATCGTACGGATCGTGCGGGAGGAGTTTGGCAAGGGCAACGAGTTTTGCCAGAAGATCACCTACCGCGTCTCCGGGGCAAACCCGGAAGATTTGATCGCCACGTTCCGCAACAGCTATCATCCACGCATCGCGGTGACAGTGGATATGATCGCGACGGGAACGGATATCAAGCCGCTGGAATGTCTGCTCTTCATGCGCCTGGTTCGCTCGGCGAATTTCTTTGAGCAGATGTTGGGACGCGGAACGCGGGTGATCAGCAGCACAGACCTGCGAGCAGTGACACCGGATGCGCCCGTAAAAGATCACTTTGTGATTGTGGATGCGGTTGGCGTTGTGGAACTGCCGAAAGTGGACACGCAAACGCTCGAGAAAAAGCGGACGGTCGCATTCCCTAAGCTGCTGGACGCCATTGCCAACGGGATACGAGATGAGGATACACTCAGCTCGCTCGCCGGCCGGCTGTCAAAGCTGGAGATGCAGGTTACCGCGGCAGACGAGGTGAAGATCTGCGAGGCGCTGGATAAAGTAGCGCACCTGCTGCCCGGTGATCTGCCCAAACCGCAGACTCTTTCAGACCTGGCCCACCGGCTCTTGGATGCTATCGACCCCGATACGGTGTTAGCCAAGGCTGTGTCAATGAGTGGAAACGAGCAGCCGGACTCCGCTTCGATACAGAAAGCACAAACCAAACTGGCAGAAATGGCGGCGCGGCCCTTGGCGGCAAGCGCCGAGCTGCGCAATCTCCTGATCGCTATCCAGCAGCGGAAAGAGCAGTTGATCGACATCGTCAGCGTGGACCATGTAATCTCCGCGGGCTTCAATGCAGAGGCGACCGAGCAGGCACGCGGGACAGTCGAATCCTTCCGGGCGTTCATCCAGGCGCACAAAGATGAGATCGCCGCGCTGAAGATGATCTATGAGCGCCCGTATGGCCTGCGCGAACTGACGTATCGGCAGGTGAAGGAACTGGCCGAACAACTCCAGCAACCGCCAATGGCCTGGACCACCGAGAAATTGTGGTCGGCGTATGCGCAGTTGGAGAAAGACAGAGTGAGAGGAGTCGGGAGCAAGCGAGTGCTGACCGATCTTGTTTCACTGGTGCGCCATGCCGTGCAAATGGACGATGAACTGGTGCCGTTCCCTGAGAGGGTGCAGGCACGGTACGCGGACTGGCTGGCAGCACAGGAAGCGGCGGGGAAGACCTTCGCCTCCGAGCAGCGTTGGTGGCTGGACCGCATCGTTGCTCAGATTGGAGTTAACCTGCATAGCAGAGTAGAAGATCTAAACAGCGGGGAATTCATGCTGAAGGGTGGTCAGATTGGGGCATCACGAGTATTTGGCCCGGGTTTAAAGTCAATAATAGATGAAATTAATTCTGTGTTGGTGGATTAGATAAAACGAGCAATGGAGAAGTATGGAAAACGAAATACCCAGTAGCTGGGTTTGGACAAATTTAGGGACAATCGCCGATACGACAAGAAGGAAGGTTAATCCACAAACCTTCCCAGACCTACCATTTGTTGGTATGGAAGATGTTGAAGCCAATACAATGCGGATATTAGGAACTTCTCCAGCGGTTGAAATGAAGTCATCAGCAGAGTCTTTTTCGCCGGGAGATGTGCTTTATGGTCGCTTACGCCCGTATTTGAACAAGGTCTTTCGTCCAGATTTTGAGGGCCTCTGTTCCTCAGAATTTATACCATTTCGGAAATCGAAATTCATTGAAAGTAAATATATCCAATATTTTTTGAATTCCTCAGACTTCGTTGCTTTTGCTTCAAGCCTAAATGCTGGTGATCGACCTCGAGTTGATTTTTCCCAATTGGCACCGTACCGCTTTCCACTTTCTCCCCTGGAAGAGCAAAAACGAATTGTCTCAAAAATTGAAGAACTTTTCTCACAGCTTGAAACCGGCGTAAATTTATTACAGCGAGCAAGGGATCGAATAAGGCATTTACGCCAGGCAGTCCTTCAATCGGCTGTTACCGGTGAACTCACGCGAGAATGGCGCGAGGAGCATCAGTCAGAATTGGAGCCGGCAAGCGCGCTGTTGGAGCGGATCCGCACAGAACGCCGGCGCAAGTGGGAAGAGGATCTGCGGGCGAAGGGGAAAGATCCAAGCAAGGTGAAGTATGAGGAGATAGAAGGCCCGGATACAAGCGAGCTACCGACTCTGCCAGGCGGGTGGGTGTGGGTGTCCTTCAATCAGATAATTGCTGAACTGAAAAATGGATTTTTTGCTGGCAGACCTTCCGATCAACCACCAGGCATCCCGCTCCTGAGGATAAATGCCGTACGATCATTGTTGGTGGATACCGGGGAGAGACGGTATATCAGTGAAAACGAAGCTGATCGGGGATATGAATATTATTTGAAAGAAGGGGATTTGCTTTTCACAAGGTATAACGGAAGCCCTAACCTTGTTGGTGTTTGTGGTATGGTACGTTCCATATCTGAAAAAATTTTGTATCCAGACAAATTGATCAGGGTTAGGCTTATCTCTGATGTGGTTTGCCCCAATTATTTGGAGTTTTACTTTTCATCGGAAATGGCGCGTGGTTTTGTGAAACCCCTCATTAAATCAACAGCAGGACAGCATGGGATTGCAGGAACTGATATAAAGAATATTTTTATTCCCCTCCCACCTCTTGAAGAGCAATATGAAATCGTTTCGGATGTGGAAAGACATTTAAGTACTATCGAAGCCATTGGGAAAATGATTGGTAACAACCTAAGGAAGGCGGAAAGCGTACGGAAAACAATATTATCTCGTGCGTTCAAAGGGGAACTTATTGCTCAAGATCCAAATGATGAGCCAGCGAGCGAGCTGCTGAAGCGGATCGAAACTGGGCGAGCCGAGGAGGGGGAGAAAGGTTCAAAGAATGGTCAACGAAACCGCCGCATAAAACAGCCGGAGTTGTTTGACTCCGATCCGTCGATTAAATAGGTACATCATAAATGAAACAGATCCGTTCGTTCATGCAGTGGTTATGGAAAGTGATTTGCAAGTTGTTCTGGGTTTTGAGCCTGGTTCCTCTCATCCTGGATTACATCGTAACCTATATCCCGAAAACAATTGTGCCACCTGTGATAGAAAATTTTATACAGAACGGGGGAACGTGGACGCTTACCATTCTTTTCGCGTTCGTAGGCTTCTCAATTTCTGCATTTCTGGTGCATTTAGACACGATCCAACAGATTGAAGAAAGCCAAAAGAGAATAAGAGAATTTGAGGAAAAACAGCCAAGCCTGCTTGTCGGGTTTCAAGATGAAGATCAGCGGCTTGTGAGCGAAGCTCAAATAACCCTTAAAGCCGCACCGGATCTCCCAAACTTTGACGAGATGGTGGAAACCAAACGGTGGGAACTTCTGGAGAAGAAAAATCAAAAAGTAGCTTCAAAACAACTTAATTTTCAAAAGGGCTTGTTTGTTGTTGATCCGGAATATGATAAACGGGTAGAAGAATACTTGAAGAGATACCAGCAATATGAAAGAACGAAATATTTAAAAGATCGTTTACAGGATAGAGTTCGATGGCTATGCCCCGCCGTAAAGAATGTTGGTGGGAGTCCGGCAACCGATATCAAAATTGAATTTGTTATGCCGAGAGAATATGTATACCCGGACAAGGAAGAATCGATGTTATACGCCTTCCGTGATGAAGATCTTTACAGCCCTCCAAAAGAACCGGATATATTGGTTTTCTCGGGACTTCCCTCTTTCAGAGATTTTGATCCTATCCTCAATCCGTCCGTTTTGTTAGCTGATCCTCTTGGGGATGCAACCACTCCTCCTGGCGGGAATTGTGATGGACCGATTTATTCAGAAAGAACTGGTGAAAAAGTCCTTACTTATTTGGTTAGGAAGTTGATCCCCGGCGATGAAGAGGTGGACTTCGATTCAATGATGTTCTGGTTGGTGGACGTTCAGAAATCATCTCGCTGGGATATCGAGGTGCGAATGTACGCTAGCGAATTTTCTACTCCAGTGGAAAGAGCGGTAGCGATCAATATTGTTGTTCAAGGAAATACATAAATTTGCCAATGAAGTCGCAGGATAGATTTGGAGGAAGAGAATGCTATTCCCTATTGAACGGCTGCTTGCTGGGCGTGAAAACCCAATCTGTATACGGCAGGATCAAACCATCCGCGAAGCATTGGTGCTGATGCTCCAGAGTGATTACAGCCAGCTCCCGGTGATCGATGACGATGGGGAATTAGTGGGTCTTCTCTCCGCAGATACCATCACCCATCGTTACTTTCATGTGGATGGGGAAGTTGCGATGTTGGACCTACCGGTTCATAACTGTCTCATCCGTCCTGTTACTCTGACCAAGGATAGGGATATTTTCGAGGCCCTGGACAGGCTGAAGGATGTGTATGCAATCGTAATCGTGGAAGATAACCGCCCGACGGGGATTTTGACAGAGTATGATATGGCGCACTTTTTCCGCAACATGACGGAGGATTTGCTTACTGTTGAGGACATAGAAGTTTCATTGCGTCAGACAGCACAAAGTATTCTTGCTGCTCCAGAAGGAATGAATGAGGCGCTGATCAACGCACATGGAGAAGACAGCAAGCAGCCGGGAGAACCGAGGCTTGGCTTCGACGAGCTTTCATTCGGTCAGCTAACACGCTTGATTACCCATCCCAAAAACTGGTCGAAGTTTGAAGACGCATTGGGCCCGATGGATATGTTTGAGCGGTTAATGGAAGCAGTGCGGGTGAACCGAAATCAACTTGCACATTTCCGCGGGGAATTGGATCCTATCCAGCAGAGCGCGCTAAAAAATGCGCAGTATTGGCTCGAAGCGCGGCCCAAACTGCGCAGAGCAACGGTAACTAGGGTAAAGCCGGCGGATTTACAGAGGGTTGAAAGATCAAAAACCAGCTCTGGCACCGATAAATACGAACCGCTGCGAACATATCTGTCCGAACAGCAGGAAACGGGACTTTCCAATATCCGGTTAGAATATCGTGATCTTGAGAGCCTGCTTGGCTTTGAACTACCCGAATCTGCTCGAATGCACCGGGCCTGGTGGGGAAATGATTCCAACACCCACCCACATGCCCGAGCGTGGATGGCGGCAGGGTGGCTGGTTGATGATGTAGATATGAATGCTGAACAAGTGAGTTTTCGCGCTACTGTTTCTGCGCGTTATCCACTGCTGTTTGGAGACCTTCTAGGCAGATTGAAAAAAGAGCGTCCAGGGATTACCAGGGCTGAAAGGACGCATATTCAAAACTGGCTTTCATTCGGTGCAGGTGTTTCTGGTTATTTGTTTGGCTGGGCGCTGCCGAAAGAGCCGGTACTCCGTGTAGAGTTGTATATTGACTCGGGCGATCGAGAGAAAAATAAACAGGCATTTGATCGGCTGCTCGAGCATAAAGCGGAAATCGAAAACGAGATCCAGGAAAAACTTCATTGGGATCGGCTTGATAAAGCACAAGCCTGCCGGATATGGACCGCCCGGCCATTTACCTTCTCGGCTTCTTTAGAGGAGCAGGAGGAAGTCAAAGCATGGGGTGTTCAAACCATGCTCAAGTTTGTAAAAGCATTCCAACCTTATCTGCGGACGGTATCATGAATTCCCTTTCCTCCAATATTGTCCAGCGCGTCTGGAATTATTGTAATGTACTGCGGGACGACGGAGTATCCTACGGCGATTATCTGGAACAGCTCACCTACCTGCTGTTCCTCAAAATGGATGATGAGAGCGCCACACACTTGAGTAAAAAGCGTATGATCCCGGAAGCATACAACTGGCAGAGCCTGTTGAAACTTCAGGGCGCCGAGTTGGAAGCCCATTACATCCAAATTCTGACGGAACTGGGCAAAGGCTCAGGTCTGATTCCTGTCATTTTCCGGAAAGCCCAGAACCGCATCCAGGACCCCGCCAAGCTGCGCCGGCTGATTGAACTGATCAACAGCGAAACGTGGGTTGGGCTGGGGATGGATGTCAAAGGCGAAATCTATGAAGGACTCCTGGAAAAAAACGCGCAGGATACAAAGTCAGGTGCCGGGCAGTATTTCACGCCTCGTGAGCTGATCGAGGCGATTGTGGACGTGATGCAGCCAAAACCCGGTGATACGATTTGCGATCCTGCTTGCGGGACAGGTGGTTTTCTGCTCACAGCATTCAACAAAATCCTAGAAAAATTCTCCCCGTTGGATGAAGACCAGCTCGATCACCTTACGCACAAAGCCCTGCATGGTTGGGAAATCGTGGATAACACGGCCCGTTTGTGTGTGATGAACCTGTATCTGCATGGTATTGGTGCAAATGGAGGCAGCTCGCCCATACACGTCGCGGACAGCCTGGCTACAGCTCCGAAAGCACGGTTCTCCATGATTCTCACCAATCCACCCTTCGGCAAAAAAAGCAGTGTCACATTCGTAACCGAGCAAGGTGAAACACGGCGGGAAACGCAGAATATTGTTCGTGATGACTTCTGGACCTCAACCAGCAACAAACAGCTCAATTTTGTCCAGCACGTTAAGACCATCCTCGGCCTGCACGGCAAAGCGGCTGTTGTTGTGCCTGATAATGTGCTGTTTGAGGGTGGAGCTGGTGAGACGATCCGTCGCAAACTCCTGCATGAGTGCGATGTCCATACACTCCTGCGGCTGCCCACGGGCATATTTTATGCCCAAGGAGTCAAAGCGAATGTTTTGTTCTTCGACCGGAAGCCGGCAAGTGAAAAACCGTGGACGAAGCAGTTATGGATCTACGATCTACGCACGAATATGAATTTTACGCTGAAGACCAACCGGTTAGAGCGGTCCGATTTGGATGAGTTTGTCCGGTGCTTTCATCCAGAGAACAGGCACGAGCGTCAGGAAACCTGGGGCGAAGCGAATCCGGGAGGTCGTTGGCGGGCCTATTCTTACGAAGAACTGGCCGCACGAGATAAGGCCAATCTGGATATCTTCTGGCTGCGGGATGAAAGCCTGGAAGACAGCACCAATTTGCCTGCTCCGGATGTCCTCATCGATGAGATTCTGGAAGATCTGGAAGCAGCGCTGGAACAGTTCCGCGGAATCAAGAATAGTCTAGGTGGTGAAGAATAACCAAACAAGGGGGATGACCAATGCAGTACAAAGATGCGGCCTTTGAGATCTTGAAGCGGTCCGGAGAGCCTCTGCACTATAGCGAGATTGCGGAGCGGGCGGTTAGTCAGGGGTTGCTGGTGCCAAAAGGTGCCACACCTGAGGCAACAATGGGGGCATTGCTGTATACCGATACCCTTCGAGATGACAGTCGCTTTGTTCGCGATGAGAAAAGAGGTCATTTCGGGTTGAAGGGGCAGCAGGAGGACACGATCGACCGGCAGATCGAGGCGTTAAACCGACAGGTACGCAAACAAATCCTTGAAGTATTGCATGTGATGCCGGCTAAGAAGTTTGAAGACCTTATCGCAGTTCTTCTCCGAGCGATAGGACTTGATGAAAACAGCATCAAGGTTACTCCTTTCAGCGGGGACGGTGGTGTGGATGTTCGGGGAACAATGGCGGCAGGAGGGATAACGGATATCAGTGTTGCGGTCCAAGCGAAACGTTGGAAGGAGAGAGTCCGACCGAATATTGTGCGGGAACTGCGAGGATCGCTGAAACCCAATGAGCAGGGGATCATCATAACGACAACTGGGTTCACGCAAGGGGCAAAAGATGAAGCCAGGGCAGACTCGATGAAGGAAATCAGCTTGATCGATGGAGAACGGCTTGTCGAACTACTCATCGAAAACAGAGCCGGAGCCGGCGCAAAACAATACGCAGTCAACTTCATCGATGAAAGCTGGTGGACTTCCCTGGGGGTTGAGGTCAGCAGCCTGCATGAAACTCCACCTCCCCGCGGAAAACCGGCGAAGAAAGAAGTCGCAACGACAAGCATCCGGTCATTTCCAATAGCAATTCGCTCGATACACAACGGGAAAGAGCACCACGCGGAACTTCTCAATGTGGAAGGGCATGTACGGATGAATGGGCAAGAATATCAAAGTGTTACAGCAGCCGCAAAGACCATAACCACTGATTGGAAACGTGTAAACGGGTGGGATTTTTGGAGATACTGCGATGAAAACACCGGCAAATGGAAGAAAATAAGCGCTTTACGGAATAAGAAGAAGCCATAATGTGGGTGTGGACATGAATGCTGAACAAGTGGAACGATGATAATCACCGTAGAGTACACTTCTGAAGATGTAAGTGCGTTCCGGACCATCGTTGAAGCGCAGCGAAATCGCTCCGACGTAACCCAACGACTTCACCGAAATGTGAACGGTCCAGTTCCCCGCCAAGATCGAGAAACGCTTTGGCATACCATGTTCATGTGCTTGCTCACCAGCCAGCAGCGGTCCGGACCGTGGAGTCCGATAAGTCGGTTTTTGGCGCAGGACCCTTTTCCTCTCTCACTCCATATGTGTAAAGCGGGTGAGGATCAGCAGTCTTTGATAGAGCGGACGATAAGAGAGTATGGCGGAATTCGGTTTGGTCCGAAAATCTCAGAACTGGCCAGTCGAAATCTGGATTATCTCGAAGCGGGAGGGTGGGCTGATCTTGAGGAATGGGTGAACAGGCTAATAGATCAGCGCCTATGCCCGCCGGACGTAGATCATATTCCAGTTGAGCGTGAAGCGGCAAGATTTGTTCAATATCACCTTGGTGGTTTTGGGCCGAAGCAATCTCGTAATTTCTGGCAGTCGCTCGGTCTGACTCGGTATGAATTTGTTCTCGACTCTCGCGTTCTAAAATGGCTTCGTGAGATAAATTTTCCAATCCCGCTTTCTTCCATGGCGCTTGGAAGCGAAGAATACTACTGTTTCCTCTCAGAAATTCTGATAGACGGTTGCCTGCGGGCAGAAGTCCTTCCCTGTGTATGGGATGCTGCGGTATTCGCCAGCTTCGACAAGCAAGAGTGGGCAGTTGAAGAAAACAGAGCAGTGTAGATAGAGCAAATTGCGGATAGAAGCGTCAATGCAAAAGGAGTTGCCTACTCGTCACTAGCGAGTAGGCAACTCCTTTTGCATTCTTTTATGAACTTCACCGTTATTTTATGGAGAAGAGAAAGCAAAACGGCTTTGTTATTCCGTCGGCGAATCGTGCCCCTGTTCTTTTTCCTGAGCTTCCATCTCCATGTACCAGTCCGGTTTGAGGTTCTTTAGAATCCATACGAGTGCTTCTTCTCCCACATCCGTATCCGGTTCGACGACGATTGAGTGCATGATCTCCGTAAATACAAAAGCGTGTTTGAGTTCCTTCATCAATGCGTGCTTTAATCTGACAATAGTAAACCCGATTACCACCTGAAAACGATGGGTTTTTAATGGATCATTGATCGGAGAAGTATAGCAGCGTAACCCTGACCCATTTCCCGATTCGAACAGTTTTATGATTTCATCCGAAACCTGATAATAAATTTCCACACTGTCACCCGGCCGGTACGATGCAAGATTGTCGGCCATACCCGGTTCGAGAATATGGTGAGGAGTGTCAAGCTCCTTGTGATCCCGCCTGCTCTGAAAAATAATCCCGCCCATACTTTCCCCTTTGCCAAGATATCGATTTTGTGTTTACGTGATTATAGCACTTGTGTTCTATTGAGTATTGCGCGAAAGCCTTAGATTTTGCTGATCTATCCGACAAATAATGATTTGCCACCATTTGCGGGCCAGCTAACGAAGTTGCTACAGAAAAATGTGTTTTGGTGGCTATAGCATCTGTCCCATATAAAACCACTATCAGGAAAGCCAGGAGGATGGAATGAGCTGTCCGCGCAATCAAATCGATAGTTCCATGACTTATCCTGACGACGAAACGCGGAAAACCTCGCAAGAGGTGCTTGAAGAGGTCGTTGAAATCCTTCAAAGTTACCTGTACGAGCAATCGGACAGCCCAGAAGACGCATTACATCCATTGATCTACGAGATCAATGCCAGGGCAATGCGTGTATTAATGCAATACCAGCCGAAGCGGGATCAGGATACCCGCGTCGGAAGACGGAAAACCGATCCCAACCCCAAACTTGATCTTATTATAAAAATAACCGCCGAACGAGCCGCTCGAATGATCCAGGATGCCTTGGAACGATTCGAGGCAGGGTGGAGACTCGAGATAAGCAAACGCGAGAACGGATCTGAATATGCCAGATGGCGACGGTCCACCGGCAGTGGCAAACGGGAGACTAAATAACCAATGGTGCTAGTTGCAAAAAGTCATGAGGTCTTCTAAGCTGAAAGTAACCACACGATCAGCGAAAGGAGAAACCTCATGACTACCGAAGATTTTATCACCGAACTGTTTTGCCGGATCGATGATGTAATGCACGAGCAGCCAAAACACCCACAAGCCAAGTTGTATCCCAGCGAGATCGTGACGCTGGGGGTGCTGTTTGCGCTCAAAGGGGTGGGCAATCGGCAGTTCTATCGCTGGCTGAAACGCGATTACCTGCCGCTCTTTCCGCATCTGCCCGAGCGCACGCGGTTGTTCCGGCTCTTTGCGACCCATCAGGATTGGACCAACCGCTTTTTGGTCGAACCGGGTCTGTTGAGTGTGATCGACAGTTATGGGATTGAACTGATCCATCCCGTTCGTGAGGGACGTTCGGAAAAGCAGATTGGCAAGAAAGGCTATTCCAACCGGCGATGGATTGTCGGTGGGAAGCTGTGCTTTCTGCTCGACCATCTGGGTCAGGTGGTTGGATGGGATTGTGCCACCGCCAATGTGCATGACAGCACCTTTCATCCTTTGATTGAACGCTTTGAAGATCGTACGGTGGTGTTCTCCGACCATGGCTTCCATGCTAAAGAAGGCGATCCAGCCAATCTCAAGGTCTGTGATCCCTTCGATCATAACGAGCGCATGATCGTTGAAACCGCGCTTTCGATGTTGACCACCGTCTGCCACTTCAAGAAAGTCATGCATCGTGTCTGGACCTACTTTCAAGCGCGCCTGGCCTTCACCATGGCCACCTTCAACCTGCTGGTCAGTTGGGATGGCTTTCATCCCGACCACTCGGGCTTTGTTCACCTGTCCATCGCTTCCTTTAGCTTATGAACAGGTAAACTAGCACCATTGGTTAAATATATCGGGATTGTCCGATCCGCAAAACACCGATGAGGAAATTGGCATTTAACTGTTGTTCGGACATTTGGATAGATCTTGGTCTTTTTTATTCTAAGTAATCGGTAAAAAAGGGGATAAGGAAATCTGCTGCTGGAAAAAGTGGCCAAAAAGTTGACATCAAACCAAAAAAAGCCGTAATATATTTTTGAAGTTATTTTTCGGTAATAAATTTGACCGAAGAAGACTGATGATTAAGAGGGGTGTAGAGAATATGCCCTGAATAACCAATCAGGGATACATTGAAGAGAAGACATTCGGGCAGGAGAAATTTGAATCTGCCAAGCATAAATGGAAATAATCGCCGATGCCTACCGAGGCAGTCCGGAGGCTATTTCCCGTCGATAACAGGAGGAAACGAAAACATTTAGCGCATACACCATGCGGCTACCACCCGGATTTAGGAGTGGCTATAACGATGCATGCAGACAGAAACTGCATGGCAGGTAGATTGAGCAGTTATTTAGGCCAGAGTTGTCGAAAACAAAACAAGGATGCAAATATGCTTGAGAACAATTACAAATTTTTTGGTTTTGGGTTACGTAGTGCCCAAGAAGTTGGAAAACGGGCTGTTTGCGCTTGGGCATTGCTCGAACGCTCCAGTTTGGAATTCGAGATTGAGGATTTCAACGATCAGGGGTTAATTCTTGACGCTCACGCTTCCATGAATGCTTGGGTTGTGCCTACCAACATTTCTCGCCTGATGACATCATCAGAACGGTCACTTTTCGAAAAACCATTGGGCACTTGGACGGAAAACGACCAATGCGAGGCTTATGTGTTTCATGAAGCCCTTATTGTCTCGCTGTGGGCTTTGCAAAAATTCGATTGGCTAGATAAGTGGGAGGATCCATTTTCAAGCGAAATGTATGAAGCAGTTTGCGGGGAAATGATGAAACCGGGGAAGTTTTTATCCGGTCTCAGCCTTCGTCCTTTGACCGAGTTGATCCGTGAATTTAACCATGCTACCTGGATGTTGATGTTGTACCATGAGGAATGTAAATTTTTGAAAGGTGATATCGCTTTTGACGACTGTAATCGCTCCATCAACCAAATCAGAAGCGAGTACAGGGGCATGCATCTAGATGGCAGCCAATTAAAGGAAGGCGAAAACTTGCTGGAACACTCTTTTGCCAATCCTCATCCTGCAGAAGTAGGAAGGATCATGCGGATGGCGTTAACCCGGCACTGCGTTTTGGGGTGGATCTTAAACCAGATAGCCTATTGGAATCCGGCCGGCAGGTACAGTGAAGACAGCATTTCCCCCTGTCCCTTAATCTCGAATAACTAGAGGGGACGGGAATTCAACCAGCAACCCAACTGTCATACCAGAGCATGCCACAATCAATTTGGTCGAATGGTAGGATGGTGCAAGATCTCGTTCGGATAACAACTTTATTAACCTCGCAGTCTCGCATCAGACACCGCAAGAGGATGTTCAGTCCGTTCTACTTACGGCACATCGCCTTTAAGGGATATATTCGATCGCGTCTTTCCAAGATGTGAAATGTATTGTGATAGGCCGTATGATATTAAGTGTTTTCGGTAGAAACTCTGGCGATCGGAGAGAATGACCTGAGTAAAGTGATTAGGATTGCCTAAGCTCTCCACGTAGCACAGCCCTGCAGACCAACACCATACAATAAGCGCTTACATCCCTCCCAGTCATGTCAAAGGTAACGATTGGAGATCACGAAGTGTGCCTTCTGAGGATCAAGGGCCGAACTCCGCGGCAACTGATTGTTAAAAGGAACTCACCATTCGGAAGATGTGACTCTATACCGTGCTTACTCATACCTTTTGCTAAAACCGTATGTTACCATCGTAACACAATCATCAACGATCACGGCGGGAAAGGTTTTTCAACGCCTGTTTGGCGCTTGGATCAGAAAGGTTGTACTCATATTTTAGATATTCCGCCATGATCATCTGGCGAATACCATCATGTTCTTCTTGTTTGATAACCGCGACCTCATGGCTGCGGTGGAGTATCCAGGGGTAGCGAACATTTCCAGTTTTTTTACACTGGTCGAATAAGATGCCAACGATTTGATCAACTCTTGCTTTATCGGAGGCGAGCCATGCTGGAAAATTTACCCGAACTATACGTGGCCTTTTATCCTCTCCGACATTCAAGTAACAAAGATACGGTCTTAAAGACTCGTGATCGGGAAAAGCACCCTGGCTTTCCGTACATAACTTAAAAAGTGCTGTTCTGTAGCCTGGCTTCAGCCAATTCCGTAAAACCATCTCATCGGAAACCATGGGGAACAATCTATTTCGTCGTATCCTTTTGTAGTCGACAACATCCTTTGGGCGCAAGGCCCCGATTTCAAGCAGGCGTACGAGCAGTTCCGATCGAGCGCTGTCGATGTATCCAACGTACGGGATGTTGTGGTCCCGCAACATCGTGTATATTTCGACTACCCTTCTCAGGCTTGATTGGAAGTCACCAGCCAGTTGTGAATCCTTCGCGCCCCAGATTTCGATTTCGGAGTCTAAAATTGCCAGCGTATTCGGCCCAACTCTCATCGCAATCTCCGTGAGATATTCTCGTTCATGAACATCACGCAGTAGAGAGATATGTTCCTCCGTTTTGCGGGTATTTTCGGTAGTGAAAAGAGAATTTTCCAAAAATAAAGCTGTATCTACATGTTCGGTCATGGATAAAAACTGGCCATTTTGCCTTGGCCAAGTTATCGCCCCGACATTTGTTATCCCCCATAGAACACCACTCAATATATTCCCATCCGTTGCTGGATTGGGTATCCTTTGGGATCCATCCGTTGCTACTAGCGTTATGTCGTCCGGAATTTCACTTGCAGGAAATTGGTCAAAATAGATCTCGTCAGAAGGTCCGGCCCAGCGCATTATTCGGCCCATCGCGGCAAACAAATCGTCTGATCGCAAACGAAGGTTTTCGTGGGATATGATCGGTTTCCTCAACAATTGGGACGCGTCATCTGCCTTGGCAACAGTTCGTTTTTTGGCTTCAAAGAACGATGGCATTGATTTCTGTATCAATTGTCCCAGGATCAAATAGTTCGCCGGCATTTTATCCCCCCCGTTACCCAAATAAAACAAAGGTTCTATTATTCTAGTGAGGTATTCACACAATGTCAAGAATAAAAGATAGGATTCCACAATTCCGAGGATGGATGCGGACGCTACAGGAGCCATTTTTGGAAAGTTGGCCATTCTCTTTCTTCAACATAGCACGTTGTTTTCATATCTCAAAAAGAGATTTATTTAATCCCTGGGCGCCACAGAATGTTTGTTCTATAATGGAAATGAAATAAATCATTGAACACAGGATTTCACAGAGGGGCCATGAATAATAAAAACGTAAAACAGAACCATTTGGTAAATCCAATAGTGCCACCGAGAATACCTTTGAGAGAGGTTTTTTCTGAAGAGCGATATTTTTTTAGCCCTTTCGTCGCGGACCATATCGGTGAATTGGGGAATGCAATAGGCAAGCATTTTAATAAGGCGCAACCTGAACAGAAATTTGGAACGAAAACTGTGGATGTTGTTGCAGAGGCTGCGGGAAATGTGTACGTGATTGAGAGCCAATTGTCACTTTTTGATCATACGCATTTGTCCCGATCAATCGGATACGTTAACTCATTGAATGCGAGTGGTGGAATACTTTTGGCCCCCCAGTTTCCAAAAGACATAATTGAAAACGTTAAATGGCTCAATGAGAACACGCATGCGGGAATTGAATTTTTCGCAGTTGAAGTACAAGCATTCCTCTTTGGAAATATTCCCGTAGTTAGTTTTCACTGTATAACTGGACCAGCCTTTCCCCTTGATAATCTGTCAACCAGACAAATCGGGTATGCACTTCAACCGATCATATATTGCTGGGCGGATGACCGGCAGAACGTAATGCGAGTAGGACATTGGAAAGATCTTTATGGAAAGGTCCTTCTGAGCGCATATGCTGCGGGCGTTGATCTAAGAGATCTGTCGCTTTGCCCGGATGGTAACTTGGGCAAACTCCAAAGAGTTCCTCACCCTATCACGATCCAAACTGGTGTAGATACCTTATTCTTTGAGGGCAGAGGAACTTCGGAGGAGAGCAAGCAACGAATCAGTGATGTCCTACGAAAGTGGGGGAGACACATAATAATCCTGCTGAATAACAAGAAACGCATTGTCCTGCCCCGACCCGAGGGTAGAGGATACAATGGGGTCAGATTTAATCATAAAATGACATTCAATTGGTCAACAAAGCTCATGCCAAAGTTGTTGACTGGCAGGAAATTCTACCGAAAGCCTGATGTCATGTCACAAGATCAAATAATTAGGGGGTAATAATATTCAGGCTGCGATAATAGGCATTATCGCAGCCTGAAAACATGATGCAATTCCTTGCACAAGAGCAAGTCGCTCGGTTCAAAAAGTTCTCAGCTTCTAAGAACGATTGTTTCCATTGTTTTGGCACAGATACAGGCTGGGCATTATTCCTCAGAGAACCAATGTCATGGGATGCCCCATATCATAACAACCCCTTCCCTGCCCACCGAATACAGTAACTTTCCATCATTCGAGAAGGCTAGTGTGGAAACGCCGCCTTTATGACCCGCCAACACAGCTACCTCCTTCATCTGTTCCAGGTCAATCAGCTTAATCGTTCCATCATCCAGACCGATCGCAGCAATCGACGCATTCGCATTCAGTGCGAGGCTCGTCAAATAGACCTTTTCAAACGCCAGTTCGCGCTCCACATGCCCATTTGCGCTGTTGAACATAATCAGGCGGGATGGTTCTTCCCACTCATTATTGACCGCGGCTATATATCGCATATCCTTTGAGAATACATACTGTGGGTAAGAGTCGCCTCTTGCGTAATTATCTTCGATGCCCGTAATAAGAATTGACTGCCCCGTATCAAGTTTGAGCAATTCTGGCGGGCTGGATTTTTCATGGGTACTGGCGACGATCCAGTTCCCATCCGGACTGATCGCAGCTTTCATCGACCAGTTCCCCTTAAAATGCCGCAGCAGTTTCGCGCCAGGCAAATCATAGATCCATATACCTCCGCTTCCTACTGTGGCCAGGCGCGATCCATCCGTGCTGAACACTGCACTGTTGAACCCGCGGAAAATTAGTCCTTCCCAGTAGTGTTCGACCCATGGTTCCACTGCCTCATCAGGAAGCGTCTGGAGAAACTTACCCGTGCCGGCATCATAAAGCGAAACCTGGTAGGGGCGGTAGGTTGCAGCCAGATCATCCGCTCCGCTCACACCGATAATCAACCCGCCCGGCACCCCGGTGATATGCTGTGGATTGGCGGTGTTTTTATCAAGCTGCCAAATCGTATTTTCACCCCAGGCAGACACGCTGCTGTCCTCTCGCACAATCAGTCCGCGAACGGCACCTGTCTCCGGTCGCACCCTGTTCACAATTACTCCGCGAGCCAGATCCCAAACGATCAGCTCGCCATCGCGGTCAATCGAGGCCAGTTGATCCCCATCAGGACTGAAGGCCATTTCAATCGGGGCACTGTTGTGACCGTTGAGCTTGCCAATCACCTCTTTTGAAACACGGTCATACAGCCAGATGTGACTCTCGCTACTACCTATGGCCTGCACTTTGGAATCGTGATTTAGCGCCACAGCAGTAACAGCGTTTTCAAACAGTACCAGGTTGCCGAAGTCCTGCCCTTCGTAAAATGAAACTTTCAGCGGGTTTAATCCTGGCACCACACTCCATACCCAGGCGGAGCCACCCGCAGCCCCCACCAGAAGGTTATTTTCCTTGTTGAAGGACATCTGCGTGATCGAATCCTCTGGTCCACCAACTCCGTTTGCGATACTGCCTGTCGCAAAATCATAGATGCGTATCGATCGGTCAGAGCGGGAGGCCGCCAGGAGCTTGCCATCCGGGCTGAACAGCAGCTCCTGAGGCGTATACCAATAGTCGTGCAAAAAGATCCCTTCCTCGCCTGTCTCAACATTCCTGGTTGCCAGACCATCATCCGTAGAGAAGATAAACCACTTTCCATTCGGGCTGATTGCCGTTGGGCTGGAACCGGAGATTTCGAGCAGCATCTTTTTGCTTTCCAGCTTCGTCCCGCTGGCTGCCCAAAGCTGTACTTTGCCTTCTTTCGTGTTCCCGGCAAGCAGAACACGACCGTCGGGTAGCGCGCGGCTGCTGGTAACCCATACCTCGTCAATTTCTACCCTGGCTGCCTCCTGGAGGGAACTCGCAGCAAAACGAATAATTCCCTGCGCACCGGTAACATTGATCTGGTTGCCTTCCCATGTCATCTGCGCCAGTTGGCCCATGCCAAATCGGGCTTGCTGCTGTATCTGGGAAGCATTTGATACTGATATCGCTCCAGTTTGGACTTCTACACCAGGTATGGGTGTGATCTCCATCGTGGGCTGAGGCGTCCTGGTGGGATAAACATTTTCAGTAAAATAGGGCGTTTCTGTAGGAGGAGGGGCAGGCGGCGTGAAGTGATCAGACATCGCGGCAGAAGTCGCCGCACCGACATCCCAGAGTGTTATCTTGCCATAACTGGCAGTAACAAGCGTTTTTCCATCTGGGCTGAGCGCCAGGTCGCCAATATCAAATTCGTCCTCTGTGACCAGAACAAGCTGGCCCGTACTGACCCGCCACAGATAGATACGATCATCAACAATGGCCATTAAAAAGCGCCCATCCGTGCTGAAGCGCAGTGGTTCGGTCTCGCGTTTCGGCATCGGGAGCTTTACCATCTTTCCCTGTTCCAGATCCCACAGCTCGATCCAGTACTCCTGATCATCGTAATTGTTTCGCGCAAACCAATTCTGGTAAAGGGAGACACTGGAAAAGGCGTTGGCGTCTACATGCGGCAGGTTCAGCCGGCGGACCAGCTTGCCAGAAACTGCATCCCACACCGCAGCATCCCGGTTCCGGTTGAGGATGGCGAATACATGCTTGCCATCAGCGGAGTAGGACAACCTGGTCGGGAAGGCGGCGGGGTCCAGCGGATCGAGTGAACGACCTTTTGTCCCGCTGGCAATATTCCAAATTTCTACGGCTGATCCATTTCCGAGCGCAACCTCAGCAGAGTCGGGCGAAAAGACAATCCCGCGCTCATCGATTACACCTGCGGTAATGGTTGGCCCCATCCCGCTGGAGATAGCATAGAGCGCAGCCTGACCTGCGGCCAATCCCTGGGCTGTGAGGTTCAACTCGGTCTGGCCTGTGACAACATCCCATGAAAGCACATCCCCTGCATCTGTGATGACCGCCAGGCGCTGCCCGTTGGGGCTAAAGGTCATCCCGGTGAGGCGAAGGGACGTGGGGGTAAAGATGGTATTTTTAAGTTCGCGTGTGGCGACATCCCAGATTTGGATGGAGCCATGCGCAACGGCTACAGTGGACCCATCCTGGCTGAAGACAATTTTCGATGATCCGCCTGCTACCAGATACCCTTCATTCAACATTTGCGCCGCAATAGGTTCGTTGATGGGCGAGCTGGTAGTCTGATCTGCCGGGCGGGTTTTGCCAGATGCCAAATCGTAGAGCACTGCAGGCTGACTAGCGACTTCCACCCGCAGGGAGCGCCCATCTGGTGTGAACTCTACGTCTGTTACAGAATCGAGAAACGCGTTCACGGTGCGCCGTACGGTGCCTGTTTCCGGGTTCCATAAGCGTATCACGCCATCGTTCCCGCCGGTTGCCAGGGTTTGCCCATCCGGGCTAAAAGCTACGCTGTTGATCTCGGCAGGCTGCTCGGGTATCTTAAAACGAATCGCTTTAGATTGAAAATCCCAAATGTAAAGGAAATTATGTCGCCAATTGCTGAACCCGGCAGCAACCAACGACCCATTTGGACTTATCGCCGGAGCAGACAGAGTATGATAGTCATCATCATCTTCCACCGGATAGCAGTTATAGCCCCAATCATTCGTCGGGTTTTCAGCGTTTTCGCCTAGTAAGTAATCCAAGCGGCATATACTGTGATAAGGTCCGCCTGAGCTGCGGTCAGTCATCAGCCAGAGTACATGCTGCGAGTCAGGAGTAAAGATTGTCCCCGTGAAAAAACCATTGCCACCAGATCCCGTTCCAAGGCTTTTCAAAGTGGCGACGTCAATCACCTGGAAGCCAAAATACCCTGCGCTGACAATCACATAACGGCTGTCTGGACTGTAAACAAAGATATGGCCATCGGGGTCCTGCATGCCGAAATCCATCGAGCCAACCTCACTGTAGTCGGCGGCATTCAAAACGCGCAGGGTGAACCCATCGTTGACCAGTACGGTTTTCCCATCTGGTGACCGTACGATCTGCGGCAAGATGCCCTTTCCCATTTCGCCAACCCGTTGATAGCGAGGAACAGGATTTGTACGGACAGAATTTGTCGCGGTTGGAGTAAGTGTTGTTCGAGCCGGCCCGGCCGGGGTGCGCGTTTGGGTTGTAATTGTTGTTATCGTCCTGGATGCGGTGGGAGTGGGAGATGATGTACTTATAGCACCTGATGGTTGTCCCGGGGTAGGCGTGTTAGACCGGCATTGTGAAAGCAAAAGTACCAATAATACGCTCACGAGGAAGTAGAGACCAGGTTGTATGCTGCGTTGACGTTTTGTGTGCATGGAGACCTCGTGATGAATGCTTGATGATGTTGAAAAGCCTAATTAACCCAAGTTGCTACCCAAGGGCGTTGATGGAGGAAGCGAGGACAAACAGCCCCACTTTCAACTCAAAGCCCTGAGCAGTGACAGAATGAATGTGTTTTGGCAACAAGCGCTCAATCATGCT
>JAEYTI010000138.1 GCA_023434145.1 Chloroflexota bacterium | reverse complement strand
GATGTAAAGGTGAGCGTGGGGGGCGGCGGGTCGGTGGGCGTGAACGTTGGCGGCACGGATGTGAACGTCAGCGTCGGCGGAACCGGTGTATTGGTGAGCGTTTGCGTGATGGTGGGGGTGAGGAACGGCGTAAATGTCAGCGATGGCGTGAATGAAGCCGTGGCGGTCATCGTCGGCGTGGCGGTTCCGGTAGGTACCGTGCCCGTGGGTGATGGCGGCAAGGGGGTAAAGGTCTGCGTGACCGTTGCGGTTGGCAAAGGCGTGCGCGTGGGGCGGCTCAACCAGCCATCTACTTGCAGCATGCCTAAACCCAGGCAGTAGCATGGTACGGTTGCGACAATGATGAAGATCAACAAAGACCGGACGCGGCTGCGTCGCTCTCTTGCCAGGACAGCCATGCGGACTGACACTCCTTGTAGGAATATGTGCAAAAGGTATTATAACAGTGGGAAGCAGGAACGGGGGAATGAAAATCGTTGGTTGTTTTGGAACTGCCCTGACAGGAAGCCAGGCAGTTCCAAAAGGGTGTGGTTCGGTTTGTTGGGGTGCTCTAGTGGAGAAACGGAGTTTCTCCACGAGAGCACCCCAACAAACGGGTAACTGCCCAAGAAAGTGAAACGTACCCGTCCCAAAACAGCCAGAGGGAGGATTTGGCGTGTGTGCTATGATTGAAGAAGAAAGGGAGGAAAAAATCATGGACGTATCCGAAGCTATCCGAACAAAGCGTGCGGTGCGACAGTTCCGTGAGGAGCCGCTGCCCGACGATGTGCTGCGCGCCATCCTCAATGCGGGGCGGCGGTCGCAGTCGGCGAAGAACAGCCAGCCGTGGCAGTTCATTGCCGTTCGAGACCGAGAAACGCTGCAAAAGCTCTCGAAACTGGGTGAGTGGGCTGGCCATCTGGCCGGGGCAGCGGTGGGCGTTGCCATCCTTACGCCAGACCCGAGTGAGCGCTACCAGATCATGTTCGACGCGGGGCAGGCGGCGGCCTATATGCAGCTTGCGGCGTGGGAGCTGGGTGTTGGCTCGGTTCCTGCAACGATCTACCAGTATGAGGAGGCGCGAGGCATCCTGGGCTTTCCGGCAGAGTGGCACCTGCGGGTGATGCTTTCATTTGGTTACCCAGCCGAGGCCAGCGCGCTTACCCAGTCGCCCAAAAAGGGCGGGCGCGCGCCGTTGGAAGAGGTTGTGCATTACGATCGCTGGTAAGCTGTATCGGCGATCAACTGTAGCCAAACAATTTTTTTACTAATTTTTCACTCCAGCCGGGGAGTGTGGCGGGTTTTTCTGTCATTGAATCTTGTATAATGATTCAAGCTCTGTGATAGGAGGCAGCCTTGGCGGATTCTGCGTCGAATAACCTTGCGCCGGAGGCCCCCCGAGCGGAACCATTACTCGGGCGTGTGTTCGATTCGCGCGCCGCGCAGGTAATCGCCCGCACCCCGCCATTTTCCTGGCTAATCCGCGCGGTCTCGGCGGGAATCGTCCGCCGGCAGTTAAAACGCGGCGCGGTGGGAGCAGTGCTGATCGGGCGGGAGAGCCACCAGGCCCAGTCTGAAAGCGTGTTGAGGCTGATCCTCGATATTCAGCGCAGCCTGAACGATGAGCAGGGCATTCTGGAGCGCATTGTGCGCGGTGTGGTCGACGACCTGGGCTATGCGGGCGCGATGGTAGCCACTTACGAGCCAGAAACGGATGCGCTGCCTGTGCGTGCCATCTACGTCAATCCGCAGATCGCCGGGATGGATCAGGTGACGGAATGGGAACGCCAGCTCGCGGAGATGCTGCCGGCAGGTAGAACGATCAGCCTGAGCAACCCCGAAGTGGCGCGCGTGTACGTACATAAGCTGGAATACGCCGCCAACCTGAGCGTGCGCGCGGCGGAGGCAGGCAGGCCCGTCACTTCTGGCTGGTTGTACGATCTGTTTACCCCAATCGCCCCAGCCATCACCGAGCCTGCTATCCGCGGCATTCAGGATGCGCTGGGCATCCGCCAGGTGATCGCTGTGCCGTTCTTCCTGGAAGCCGAAGAGGACGCGGAGTTGCGCGCAGAGCCGCGCCTGATTGGCAACCTGTTCGCTGTGACGCAGGCTGAGCGGTTTGAGCTGTGGGAGATCGACCTGCTGCAAGCATTTGGCCGGCAGGCTGCCGCCGGGCTGAGCAACGCCCGCCTTTACCGCGTTTCGGAGAACCGGCGCGCAGCAGGCGAGATTTTGGGCCGCATGGCGTTTAGCTCGGCGGCCTCGGTGCATGCCTTCCGCAATCACCTGGGCCTGATCCGCGGCAATTTGCAGCTTTTGGAGAAGCTGGATATCCTGGCTCCGGACGAGGCGCAGCGGCGCGAGTTGATGGGCAAGCTGCTGCCCCCGGTGATGGACCGGTTAGGGCAGATCACCAGGATGCTGGATGGGCTGCACACCCCGTGGAACCTGACCAGCAACACGCCGGTGGACGTGAACCAATGTATCACTCGCGCAGTGAGCAAGATCATCCAGACACCTGAGGAATGGGTGCATTTGGATCTGGCGGAAGGGCTGCCGTGTGTGACCACCACGCCCGATATGCTGACCGAAGCCTTCCGCACGCTGGTGAAGAACGCCGTGGAAGCGATGGAAGGAATCGAGCCTGAGCAGCGCGGCCTGTGGGTGGAGAGCCGCCAGGCGGCTGGAAACGTAGTGGAGATCACAATCCGCGATGCGGGAACCGGCATCCGCCCGGAGCATTTGAGCAAGGTATTTGAGATGCGCTGGTCAACCAAGCCGCAGGGGTTGGGTTTTGGCCTGTTTTGGACTCGTGATTTTGTAGAAGGATTGGGCGGGCAGATCCGCTTGAAGAGCGTGTGGGGCGAGGGCTCAACGTTTGTTGTGCGCCTACCCGCCGCGGAATAGTTTTTTATCGCCGCAGTGCTGCCATTGCGTAATGGGATTCAATTAAATTGGAGGTTGGATGCGCACTTTGCTGATTGTGGAAGACGACCCTGATTTGAGTAACCAGTACCGGATGCTGTGGAAACTGGCACTGGCGCAGGTGCCAGAGATTAGTTCAGAAACAAAGTACCAGGTTCGGCAGGTGCACAGCTATACCCAGGCGCTCGAGGTCCTCGCCGAAGGCAGGGTGGCGTTTATGTCGGTGGACCTGGCGCTGAAGGAGCAGGAGCGCGGGCTGGGAGATGCTGACCGGGCGGCGGGCCGCGAGGCCGGTGGGATGCTGCTGCTGCGCGAGTCGCAGAAGCTTGCCAACCCGCCCATGACGGTGATCGTCTCGGGCGAGACGCTGCTCTCCTATGCGCGCGATTCGCTGCAGAAGTACGGCGCGCTGGCCTACTTCCAGAAGGATCAGCCGGACTTTCAGGATGTGCTGACGCATACCATGCGAGCCGCGATCTGGTATCTGGAAGCGGTCGAATGGGTCGACCGGCTGGAGCGCTTCCAGGCGGGCCCAGAGGCTATCGACATTGCGACCATGTGCTGGGATCGGGCGATGGCGGAAGCCGCCGGTGCGTACATCAGCGAGCGCAATTTCCCCTCCAACATCGTGACGCGCCTGGGGCCGGTACGCGACCGGCTGCTGCCGAACTCGCGCGTGCCGGGCGTGCAGTGGACCGAAGCGATCTTGCGGCGGCGGGTGCTCAACAGCGAAGACTGGATCATGATGCAGATGTGGATCCGCAACTACGCGGAGTTTGCCAACGAGCAGGCCTCGCAGGTGCATCCGCTGATCGTGCATTTAGCCGGGCTGACGGAGCAGGCGTGCAAAGAGTATGGCTGCAGCGGGCTGTTCCTCGGCTCGTGGCATTCCGACACGCTGATTGGCCCGTGCCTGGTGGCGCTGCTGGTGCAGGACTGCACGGAAGTGGCGGTGAGCATCGCCGAACACGTGACCGAGGCATACCAGAGCAGCGCGGGCAACTTTGTCCACGGTTATCAGCTTGGCCAGGGCCACGGTCCGCTGCCGCAGTTGGGGCTGAAGCTGTGGTACGGGACGAACCGGCCCTTCGCGGACTGGCCCGACCTGATGGACCGCCTCAGCCGCCCGCACGAGCAGCGCAACACCGGCGCGCTAAAATTCTGGGCGTAAGAAAATAAATGGTGCGAGTTTTAAAAACGTGAAACGTTTTTAAAACTCGCACCATAACTTTCGAGGCGGGCGAAGCCCGCAATTCAGAGGATAAGCCTCTGCTGTTTAGCTCTTAAGGTTGCGCTGGAAGAAGGCCGCGATTTGCTCCTCCATGAACACCCGGTCGCCGAGGCGGCGAGGGGAGTGGCGCTCATCGGGGAATAGCAGCAGATCGTATGTTTTACGCGCGGCAATCAGACTGTTGATCAGGCGGGCAGTGTGGCGGAAGTGGACGTTCTCGTCGATCAGGCCGTGGACGAGCATCAGCCGCCCGACCATGCCATCCAGGTGCGCCATCACTGCGCCGATGCGGTAGCCATCGGGGTTGCTCTGCGGGGTGCCCATGTAGCGCTCGGTATAGTGGGTATCGTAGCCATCCCACGCAGTGACCGGCGCACCTGCCACGGCGCAGGCAAACGTCTCTGGGGCGCGGGCCAGGCACATGGCCGACATATACCCGCCGTAGCTCCAGCCGTAGATTCCCACGCGCTTGGGATCTGCCAGACCCTGTTCCACCAGCCAGTGCACGCCGTCCACCTGGTCGTCAACCTCGGGGCCGCCCATGCAGTGCTTGATCGCGCCCTCGAATTGCAGCCCGCGCCGTGCTGATCCGCGGTTGTCGAGCACGAAGACGAGGAAACCCATACGGCGCAGGGCCTGGGCACGCATGGCGGCAACCATCCGCCAACTGTTGGCCACCATCTGCGCATGCGGCCCGCCGTAAACGCTGACGATGGTCGGGAATGGGCCATCGCCTTCCGTTGGGCGATACAGCGCGCCGTAGAGCGTTTCACCATCGCGGTTTTTGAGCGTGACCATTTCCGGCGGTTCCAGGCCCAATTGGGCGATACGCGGATCGGCAGGCTCGTGGATTACCGCGATCTCGCGGTCGTCTTCCAGGCTGCGCAGAGTCACGCGGGCCGGGTGGGCCAGCGAGTCACAGGTATCCACAAAGCGCGAGCAGCCCTTATCGAGCGTGACGGCGTGCGTGCCAGGCTCAGTCGTGATCTTGCGAATCGCTCCGCCTGCCAGGGGCACGGCGTAGAGGTGCACTTCAAGCGGCGACTCTTTGGTTGCGGTGAAGTACACCATGCCGTTTGCCTCATCCACGCCGGAGAGGCCCAGTACCATCCAGTCGCCGGAGGTAAGCTGCGCGATCTGCTGGCCCTGCGCGTCGTAGCGATAGAGGTGCATAAAGCCGCTGCGCTCCGAGGCCCATAAGAAGCCGCCATTTTTCAGCGGCTTGAAAAGATCGTGCAAGTTGATCCAAACGTCGCTGGATTCTTGCAGCAGGGGCGCGGGCTTGCCGGTGTTCGCGACGCCGATTGGCGGTTCGAAGCGCAGCAGGTCGAGCACGGTTTGCTCGCGGTTTTGCACCTGCGCCACCAACGAACCGTCCGGCATCCAGCCCGCGCGGGCAAGATAGATGTCCTCGTTCTCGCCCAGATCCATCCACACCACGTCACCGCCAGCCCGTGGGGTGACCCCCAGGCGAACCTTCGCGTTGGGCTGCCCGGCAAAGGGGTAGCGGTGATCTTCCTGCGCGCCGTCACCCACCGCATCTTTGCCCTGGTGGATGATGCGGTAAATGGGGATATGCGTCTCGTCGACTTCTTCGAAGGCCAGCCAGTTCGAATCGGGCGACCACCAGTACCCCTGCGTGCGGTGCATCTCTTCCTGGGCGATGTATTCCGCTAACCCATGAGTTTTGCCGGTTCCGCGCGCGCCGGTGGTCACCTGGCTGGCCTTGCCGGTTGCCACTTCCACCACGCACAGCTCATCATCCTGCACGTAGGCCACCCACGCGCCATCCGGCGAGAAGCGTGGATCGAGCAGCGGGCCGCCTTCATTTGATACCAGCTTGCGGAGTTCGCCATCCTCGCGCTCTCGGAGGTACAGGCCGTCGGGCATGGGGATGAGCAAAGCGCCTTTGTTTGACCAGGCGTAATCCGTCACCCCCAGATCGTGCTGGCGCATGCGCTCGCGGCGCAGCTTTTCTTCCAGCGTGAGGTTCGCTTCGGTTGCGCCTTCGCCGGGCGGGGCTACGTAACGGCGGCGCTCCTTCGTTTGCGGATCAAAGGCAAACATCTGGCGCACCAGGCTGCCCTCGACCGAATCGAGAAAGACGACCGAATTGCCATCCGGCGTAAAGGAAAACTTGATCGGGTAAGCCATGCCCGGCAGCGGATAGCGGGCCACGTCTTCAAATGGAATGAGGGATGTGTTGTGGGTCATGCAGTTAATTGTATGCGGAATGGAGAAATGCGTGCTGTCCAATTTTCAACCGGAAGTTGAAAATTGGACAGCACGCATTTTTTATTCAACCAGCCGTTGATTGATTTCATCTCCTGTCCGTGCTACAGTAACGGCACATTCGCGGATGACGACACAGACGTTGACACTTGGAGGAACTATGAATATCGATTCTCGCCGCACCGGGGCGTTGATTTCCCGGCTTCGCAAAGAAAAAGACTGGACACAGCTAGACCTTGCCGAGCGTTTGCACGTGACTCACCAGGCTGTCTCCCGCTGGGAGAAGGGTGAAACCTTCCCCGATATTGCTATCTTGCCAAACCTGGCCGAACAACTGGGCGTGACGGTTGACCAACTGCTCAGCGGCAGCCTGGAAGGGCAGGCGCGGCAGGGCGCTACCGGTGCGGTCGTGCAGGCCCTGGCTGAGAACCGCCCGGAGAACGTGGTGCGCATGGTGCAAGAAAATCCCGATGAGATGGAATCGTTTGTTGAGGTGGCGCCACTGGCAAAGCCCAGCGTCGTCAACCAGGTGGTAGGCAGGCTGGGTGGTGTGCATCTCAAGATGGAGCACATCGCCGGGCTGGCCCCTTTCGTCGGCGAGGAGGTGCTGGAGCAGCTTCTGCTGGACGCGAGCCCGGGTGACTTGAATATGGAGCTGCTGGAAGAGCTTGCTCCCTTCCTCTCGCGCGCTACACTCGGCCGCATCGCCGGGCAGGTGGCGGACGGCACGATCGACGCGGAGGCGTTGGTTGGCATCGCCCCCTTTCTCGGACAGGAGACGCTGGCAGGGTTTGTCGGGCGGATCACCGACGGCACGCTGGATTTAGATATCCTGGAGGGGCTTGCGCCCTTCCTCAACCGGGAGACGCTGGATGATCTGGTGACACGCGTGGAGGAAGGCAAAATCGACGTGGAGGCGCTCACCGGGCTGGCGCCGTTCCTCTCGCGCGAGCAGCTCGACCGTCTGGTGGAAAAGGTCGGAGAGGGGCCGATCACGATGGAGGTGCTGGGCGAGCTGGCCCCGTTCCTCTCGCGCCAGAGCCTGGACCGGCTGGTGGAGCGCATTGCAGAGGGTGAAATTGACACTGCATCGCTGAGCGAGCTGGCGCCGTTTCTATCACACGAGACGCTTGACAAGCTGGTGGATCGCGCTGGGGAAGGTTCGATCGACGCTGAGGTATTGGAAGACCTGGCCCCCTTCCTCTCGCGCGATGCGCTGAAGAAAGTGGTGCAGCGCGTGGCCGACGGCGCGCTCGATCCGGAAGTGATTGTCTCGCTCGCGCCGTTCCTGGATAAAGAAACGCTCACCGGATTGATCCGGGGGGCAAGGCGAGAGTAAGAATTACCGGAAACGGGTGTGTTTCCGTTTGTTGGGGTGGGGGGGGGGGGGGAGCGGGGGTGTGGCA
>JAEYTI010000110.1 GCA_023434145.1 Chloroflexota bacterium | reverse complement strand
GCGCGCACCCTGCTGGCTCCGCAAATTTCTATTAATGCAGCCAGATCTGCCGCATCGACTTGTTTATATCCCATTGCCACCTCTGCGCCAGCAATCCAGCATGAATGTAATCGCGCCTTCTTCCTATTTCTTGCTTGTGACAGGAATCACAAGGCGGTCGTATATCGATTATACGACCAAGCAACCCCTTCACCGCAGGTTCCATACGGATATCACATGAAGGATGGCGTTTTGTCATGCACAACGCATGCAGTGGTACACCGCGCCGATGTTGCCTACCGCTCTACCAGAACACCATCTTCGGTGAGATACTGCGCCCTTCGTGGATGTCCTGAATGATCCCTGCAAGCATGGGCGCAATAGAGATGACCTCAACTTTGCCGGTGAGCTTCTCAGGCGGGACGGGAAGCGAGTTGGTCACCACCACTTTGGCAATCCGGTCATCGCGCTCAATCTGCGCAAGCGCCTTCGGCAGCAGCACCGGATGCGTAATAGAGAAGTAGGCTGGTCCTTCCGCGCCGTTCTCGTATAAAGCGTCCAGCACGTTCAAGACGCTGCCACCAGCCATGATGTCGTCAATCACAATGGGGTTGCGCCCGCGCACGTCGCCAACCAGGTGCGTCACCTTGGTTTCCGAGAAGCTTTCACGCCGCTTATGGATCACCGCCAGCGGCAGGCCGGTGATCTCGGCGTACTTGCCGGCAACTTTTGCGCGGCCCACGTCTGGCGAGACGATGATGCCATTGGCAAATTCTGGTTTTAGAAAGTACTGGCTGAGTGTGGGGATCGCGGAGAGCGGGTCCACCGGAACAGTGAAGAAACCCTGAATTGCCGCCGCGTGAATATCAACAAAGATCACCCGGCTGACCGCCTGCGACTGCAACAGATCGGCGATCACCCGCGCGCTAATCGATTCGCGCCCGTGCGACATGCGCTCCTGCCGGGCATATGGATAGTACGGCATCATCAGCGTCACCGAATGGACGCTCGCCCGCCGGAAAGCATCCAGGTAGAGGATGGTTTCCATGACGTGGTCGTTGACCGGGTGGCTGCCGGTTTGCAGCAGAAAAACATCCTTTTCGCGCACCACTTCATCGATCCGCACGTGGATCTCGCCATCTGGCAGGAAGGTGGTTGACGACTGCCCGAGCGGGGCATTCAACAGACCGGCAATTTCTACAGCCAGCTCGCGATGCGATTCTCCGGCGAAAAGCTGAAGTGGGTGGTTACTCCCCATACGATCCGATTCCTCCTCCTGCGGCGCGGATACCCAGCCCCGCGGTAACGCTGCTAAACGCGTTGGCGGCGCTTACCTTTTGCGGGCCAAAGATCCCTTCCAGCATGTGCCGGAACAACGGGATATTGGAAGATCCGCCGGTCGTCACCACCGCGTCGATCTGGTCCAGTTCCAGTCCCGAATCTGCCACTGTCTTGAGCAGCACGTCTTCGATCTGCCTCTGGTAGCTTTGAATGTCTTTCTCAAACTGTGTTCGAGCATACAGCTCCCACACATCGATGTTCTTATCCTGTAGTTCGATCACGGAAAAGCCCTGGTTAGACAGTTCAATTTTAGATCGCTCTACAGCATTATAAAACGAGAATGCCAGATCGTTGAAGATTAAAGTTTCTAGCGCTTTTAATTGCACGGGGGCTTCACCCTCCAGCACCGCCTGGGTCAGGCGCAGGCGGGCCCTGGGCACGCTCAGTTCGGGCAGCGCCATCCAATCCGCGACGGCATTGACCAGTTCCATCAGGTCCAGCCGGTGATCGATCTTGCCCTTGCCGAAGTGCGGCAGCATGCGTGTCTGGATGATGGTACGGTCAAAATCGGAACCAGCAATGTCGATGCCGCCGTTGGCATACACCTTGCGGTTTGCAGGATCACCCAACCGCATGATGGTGATATCCAGCGTACCACCGCCAAAGTCAAAGATCAACGCGTCTTTAGGCTTCGATAGTCCCTGTTCGAAATACAGCGCTGCCGCGACCGGTTCTAATTCAAACGAAACCGCCTTGAAACCCGCTTCCAGAGCGGCTTCGCGCAAGGTATCCTCGGCCTGCTTATCTAGCGCGGGCGTGCGCGCGAATTTTACCGGCCGGCCAATGGTCACCGTGTCCACTGTCTCGCCCAGCACGCTCTCCGCCCGCTGCTTGAGGGCGCTCAGGTACATCATCACAATATCGCCGGTGGTGAAATAACGTTCGAATACCTGCGTGCCTTCAAAGCCCTCGGTGCGCAGGGCGGTTTTCAGGAATTGAAGCAGCCGCCCCGGCATAAGCTCGTCTACGTAGGCATACACGTCTGTAACGTAATACATATCCGCGCCGCGATACTCCACCTCGCCGACCCATTTCTTCACAAAACGGCGCAGGCGATTGACGTTTTGCTTGTAGTACATCTCCACCGCTTCCTGCCCGATGTAAACCTGGAAGTCGCGGGTGATATACATGATCGTCTTGACCACCTCGGGAACAATGTTCTTCTGATCGATGGGCAGCAGGTGCACGCTGTGCCCATCGTAGAACGATACGCCCGAGTTCGAGGTGCCAAAGTCTATTCCAACGCTGCGAGCCATGGGTTACGCTCCTTTGCCAGGGAGGGTAAAGGTGATGAAGTCCATCACCCTGGCGTTATCTCCTGCCTCGGGCAGCGAGCCGGCTGCAAGCAGATCATCCATCTTGCTGGTAATCACCCGGCCGTCGCTGAGAAGCGCTGCACCCCAATCATTCGGCGCAACCGCGGCCGCGCCTGCCACACGAACCCCAGCATCACGCCGTGACTGCGAGAATACGGCCTGCCCGCGCGTTTTGAATGATTCGGTGGGCTCTAACCAGCCGCACTCGCGGTTGATCACTTTGCCATTGTCGGTAACCACAACGACCGAGGGCTTTTGCGATTCGGTAAACGCGCTCACAATGTAATCGGTTGCGCCGAGCCGCAGCACTTCTTCCGAGGTGTATGGAAGATGGCTGACTTCTACCGTAGCGAGCCATCCTTCGCGGCTGGCAAGGATCACCCGTTCATCCCTGCCGGAGAGCGCCAGCGAGCAGGTTTTATCTGGCTGGGCGCGGATACCCGTGCCGACGTAATTCTTCGCCAGGTGCTGCTCAAAGGCGCTGCGCATCATCTTCTTTGCGCATCCCCGACGACTCATCTGGAGAATATATTCGTAGAGGGACATGCGGCCAATGGCGAGCACAGCGGCCAGTTCTTCACCGGCGCGCGGCTCTGCCCGGTACGCCGTGCTCCAGTCGAGCGTTAGAAGGTCGCCGGCGCTTTCTGTTACCTGTTCGGGGATCTCGCTCAGGGGCATAGTAGCAGAGCGGCCCGAGTCGAACACGAACAGCAGCTCTTCCTGGCTGCCCGCCATCAGGATGCGCGGCGGCGGTCCATTCACGGCGATCTGTTCCGCAAAGGCCGCCAACGCTGCCCCAGAGGTAAAGCCATCCATCGGCAGCCCCGCGCGGACGATATGCCCCTTGACGGTATAGACCAGCAGGCTGATCGTCTCTGTTACCGCTGCCGGCGCGCTGATTGTCCCGTTTACCACGCCGCCAAGCTGGCGCTTTAGTACTTCTACCTGGTATTCCAGGTTGGCAATCTTACCCTCGAACTCTTCTACTTTCCGCTCGCTGCGCAGGGCGATATTTTCTGCTAGCAGCTCCTCGTTTCGGGCGGTTAAATCTTTGAGGCGGTTGGTGATATAGCGGATGATCAGTCCCGCCGAAGACGGTCGCTGTTCCACTTCCTGGAGCCATTCTTCAATCTGCTCTGAACGGATCAATTGAGCCTCCTTCTTGGAATGGGCGCACGAAAATCTTACCAGACTTTAAGAATATGTCCAAACGATGAAAGCTGTGACGGGATTTGTGCTTTAATACACACAAGATCTTTGCAAGGAAAGAGGAGCATCGTGACAACCCAAAGGCTGGTTCCAGTATCAAGTCCGAGTATTGAGCTGCAAAGCCAGATACTTCTCGAGGAATATAAAGTGATCCGTGAGATGGTGGCGAAGCACAGTGAATGGCAGGCGCAGCTCGACACGCTCGCGCTCGCAGGCCTTGGCGGGGCGATCACCCTGGTGCTGGCCTTTGTAAACCAGACCGAAACAGCCTTGGGTGTTCTACTGCTGCTGCCAATCGTATTCTTTGCAATTGCATTTGTGCAGCTTCGCCACGAGCGCTTGATGACCCTGAGCGCTATTTATATTGACTGCGAGCTTCGCCCAAAACTGGAGCACTTGACAGGCCGCCTTCTGGGCGAGAAAATTTCTATCTTAGGGTACGAGCGCTATTTAGCTCGGCATACCTGGTCGCGCGGGCTTCTCTTGGAATGGTTCGCAACCAGTACACATGCCGCGCTAAGCTTGGTGATTGGGCTGGGAATAATCGCTGTTCATTTTTATATGCGCGCGGTTATGTTGCCAGACCTGGCACTCCGCGGATACCAGGTATGGCTGCTCGTCGTGGACATACTTTTGCTTACCGGGGATCTGGCAATTGCCTTCTTGATCGCTCATATACGGCATAAGCATAATAAAAAGCAGTATCCAAAAGCCAAAATGTAGATCGAGGAGCCGTAAGCAACTTGTTTTTCCGCTGCCTTTCCTGTAAGATCTTTTAAGACAAATTCGATCCGAAAAAACCTTTGCTGCCGCTCGCGGCAAGATAAGACCAAAATGGAGATGCTCTTATGGCACGAGTATCCACGAAGTTTTCACCGGCGCAGAACGGGTTTCGTTTTATCAACCGTTTTGAGATTAATCTGCCCATTCGCTTTCAGCTTCCATTGGCAGGCATGGTGGACCTGAACGACGTGGTGTTGGGCCTGTGCGGCGGTATGTGTTTTGCTGCCCTGGACTACTACTACGCCAATGAGCCCTTTCCAGACGTGAGTGATGTCGACTCGCTCGACTCCCGGCTAGTTACCTATCTTGCCAGCCGCCAGCTCGACAGCCTGCGCATCCCTACCATTATCAAGATCATCGAGTGGATGATCATGGAGGATAAGGATGTGGCGAGCCGGGCCGTTCGCTACGAGATCCCCAAGTTGCGCCGCTCGCTCGACAAGGGCGAGCCAGTCGTGTTGTGTCTCATTCGCGTGCAGGGCGTCGAGAACCCCACCAAGAACCACCAGGTGCTTGTGACAGGATACGCGTTCGATTCACGCACGAACTGCCTGTCGATCCAGGTCTATGACCCCAATCACCCTGGCGAAGAGGTTACCATTACCGTTGAGCCATCCCGGCCCGGACCTGCTCAGTTCCATCAATCTACCGGAGAGCCGCTGCGCGGCTTCTTCATCGTGCCATATAAGCGGCAAAAGAAAGTCCCTGTATTGGTGACGCCCGATTTTGTCGCCGAATCTTTTTCGCTGGAGCCGCAGTTCCGCCTGGTTTGGCCAGTCGATACGCATGTGGTAAACCAGCGTTTCGCGGAAAATCCCGATATGTACCGGTCCTTCAAGCTGCCGGGGCACGAGGGGCTCGATCTCTATGCACCGCACGGGGCGAACATCTACGCCTGCGCCGATGGAGTGGTTTACCAGGCAGAGCATCCCAAGAGTCATCCCTATGGCGTGCAGATCCGCATCAAGCACGAGTTTGAGGGCAAGATCTACCACACTGTGTACGCGCATCTCTCTGAGGCGCACGTAAAGGTCGGTGAGAAGGTGAAGGCCGGACAGCGTATTGGGCAGGCGGATAATACGGGCAACAGCTTTGGCTCGCACCTGCACTTGACCCTAAAGATCGATGGCGCCCAAACGCCCGGTTATCCCAAGGGCATAGTCGACCCATGGCCCTATCTGAAAGATGCAGAACCTGTAACCGCGCTGCCGCCTGTTTCCCCGGTTACGCCGAAGCCGCAAAAGCCCCTGCCGCCGCCCAGCGGTATTACCGTCTACACCACGGGGCAGGTGAATCTGCGCGCCGAAGCGACCACCAGTTCTGAGATCGTGGCAACGCTGCCAGCCGGAGACGCGCTCACGGTGCTGGGTGATGCCGCCGCAGCAAAAGGCAAAATCGGCAAGGAGAACCAGTGGCTGCAGGTGCAAACAGCCTCCGGTCAGGCGGGGTTTGTGGCGGCCTGGCTTGCGCAGGATACAAAGCAGGTTGCTTTTCCACCCAGCGGCGTGGTAGTGTACCCGTTCGATCAGGTGAACCTGCGCTCTGGCCCCGGTACAGGGTTCGTCCTGCTCGGCGCCATGACTGCCACCGAACCGCTAAACGTATTAGGGGACGCGACTGTCGCAAAGAGCAAGGTTGGCAAGGATAATGAGTGGCTGCAAGTGCAAACCGCTGGCGGGCAAAGCGGGTTTGTTGCCGCGTGGCTGGTGCACCTCACCGGGCAAGTTGCGCCTTCCACCGGGCTCACTGTGTTTCCTACCGGCACCATCAACGTCCGCGCCCGGCCCGATACAACTTCTAACATCCTCACCTTCGTCACCCCTGGTGATGCGCTGACGGTGCTGGGTGACAAAGAGCAGGCACAGGCGAAGATCGGCGTGCAGGACCAATGGCTCAATGTGCGCACGCCTACCAAGTATGTTGGCTACGTTGCCGCCTGGTTTGTCACAGCCGCATCTGGCGGCCTTCCACCGGTCAGCAAGCCCCCTGCCTCCGCTGATACGCTGACCGTGTTCCCCACCGCAGATATCAACGTCCGTGCTCAGGCCAGCGCCAATGCGGGGCGCGTCACCGGCGCAGTGAAGAACGAGCCGCTCACGGTCATCGAGCCGGATCTCAACGCCGCACGTGCACGGATTGGCAAGCAGGATCTGTGGGTCTTCGTGCAGAAAAGCGACGGATCACGCGGTTTCGCTGCAGCCTGGTTCTTGAGTGACAAGAAATCGTAGCAGTCCCTTCCCCGCGCGCCGGTGCGTAATGATGCCGTGCAGAGGAAGCATACTGTTTACCAAAAGTCCCGGGCCTTCCGTAATGGCCAGGGCTCTTGGTTTTTAAAGTCAAATAAAAATAAAAACCTCATGTTAATAAATTGGCTATGCGCATTAACAAGAATTGCGGTAAATTGCGCGAAAGCCAGGCGTAGAAATTGTCTCTCGCATAATTTTACGCGACTGTGCTGATGCGAGCAGCACGCATCGCTTGCTGTTCTTCGAACAAACGGAGGATCACTACCCCAGCGAGGATGACCAGACCCCCGACAATCTGAGTGGGCGACAGGCGCTCGCCCAGCAGCAAGTACGCCGTCACCGCAGTGAAGGCCGGCTCCAAGGTGACGATGAGATTGGCGACGCTGGACGGCAGGTGCGAAAGGCTGACGTTGTACAGGCCAAACCCCATTACGGTAGGAATAGCCGCCAGCAGGAACAACACCAGCCAGCCAGCGGAGGCATCTCCCAGCCAGAGCAGGTCCGCGGCGCGCACTGCGCTCCCCGGCAGTGGCCCACCCGGGATCAGATTGGCGAATAACAAAATGACGCCTGCAAAGCCAAAGGTGTACAGAAGGGTCGTCCACGGCGAGAGCCCGCGCCCCGCTGCCGAACGTCCCATCAGGCTGTACAGCGCATAAGCCAGGCCTGCCCCAATCCCGGCAGAGATCCCGCCCAAATTAATGCCCCACACAGCCGGATTATAAGCTTCCGCGACCAAAACGCAGCCGATGAGGCTAAAAACGACCGCTGCGACTTTCCCCCATCCGAGCGGCTCTTTCAGCAGCCACCAGCCCAGCAGGGCCGTGAACGCCGCCGAGCAGTACACCAGCACCGTTGCGACCGCTGCGCCGTTGAGCGCCACAGAAAGCGTCCACAGCGCATTGAAAAAGGCAAGCACCAACCCGTAGCCGATCAGATAGCGCAGGTTGCGCTCAGAAACACGCAGCAGCGCCGGTTTTACCAATGCAAATACGGGCATCAACGTCATTACCACAAACACGTCACGCCAGAAGGCCAGCACTAACGCCGGAACCTGATAGGTTTCGGTCAGGTGGCGGATGAAAATGGCGGTAGTGGAGAGGAACAGCGCCGCGAGCAGCGCGAAGAGATACCCTTTGGTTGTATTGTGGTTATTCATAGAAGGAATCATCATCCATACGGTAGTGTTTACGGATAAATGGATCGGTTTCTGTTTCTGCAAGCGACTCGTCGATAGATAAGAACGAAAGAATAGTGATCGGTTTGCCCAGGTTGGAAGCAGCCATGATCTTGTGATGACCGTCAATGACAAAGTGTGCCAGTGTCCAGCTATCGTATCGACCCATAATGCCAGTCTTATAGATCACCGAGAGCGCCAGCGCCGTGGGCTTTGCACCGCGCAGAATCGCTTGCTCATATTCGCGCACCCGCTGTGGTTTGATCTGCTGCTCAGGCACGAGCGGCAGAATCAGTTCGTCCTGGTATACGTTTCTTTTGTAATCGTCTTTTCCCTCGAAAATTCGCTTTGCCCAGAAATAATCAGCCATACAGTCGAACGGATGCTGTTCATCCTCTGGCGTATTGCGCAGCAGCTTCGCGCGAACGTCAATCAGTCCAACGATATATTTTCCCGGCTGCAGCAAAGCAGAGATCGTCTCCACCATTGCCGGGGGAACCATTTCGATGCCGCTTGCGAAGGAGGCGCTGAGCGATTGCGAAGATAGCGGCAATTTCACATCCCCCAGGCGCTCAAAGACTGCGCCGCACGTTCCACACATTGTGCTAATCAGGTACGCGGGACTATGGTTTATCTCCAGATTCCAAAACCAGGGATTTCCCGCATCGTCCTCACGGATCTGAAAAGATAGGATACCACTTGTGATGACCTCGATGATCGCTGCGCTCACTTTATTTCCCCAAATCAAGCCCGACCTAGTTACTGTATCTTTGATGTATCACGAATTCCTGTAAGTATATTCGATTATTCCAGGAAGCAACGAAAGCTGTTTTCTGGATCTCATCCAAAATCAGGTATTGCTTTGTTGACAACCGCGATATACATTAAGTGTAATAGATAATTGCGCAAATCACATTCCTCGTACATCAAACGGACCCAAATCATTAGCGGGGTTCTGGATAAGGAGGACCCAATGTTCGCGCTGTTCCCTAACAGGCTTTTCTCCGGTGCTCGCGCTGCCCGGAAATGGACAGGGCGAGTGGCAGTTCTTTTGTTAATTGCCGCATTCCTTCAGATTCCTTCTACTGCAAGCGCAAACCTCACGGCACAATCATTCCTTCCTTTGCCACCCCGTCAATTGGAGCCACCCGATCACTCATATGTGTCCACTGCCGATGTTACGTTCCGCTGGGCGCCAACCGAAGGTGCACCGCGGTATATCCTCGAGATATATCGCGAGGATCGTACCAGAGCACAAGACAAGATCGAAGTTGTAGTAGAAGGTACCGAAACTTATACCCATAACGGATTAACACCCGGCTATACCTATACGTGGTCGGTCAGCGTTGATTTTGCCACCAGTGGTTCCAACCAGGACTTTTTCGAGTTCACGTTGTCCGGGGAGCAACTTGCGCCACGCGCGCCCGAGGCAGTATTCGCGGCTGATGGGAATCACATCGATGAAATCTTCGTCTACTGGCACCCAAGCTATCGCACCGCATATTACCTGCTGCAGCGGCGCGCACAGGGCAGCACAAATTTCATCGATCTGGCCAGGATTGGTGAAGAACGACAATTCGTAGATCATGAAGGAGTGCCAGGCGTACATTTCGCGTACCGAGTGCTGGCTTGCAATCATGTTGGGTGCAGCCCGCCCTCGCCGGTGGATGAAGGCTGGGTGGGAATCTGCCAGCCTATAGGCGCTCCCTCTCTCGTCGCCCCGACCAATGGATCGGATATTCTTATCTTTCAGCAAGCTCCCTGGTATACCCTCGAATGGGTGCCCGTCCCCAACGCTCGCAGCCACATCGTGCGGATATTTGACAGTGAAACCGGTTATTTACTCGATGAAAACGAGATGAATAACGAGGGGGCAGATTCCTACGAAGTAACCGGCGTAGTGGGTAACCTTCGCTGGTATGTATTTGCTACCAACCCTGTGCAGGGCTGCCCCAATGGCCCCAGGAGCGAAACGTGGCATTATACTGCCGCATTCAATCCTCCCCCGCCCGTGCCAAACAATCTGCAAGCCTCCGATGGCTTGTATCCTGACCAAATTCGCCTTACCTGGAATCAACCAGCTTCCGATTATGACGTTGAGAATTGGCAGATATTCCGCTCCACCAATTCCGACATGTCAACCGCCGTTGAAATCGTTGCCACTGCCGACAAAAACTTCATCGACACTGAGGTTGTTCCAGGAACAGTTTATCACTATTGGGTTGAAGCCTGCTCGCATGCGGATGGCTGCTCGGAAAAGTCGGAGCCAGACACCGGCTTCGCCGGAGAGTCAGCAGCTATTCTCGACATCGCGGTATACATCCCCCTACTCCAACGGTAGGAGCCTCAAAAACCAATCAGGGCAGCCCGCTTGTCAATGCGAGATGCCCTGATTGGCTATACGCATCATTTGATGCGATCTTTGATATTCACTTTCAGCCGTTTCTTTGCCAGGTGATCAAACGTTTCCTGGTCGATCGGTGATAGATCCTTGCGGCTTACTTCGATAATCGTGTAGCAATGCGCGCAAGCCAGGAACATAATCGCGTTCTGGTCATCCTCCGAGAACGCCACGCTGTCCGGGATGAACTGATGCCTCCTGCAAATTTCTTCCATCGATACCTCTGTTTCTCGTGTAACGGCTCGCACTTGTTCGAAACAGGTCCATTGGACCGCGACAATAATAGAACTTTTTTTCTATTATAACAAGAAACGGCTAGGATTTCTACTGGTTCTTTATGGGTCTCTGGGTTTTGCCGTGGTTGTAGGGAGAGGTTGCAGCGCAACCTCTCCCTAAAACCACGGCAAAACCCAGAGACCCAAAAGCCGGTGGGTTTCTCTCGCCGCGGTTTGCGGTACAATGGAACTGGCCTCCTGCGCGTTGGCGAGGAGGGATGCCGGTGCAGTGGAGGGGGGTGAGGAGCGAGGCGGATGAGCGAACAAGACGCGCACGAGGTGAATTCAGACCGGCCTGTAACGGTGATCGGCGCATCCGGGCTGGATATGATCGGCACGATCAAAAGCAAACCGGTAGAGGGCGCTTCGAATCCAGCCGCGATCCGCGTATCGTACGGCGGGGTGGGGCGAAACGTGGCAGAGAACCTCGCGCGGCTGGGGCAGCCCGTCCGGCTGGTAACGGCTGTGGGGGCAGACACATTTGGGCAGGAACTCCTGGAGCGTACCTCGCAGGCTGGGGTCGATGTACACGCCTGCTTGCAGTGCAGCAGCAGTGCCACCTCTTCGTATCTGGCGGTGCTCAATGAGGATGGTTCGCGCCGGATCGTGCTCGAAGATATGTCGATTTTGGAGGAACTGACGCCCGATCACATTCGCGAGCACCAGGATTTTATGGCCGGCTCGTCGCTGGTGTTTGTAGATCTCAACCTGCCCGCAGAAACACTGCGAACGGTGTTCGCTCAAGCGCGGGAAATGAACATACCGATTTGTGCCGATGCGACTTCACCGCGGCTGGTTGCGCGGCTTGGAGCTTATCTGGATCAGCTCACGATGCTGACGGCAAATATGGCCGAGGCATCGGCGCTTTGCGAGAATAATCCCAAGGTGACGGATGAAGCCAGCGCGTTGGAAGCCGCCCGCCGGATGGTGAACCACGGCGTGGATTTGGCGGTGGTCACCCTGGCGGAGTTTGGTGTGGTGTATGCCACGTCTGAAACAAACGGGCACGTCCCCGCGATCCGTACCAGCGTTCTCGATCCGACCGGAGCCGGCGACGCGCTGACCGCGACCATCATCTTTGGCCTGCTGAACGATATTCCTATTGATGAGGCGGTGCGCCTGGGCGTCACTGCCGCTTCGCTGATCCTGCGCTACCGCGGCACGGTGCTGCCCGGCCTGACGCTGGAAAAACTCTATGATGAACTGGTGATTTAGATTTATGCTTTTTGAAAACCTCCCTACCTCGTTTGTGATCCATCCGGACGTTGCGCGAGCGTTGCGCGGGCGCATGCCGGTAGTCGCTCTGGAAACAGCCGTGCTGACTCATGGCCTGCCGCGCCCTGAGAACTTGATGCTTTCGCGCGCGCTGGAAGAAGAAGTGCGCGCGGTAGGGGCTACCCCCGCCACCATTGGGGTGCTGGATGGGCGCGTGCACATTGGCCTGATGGATGAGGGATTAGAGCGGCTGGCAGAAGAAGAGGGAGCACGCAAGATCAGCCGCCGCGATTTTGGCATTGCCATGGCGAAAAAAGAGAACGGCGGCACCACAGTCGCCGGAACGCTAATCGCCGCGCGGCTGGCAGGCATTCGCGTGTTTGCAACCGGTGGCATTGGCGGAGTACACCGAGGCGCGCCGTTTGATATTTCTGCCGACCTGCCGGAGTTGGGCCGTAGCCCGCTGGTTGTGGTTTGCTCAGGCGCGAAGTCAATCCTCGACCTCCCCGCCACACTGGAGTACCTGGAAACGGTCGGCGTACCGGTTGTTGGCTACGGTACCGATCAGTTCCCGGCCTTTTTTGCCCGCGAGAGCGGCCTGCCGGTGACGGCGCGTGTCGACTCACCCGCTGAAGTGGCTGTGATGGCTCGCGCGGGTTGGGAAATGCGGCTGGAGAGCGCGCTGCTGGTTGTGCAGCCGCCGCCCGCTGAGGTTGCGCTGGACGGCGCCGAGATCGAAGGGGTGATCGCCCAGGCGCTGCGCGAGGCGGAGGAACAGAAGATCAGCGGGGCAAAGGTTACGCCCTTTTTGTTGGACCGGGTTGCCCGCATCAGCGGCGGCGCCAGCATGACGGCCAACCTTGCCCTGCTGCGCAACAACGCCCGCCTCGCCGCCGAGATCGCGCGTGCGCTGTATCCACAAAGGGTGATCTAACCATCGGCGCTTTTGGCAGCGGGCAAAGCCCGCAATTCAGAGAATAAAACGGGTGGTTGGGTCGTACGATCCAACCACCCGTTTTATTCTCTGAATGAATACTACCGTCTTGGTGTCGCCGTTGGCTGCGTTGGGGTGGGCCAGCGGGTATCCGTTGGTCGCGGCGTGCGCGTGATGGTGGGCGTCAGCGTGATCGTCGGTGTCTGGGTGATGGTCGGGGTGCTGCTGGGCACGCGGGTCAGTGTTGGGGAAGGGGTAAGCGTATTGGTCCGCGTAGGCGATGGGCCGATCGTCGGGGTGTTGGTGCTGGTGGCGGTTGGTGGAATGGTAGGTGTAGCGGTGGGCGGTTCGCCGGTTACGGTGAACACGCCGCTCGCTCCCACCACCCACTCGGTGCCGACGAATAACTGCACTTCATAGGTGCCGGGCTGCCATTCCTCAGTCGTCGGGGACCATTCGGTATAGCCGTAACCGCCTGTACCGCCGTTCCATGGCAGAGTCTCGTAGAAAACTAGCTCGCCATTGCGGTACCAAAGCGCTGACCACTGTGCATCTGGCGTCATGCCGTCGTAACTAAATACGCCAAACATGCGGTTGATTGGGTTCTCAAACTCGATCGCCGGGTCTATCGGCTGGTAATTATCATCAAGGCTGCGGGCAAAACGAAGCGGGGTGAACACCGGCGGCGCTCCCGGCATCACCGTGGAGGTGAACTGGGCGAACACCTCATCAGGTAACGAGGGGGTATTGGTGATCGACGGCGTATTCGTGATCGTCGGGGTAAGCGTAATCGTCGGCGTCAGCGAAATCGTTGGCGTGACGGTGACGGTCGGTGTAAGCGTGATGGTAGGGGACGGGGGGTAGAACTGATAGACCACCGGCTCGGCAAAGGAGAAAACCAGAAACGACATGAATCCAAAGCCAGCGGCGACGAACACCATGCGCCAGCCCGCCATTATCCGGTCGCGTCGCTTGCGGAAGAAGGTCAGGCGCTTGCCGGATTGGATCGCGCGAATGCCGACCATCAGGCTAATCAGCCCGAGCATCAGGGTAAGGAAAACGGCAGTTAGAATGCCGGTATGGATATCCAGGTTTCTCATGGTTCGATATTTGCATTATAGCACACGATTTTTCACAATCAGTATTGCGGCTTATTGGGGGTATGTTTCCGTTTGTTGGTGGGTTGAGGCAGGGGAACATCGTTCCCC
>JAEYTI010000080.1 GCA_023434145.1 Chloroflexota bacterium | reverse complement strand
GGCCAACTTCGTTGGCCACACAAAACGATCCAACAAAGTATCAATATAGAAATGCACCCAAGGGACGCTTTATGGGACGCCTCCTGGCGCGAGATGGGGACAGGCGCTGGCTAAACTATGCCGAAGAACGCAGCAACATAGATTCGCAGGAGGTACGAAATGGCCGTATTATTGAAAAACAAACAAATTCTGGCGCTGTTCATCAGCAGCTTTGCCGTTATGTTCACCGGGTTTGGCCTCTTCCCGATTCTGCCGCTGTATGCCGCCCAATTTGAGGCAACCAACAGCACAACCGGGTTTTATCTCGCCGCGATCTATGCGGCAAATGCGCTCGGCCCGGTGGCAGCCGGGTGGCTGACCACACGGTTTTCCAGGCGCAAGATCTTTATCGCCGGCGCATTGACCGGTTTTCCGGCGCTTCTCGGCATGGCCACCGCGCGGAACTTTGAGCAGGCGATTCTGTTCACCTCACTGCTGTGGTTTTCCGGCGGGCTGGTGATGGCGCTGGTCAGCATCTTCACCGGTCTGTCTGCCGGCGAGAGCGACCGCGGCAAGGCGTTCAGCTTAATGGCGCTTGTGGGGCCTATGGGGGCGCTGGCGGGCGGAGCCGCCGTAGGACAGCTCATTGCCTGGGGCGGCTACAGCGGGATGCTGTTGGTGCTGGCAGCGACGTGGACCATCGTCCCGCTGATTGGCTGGAGAATGTTAAAGGAAGACAAGAGCGAGAAGCCTCGGCCTGCCGTTGCGCGCGGGCAGGCACAGGCGGTACCTGGCGGGCTGGGTGCAAACTTTGCTCGCGTGGTAGCGATTGCATTCTTCGGTTCTATTGCCGTCAGCGTGGCCCGGTTTGGTTCCAGCCTGTCGATGCAGGCACAGCAGTTCACCCCGGAGGCCGTCTCTACCGTGGCGATGATCAGCGGGCTGGTCGCCATCCCGGCGACCTACATGATCGGGGTTATCTCAGACCGGATTGGCAGCAAGCATCTCTTGTTTGCAAGTTACATGCTGGCCATGAGCGGCTCGTTGATCCTGGCCGGCGCATCGTCCATGTGGCAGTTCGGGCTGGCCGCTATTCTGCACCTGCTGGCTTTTAGCACCAGCGGCGCCATGGCGCAGGCCATAACGGCAGAAGTTGTGCCATCTCGTTCCGTCAGTAAGGGGCTCTCCTACCTCAATACGTTGATTGCTGTATCGAACATCTTGTGCTTTGCGGCAGGAGGGGTACTGTACGATCTGCTGGGAATGCCGTTGGTATTCCTCGGCGCAGCGGTACTGGCCCTGGTATCGGGCGCAGGCATTGAGACCCTTACCGGTGTGAAGCGTGCGGCTGCAACCGCCGGCGTAGGCGCCGATTGACCAGAAGCAAATCATATCCAGAACCTGCAGCGCGGCTGACGAATCAGCCGCGCTGCAGGTTCTTATCGACGGTCAGCGGCCGCGCCAGACTGCCGCTAGAGCAAATACTTGCTGGTCAGCGAATGGTTTGCGCCGAGCAGCTCGCGCGGCGTCCCCTGAAAGACCACTGTTCCGCCCTTGCTGCCTCCCTCTGGCCCCATGTCGATGATCCAGTCGGCATTGCGGATCACGTCCAGGTTGTGCTCGATTACAATGACGGTGTTTCCGCCATCCACCAGCCGGTTCATGATCGTCAGCAGGCGGCCAATATCCGACATGTGCAGCCCGGTGGTGGGTTCATCCATCAGGTAGATGCTGCCCTGCTTGTGCAGCTCGCTGGCCAGTTTAATGCGCTGGCATTCACCGCCAGAAAGGGTGCTGAGCGGCTGGCCAAGCGTCAGGTAGCCCAGGCCAACGTCATTCATCGCCTGAAGCCTGGCGCACACCTCTTTTAGATTGAAGAACTCCAATGCCTGCTGCACGGTCATAGCCAGAACATCGGCGATCGATTTGCCATCGAGCGTATAGGTCAACACCTCTTCCTTAAACCGCTTTCCGTTGCAAATTTCGCACGGCAGCCGGACGCCTTCGAGGAACCCCAGGTCTGTATAGGTGACGCCAAGCCCCTGGCAGTTGGGGCATGCCCCTTTGGAATTGAAGCTGAACAACCCGGCATCGACTTTGTTGGCCGATGAAAAGGCTTTGCGAACGTCATCCATCACGCCGGTGTATGTCGCCGGGTTGGAACGGCTGGAAATACCCACTGGGGTTTGATCGATCACCACTGCTCCGGGGTGCTGGCCGAGAAAGGCCTCATTGATCAGCGAGCTCTTTCCAGAACCGGCCACACCGGTAATCACCGTGAGGACGCCGGTTGGAATATCCACGCTGACATCCTTCAGATTGTTGATCCTGGCGTTGCGCACCGGCAAGAAACCGGTTGGCCGCCGGAAGGACTCTTTGAGCGGGGCTGTGTGCTGCAAATGCTGGGCAGTAAGCGTGTTGGCGTTGAGCAAACCAGCATAACTGCCCTCGTAGACCACGTTGCCGCCGCTGGCCCCGGCACGCGGTCCCATATCGACGATGTAATCGGCGGCTTTAATGACCTCCGGTTCATGCTCCACAACGATGACGGTGTTGCCCTTGTCGCGCAGGCGCACCAGCAGTTCGTTCAGGCGGTGCACGTCGCGCGGGTGCAGCCCAACACTCGGTTCATCGAAGATATACATCACATCCATCAGGCTGCCGTTGAGATGCTTGACGATCTTCACCCGCTGCGACTCACCGCCTGAGAGGGTGTCGGTTGGACGATCCAGGCTGAGGTATTCCAGACCAATATCCACCAAATGCTGAAGGCGCTCGCAAAGGGTGCGAACCAGTGGGGTGGCTTCGGGCTGTCGAATTTGCCCAATCACGCCAACCAGTTGTCCGGCTTCCATCGCCGAGAGTTCAGCAATGTTGTAGCCGTTTATCTTTGCGTTCAAAGCCGTCTGGTTGAGACGAGCGCCCTTGCACAGAGGGCAGGGGCCCAGTTTTAAATACGGCTCAACCTGTTTGCGGGTGCGATCGCCGAGCGATTTAATGTCGCGGTTGATGAATTTGCGGTTGAACTTATACAGTAGCCCCTCGTAGGTGGCATTCATTTCCTCGTTGCCAATGGCCAGCTTGTATTTCCGCGGCTCGCTGTTTAGCAGCAGGTCCATTTCTTCGGGGGTGTAGTCGATCAGCTTCTTGTCATTGTCAAAAAAGCCAGAACGGGCAGGGGTATCGCGCTCCCATTGGGCAAAGCCGGGTACGATGACGGCGCCTTCGCTCAGAGATTTGCTCTTGTCTATCAGGGCTTCGGGTTCGATGCCAATTTTGCGGCCCAGGCCGTTACACTCGGGGCACATTCCTTGCGGATCGTTGAAGGAAAACACGTTGGCATACCCGGCATAAGGCTGGCCAACCCGCGAAAAGAGCATGCGCAGCACCGGCGAGATGTCGGTGATGGTACCGACGGTAGAGTGCGACCCGCCGCCCAGGCGTTTTTGGTCCACGATGACCGCCATGCTCAGGTTCTCAATGCCATCGGCATCGGGCTGGGGGTAGCGGGGGAGAAAGTTGCGAATGAACATGCTGAAGTTCTCGAACAACAGCCGCTGCGCTTCGTTGGCAATGGTGTCGAACACGACAGACGACTTACCCGAACCCGATACACCGGTAAAGATGGTTATCTGGCGCTTGGGAATGGTGATGTTGATGTTTTTGAGGTTGTTTTCGCGCGCGCCGTGAATTTGGATGTATTCTTGTTGAGTCATGGGATGTTGATTCATGATCTTGCTCCTTGTCAGGCTCAAACCTTTTGCAAGTGAATGAACGAAAGTTCTATCTTTATTGTATGACATTTCCCATTGAATTGTGACGATCAATTTATAAAAAAGACCCTAATTGTACAAATTGGGTGGTACTGCACTTAACCATGGTCGTGAAAGGCAGGCGCAGCCCGCCTTAAAAAGATATCGGAGTTTTTGTGAGGCGCCCATGGCGCGATTCATTGACCACGATGATTTGAGATGCTACCAAAAATTGGTTCTTGATGAATAAACGAGGCTGCTGTGAATATCAAAACTAAGCAGCCAAAAATACGACGTCCCCCGAATTTCACCATTCGGGGGACGTCGTATTCTACAAGCGCAGCAGCGAGCCGCACTTTTAGCGATTACATATCTGAGCGTTTTGCCTGGCGACGCTTGAGCCGGCGAATGGACTTCTTCTTGTCCATCCGGCGCTGCTCGCCCTTGCTAACAAACCAGCGCTTATCGCGAAGCGCGCTTAATACACCACCACGCGTCACCTTCTTGCGGAAACGCTTGAGCAACTGATCCTGTGATTCATTCGGCCGCAAAACGACAATTGCCATCCTCTTTCAACCTCCATCTGTTGATACTACAAGCAGAAATATTTTTGAGCTAATTCGCATGAATGCTAATTTTAACACGTCCGACCCATTTTGTGTGAAACAATTTCAAATTGGGTATGGATCAATTTCACAAGTGCTTCTCGCTTTCTGCTCTTTTGGGCCTGTAAGGGGTGCGTTTCAGTTTCTTGGGTACTTCCCAGTTTGTTGGTAGGTTGAGGCAGGGGAACATCGTTCCCCT
>JAEYTI010000048.1 GCA_023434145.1 Chloroflexota bacterium | reverse complement strand
GCAATGCACCGCAGACACCCAACCAAACACCACAAAACCTACCCTCTGAGCAGTTATGATTTTTGTTTGACCGACAACTGAATTATTTCTAGTAAAAACTATTGCAGAGAGGGCTTCATGAAAGCATCCGTTTCACAGCAACAACTGGCGCAAGGTTTAGGAACTGTTTCTCGGGCCGTTTCGCCGCGCAGCACGCTGCCGGTGCTGGCAAATGTGTTGCTGGCGACGGATGAGGGCCGGCTGCGCCTCTCGGCAACCAACCTCGAGCTGGGCATCTCGTGCTGGATCGGCGCGCAAATCCAGGAAGAAGGCTCTATCACCGTCCCTGCCCGGCTTCTGGCAGATCTCATTTCCACCCTGCCGAACGACACCGTCCACCTCTCAGTGAACATGACCACCTGCACGCTCTCGGTCCACTGTGGTGCCTCCGATACAGAGATCAAGGGCATCGACGCGCAGGAGTTCCCGCCCATGCCCGCCACCGATATCACTGAGGGTGTGCGTATTAAAGTATCGGACTTCAAAGAGATGGTACAGCAGGTCGCCTTCGCCGCATCCAGCGATGAAGCCCGCCCGGTTCTGCAAGGTGTGCAGACCAGCATCAGCGGCAATGAGATTGTTATGGCGGCGACGGATGGCTTCCGCGTTTCGGTTCGCAAAGTAGACTTGGTGGAGAACGTGCAAAAACCCTTCTCCATCATCATCCCGGCACGCGCGCTGACCGAAATGGCCCGCATTACCTCCGAAGGCGACTCAATGGTGAGCATGATCATTCCCAACGGGCGCGGACAGGTGGTTTTTCGTTTAGAATCAGCCGAGCTGGTTTCGCAGCTCATCGACGGCAACTTCCCCGACTACCGGGTGATTATTCCGCGCAGCTTCAAATGCCACACCATCGTTTCCACCGCCGCCCTGCTGAAAGCCTGCCGACAGGCAGAGATCATCGCGCGCAACGGAAATAACGTGGTGCGCATGAACTTGCAACCCAACCCCGACCGCCCAGGGCAAGTAGAAGTTTCCGCGCAGTCCGAAGAGACCGGTACCAACGAGACGTTGATTGATGCCAATATCGATGGAACCGCAATGGTCGTAGCGTTCAACGTACGCTTCTTGCGAGAGGCCCTGGAAGTCATCAAGACGCCCAATCTTGTGATGGAAACCAACGATCACAAATCTCCGGCGAAAGTTCAGCCGGTCGGCGACGAGAGCTTCCAGCACGTTATCATGCCGATGCACCTGGGGTAAGGTATGGTCAATCCGACCGGCTCGTGGTATTCGGGCGGATCGGCGGATCGCCAATTTAATGTTTACCTTGCGCTCAGCCAATATCCGGTTCTGGCGGACCGTATTCGCGCGCGCATGCGGCACGAACTATACGAGCGCGGCATTATCTCGCCGCAGCAGTTTGAGATCGAGGCGCGCGCCGCTGCTGTTCAATCGCAGGAGCGCGAAGGGCTGAGCAACCCATTTAGCGAAGAAGCCGCGGAAATTTGGGATACGCGCCTTTCACGTATTCGTGAGCTGCTGACCGACCAGACCTTCAGCCGCCACCTTTCCTTTGAACTATTCGAGCAACTTGTATGGGAGGTGCTGAGCGAGCGCGGCGTTCAGGCCCATCAGGTATCGCTGGCGATGAACCCGGAGATCGCCCCGTTGGAGATGGTCTTCGAGCAAGCGCAGGTGATCGAAAATATGCCGCCCGAAGAGCGCGCCCCAATGGAGGCGCGCTTGAAAGAATCAAAGGTGGTGTTGATCCGAACGATGATCAGTGATCAACTCCGCTACATCAACGTAGCCAAAGAGTGGTTCACGGTCAGCGATTTGATGGAAATCCGGCGGCGCAAGCTGGGAACAGGACGTATTGGAGGCAAGGCGGCAGGCATGCTGCTCGCCATGCGCATTTTGGAAAATTCCGCCGACCCAGAGATTTACGGCTGCGTTTGTGTTCCCGACTCATATTTCATTGGTTCGGACGTATTCTACACCTTCCTGTCCATCAACAACTTGGTGCACTGGAACGATCAGAAGTACAAGCCGGAAGCGGAGATGCGCGCCGAGTACCCGCTCATCGTTCGCGATTTTGAAAATAGTGAGTTCCCCCTCGATTTCCTTGGCGATCTCTCCACGCTGCTCGAAAAAGTGGGCCGTTCGCCGCTGATCGTGCGCTCCTCCAGTCTTCTGGAGGATAACTTTGGCACTTCGTTTGCTGGCAAGTACGAGAGCATCTTTTGTCCAAACCAGGGCACGCACGCCGAGAACTTGCGCGAGCTGACGCGGGCGATCATCCGCGTATATACTTCCACCTTGAACCCTAATGCCCTGCTCTACCGGCGCAGCAAAGGCTTGCAAGATTATGATGAGCGTATGGCGATTCTGATCCAGGTTGTGGAGGGTCAGAAGTTCGACCGCTACTTCATGCCACACGCTGCGGGAGTTGCCTTCAGCCGCAATCTTTATCGCTGGGCGCCGCAAATCCGGCGAGAGGATGGCTTTGCCCGACTGGTGTGGGGGATGGGCACGCGCGCTGTTGACCGGGTGGGCAACGACTATCCGCGCCTGGTAGCACTCAGCCATCCCCTGCTCCGCCCCTCCACAGATCCTGTCTCCATCCGGCGTTACTCGCAGCAGTTCGTGGATTTGATCGACATGGAGGCAAACGAGTTCCGCACGCTGCCGGTGCATGAAGTGCTGGGAGAGCATTATTCACCCCTGCGCTATCTGGCACAGACCGAGCAGGATGGCTACTTCTCCTCTTTGCGCAGCCGGGTGTTGGAAGGATCTGTAAACGATTTGGTACTGACGTTCGAAGATTTACTCAGGCGCACCCCCTTCCCCGGGCGGCTGAAACGCATCCTGCAAATTCTTGAGGAAAACTACAAATCACCCGTCGATATGGAATTTACGGTTGAGGTGAAGAAACCAGATTCGGCCCAGCCGCAAGTTTGCATTACCATCCTGCAATGCCGCCCGCAAGCATTCTTGATTGCTAGCGAGCAGGCATCCCTGCCCCTTAATCTCAACCCGCAGGATGTAATCTTCTCGACACGGTTCGTCGTGCCCGAGGGTGTAATTCCCAAGGTGGATTACGTGGTGTACGTTCCCCCGGAAGGCTACTTTGCGCTGCCAACGCAGGAGAACCGCTACGAACTGGTGCGAGCCATCAGCCGTTTGAACGATGCGCTGAAAGATGAAGATTTTATCTGTGTCGGCCCAGGCCGCTGGGGTAGTTCCAATTCTGACTTGGGCGTCAGCGTCGATTACGGCGACATTTACAACACAAAATCGCTGGTTGAACTGGCAGGCAAAGGTGTTGGCCCTGCCCCGGAACCTTCGCTTGGCACTCACTTTTTCCAGGATTTGCTGGAACAGCAGATCTATCCGCTGGCCGTGCAACTGGATGACGAAGAGAGCGTCTTTAACCGGTCGTTTTTCGAGCAACTGCCCAACCGGGTGGAAGATTGGATTACCATCGATGATCGGATCAAGGGGAGCCTGCGCGTGCTCCGGGTAAGCGATTACCAGCCGGGAGCGGCAATGCGCATCGTGATGAGTGATGAAAAGAGCCGGGCGGTGGCCTACGTCGAGCGAGAAACGTAAATGCTTGTATTTGAATGCATAATTATTGGAAGAAATAATTAATTAGAAAATATGTTCTATTTATTAGAACAAAGTGTAAAAATCCTCTTCTAATGAAATAAACACTTGGATATCCTTGCTTTTTCTTCGAGCAAAAATCGCTGGATTATATTAATTGTCGTTATTTCTGATTTTCAAATACCCCTGCCCTTCAGTCTGCGACAAATATAGTGAGTGATAAAGATTGGCAGCTTAAGGAATACATCTAGTTCGAGCAAACCAGGCACACATTACTTGACGACCTCCTTTTCGCTTGCTTCAATCAATTGGATATTGTTGGATGTGCATCCCTGCCGTGCAATCAGAGAGCGAACCGCACGACCAATCTAAAGAACCTAAAAAAGCTCGACCTGCTTTGGCGATTTAGCTTACTCATTCTATTAGACAGTGATTCTGGTAGAAATTGTTTCACGTGAAACATTTGAGTATTGCCTGCTTCATTCTTATTACAGTGAGTGATAAGGTACATTCTCGGCGGCGTTGTGTTCGAGGATGTTGTGGAATAATGCCCACAGTATACACAGGCCCGCGATGGAATTGTGTAACTGGAGAAATATGCGTGTGCTTTTCTTCATTCCAGAAATGCCACTATGTCAATATTAGGGTTTGAATTGCCCGGTTTTTCTCGGTTCCTTTTTCATGAATTTACACTTTGGGCAAAGGGATGCTCTACGCAGTTCGAAGGTCGTTTCCCATAAGTAATGGCAGTGGCGGGAGCTATTTTTTCAAAGATAAAGGTTCAGTATTGCCTTTTCTATTTCAGGCCTATTTTTATAGGAAGCCTCGTTCATCGACGTTAATTTCCCAAGATATGCAAACGAAATTATTCATCAATGAGGAAGCCTAGTTCGACAAGAGGTATTCTCTTCATAAGGACTTTGTCAATTGCTCTCTTAACAGTTTGTATTTCTCAATTACTTACTTTTTCCAGTTGTTCATCTCCTGAGACACTTCAAAATACAGAAGTGAAACAGTGCTTTGAACAACATATATTTCCTGTGAAAGGATTTGTAACTGCGCCACACTTCCGGCCAGCCGCGCGGGAAATGCTCCCTTCAGGGGCCGAAAGAAGGTTTTTAGCCGCTATCAAAACAAATAAAAACCTTCTTGAACGGGTGGGCGAAGCACGCGATTAAACCGGTGGCCCTGCGGATGAACAGTTACAATTTCTAAATATCACAATCAGACAGCGCCAATGTTTCACGTGAAACATTGGCGCTGTCTGATGCAGCGAGTTGTACTTACCGATTTGATTTCCTTCGTCGCCAGTCCAGTGTTTCCCGGTGTGTTTTTCGCGACCTGGGAAAGTTAGGCAGGTACCTGCGGAAGCGAGTGCTGTATCGATGCTGGCGTCTTTTGTGCGGCTGTAGAGAAGGTCTTGCTGGGGAGAGCATCACCTCGAGGTCGCGTAGAACTTCTTGTGGCCGTATGCCCAGGTGCTTTGCAACCTGGGTCACGTACGCTGCCAATGCACTTAGCTCCTCCCTGTATGGATCTGCAGCTTGCTGTTGAATGGGTCGGGTAACGATTGTGCCGCGACCCTGACGAGTAAGCAGCCAGCCTTCTTTGTCGAGCACACGATATGCGCGAGCTACTGTATTGAAGTTCACTCCCAATTGTGCGGCCAGCTCGCGCACGGTAGGGAGGACGGTATCTTCCTGCAGTGCTCCACTTTGGATCAATTCAAATATCGCCTTCCGCACCTGTGTTGAAAGTGGAACTTTGCTTCGAAACTGCAGTTTTATTTGATATAGTGGTGCCGGTTCTGCTTCTTGTATCATTGATTGAATGTATCTTTGTATCAAAAACTCGTTGTATCTTTGTATGATTGTATCATACTTGAAAGAGGAAGAGAACCGGTAATACCTATTGTTTCCCGGCTAACTCTGAGCCTAGCCGGGTGAAGAAATCGGCCAGGTAGCGGTCGCGCTCTTCGGCAATGTCGCGCGCTGCCTGGGTATGCAGCCGGTCCTTAATCTTCCGTAGCTTGAATAAATACTCGTGATACGCGCTGTGCGGTTCCCTATGCTCTTGTTTGCCGGTTTCGAGAAATTGCTGCGATGGCTGCGCGTACACCGGCTGCTTGTTGATCGTGGCATAGGCTACTACACGGACTACTCCGATAGCCCCCAGTACGTCGAGCTTATCTGCGTCAAAGATTACGCGCGCTTCAGGCGTTTGCGGCAGCTCGCCATCGCCGCGAAAACGGTGCGCGCGGATGCAGTGCTGCACGGCAGCAATCTTCTTCTGCGGCCATTCCTCTGCGGCAAGCACTTCTCCGGCAAATGCTGCGGACTGATGATGATGGTTGGGGCGGTCTTCGGCATCGGGCGCGCTCCCCTCCGCATCGTGCAGCAGCGCCGCTGCGCGGACGATCTCCATATCTGCGCCTTCTTCGCTCGCGAGTCGTTCGGCGAGCCGGTAGACACGCATTACGTGATCAAAATCGTGGACCGGATCCGCGTCAATATACCAGGCGCGGGCCTGTTCTATCGTGGGCATAAGCTGCTCCTCTTATCTTCTCGGTTTTTCCATTGAGGCATTATACGCCTCTACCATCCAGCCGTAAAATTTTTAAGGTAATTACTACTTTTAAGGAATGCATTGCAGTCAAAATATACAATCAGCAAATGTAGTAATGTTGACTCGATTTTTTCCCTGTGCTATAGTGTGTTTTGAACGGGCTGGTAAATAGGGTACAACAGATACTGACCCAATTTATACGAAGTGAACATTGAACCTGCTAAGACGCTTGCTTTGCGCGTCTTAGTTAATAGCCGTTCGATAAAGGAGGTGAAACCCTGTCGACTTTTTTGCCGCAACCCAATTGGGGGTTATCAGTCCATTTTACTTCCTTATTCGAAGCTCAAGGATCACTTTGATATGAAACGAATCGTACGTATTGCTGCCGCAGTTCTGCTGGTAATGATTCTGGCGACTGCACCTTTGAGCACGGCATCGAGCAAGCCGGCTGCGCAAGCTCCGCAGCCCCAACTTCCTGAAAGACTACCGGATGAAGTCCTGGCGGCTTTTGATGGGGGTATATCAATTGACGAATTCCTGATCCGCACGGGTGGAAATGTCCCCTATGCATTGGAACAATTCCTCGACCGCACAATCTCGATTGTGATTGAGATGGAACGCCCTTCACTGGCAGCGACGCTGAAGGAAAAGAGCCAAATGCCTGAACAGATGGCTGCGCTGAATCAGCGGTCTTATGTCAACGGGTTGATGACACAGCAGGCGTCTGTGGTGTCTGCGCTTCGCGCCAACCAGGGGCAGGTTCTGGGCCAATACACCAAAATGTATAACGGCATCCTTGCGCGTGTTCCGGCAAGAAGCTTGCAGGAAATTCGATCTCTGCCGGGCGTGAAGAAGGTACATCCTGCGCCTGTTCATACCCCATCGCTCTCCAACAGCGTACCGCTTATCAATGTCGATGATGTGTGGAACCTCGCCACCCCGTATACGGGGGAGGGGATCACCATCGCCGTGATTGACACGGGTGTAGATTACACCCACGCAGCCTTTGACGGGCCTGGCACAGCAGCGGCATACGAGAACAATGACCCGGACGTCATTGAGCCCGGATCATTCCCCACGGCCAAGGTCATCGGCGGTTACGACTTCGCTGGAACTGCCTATACCGGAGAGAACGAGCCAGTGCCAGATCCTGATCCACTGGATGAGAACGGCCACGGCACGCACGTCGCTTCAACCGCTGCAGGATTGAGTGTCGAAGAAAACCAGATCGGGAGCGGCGTAGCTCCAGATGCCAAAATCTATGCGTTGAAAGTGTTTGGGGCCGGTGGCTCGACGGAGCTTACGCTCAGTGCTCTAGAATGGGCGATGGACCCCGATGGCAATGGCGATATGACCGATCACGTCGATGTGATTAATATGTCCCTTGGCAGTTCCTTTGGCCCATTTGAAGTGGATGACCCAGAAATGGTGGCTGTGGATAACCTCACAGCCATGGGCGTTATCGTTGTGGCCTCGGCTGGGAACGCAGGTCCGTCCAGCTACGTCACCGGTTCGCCGGCTGCGGCTTCCACGGCGATTTCAGTTGCCGCCAGCACCACCGGTTGGCTGACGGCCCCATACCTGGAAGTGGAAGGCTATGATGTGGAGGTGCCCTACGCATCGGGAAACTTCCTCAACGGGTCGGGTTCCGTGACCGAGAATATCTCTGGCAACCTTGCCTATGCAGGTGATATAACAGACGCACCGGATAACCTGCTGTGCGACATCACCGGGCTGCCTGCCAATGCACTGGATGGTACGATTGCGCTTATCCAGCGTGGCACATGTGCCTTCTCGATGAAAATCTCCAATGCGACTGCGTTGGGCGCAGATGCCGCGATCATCTATAACAATGCCAGCGGTGGCGACGCACTAATCAGCATGGGGGACGATACGAATATCACCATCCCGTCGCTCTTCATTGGCAAAACGCACGGTGCTGCCCTGTCCGCCCTTGACGGGGCAGCAGTGGAAATCTGGATTGACCGGTTTGTCACTGTGGCTCAAGGAGCGGCGGATGAACCGGCCGACTTCACCAGCCAGGGCCCGCGCGGTTACGATGCGATCCTCAAGCCGGATGTGACTGCCCCCGGCGTGTCGATCTTCGCGGCCAGTATGGGGTCCGGCGACCTGGGCATCAACATGAGCGGCACGTCGATGGCTGCTCCACACGTGGCCGGCGTGGCAGCCCTGCTGCGGCAGGCACACCCAGATTGGACGCCCGAGATGGTCAAGGCCGCCCTGATGAACACGTCTGTTGAGCTGGAAGATGTCTCGCCGACGGTTCAAGGTGCGGGGCGTGTTGATGCGCTGGCGGCTATCCAGACGGACACACTGTTGGTAGGGGATGCCGACCTGGTTGGCGTGAACTGGGGCCTGGTTGAGTTCAACAGCACAACCTATACCAGCACGCGCATGGTCGAAGTTCGTAACATCGGCAGTGTAGCGAAAACCTACTCTGTGGCGGTGAATCTTACGGTCGCGAATACAGATGGCGTGGTCATTGCCCCGCAGCAGACCAGCATAACTGTGGCCCCGGGTGCAAGCGCGTTTGTACCAGTGCGCGTTGATATCGATACGGCGCAGCTCGAGCAAGATTTTGGTGACCTTGAAGAATACTACGGCTTCGTAACGCTCACCAACGCCGCCGATGACACCGATATGCTGCGCGTGCCATTCTACCTGCTCCCACGGCCTTACACGCGCCTGGTTGAACTCAACGCGATGACGGTGCTGGATCCTGACGAGTATCCGCGGTTCAACAAGCTAGCTGTTGGATTGGAACAGTATGGGCCAATCCCCTCCGATCTATACCCAATGGCGGCCTATGTGGTTGATCCCAATGAGACACTACAACGTGACTCCGGTGATCTACGCCTGGTGGGTCTGGCCTCGGGTACTGACGATGAACTCGGTGACATCATCACCATGGGATTTGCTACGTGGGGCGCAATCCACACCCCACAGCCATATTTCGTGGAGCATGATGTCTACCTGGACATTGACATGGATGGCACGGATGATCTGATCCTGTTCAACCACAACTTGGGTGCTGTATCCGGTGCAGATCCAAATAATCAGTGGGTGGTTGTTGGGGTGGAGCTGGCAACCAACCAATTATTCCTGGCCAGCCCACTTTATATTACTTCAGATTACAACGCGGGCTACCAGGAATGGTATCTGATTCCGGAAGATATTGGCCTGGGCGATACAGGGACGGAAATCGTCAGCCAGTTCGCTTTTGAGGTGTCTACGTTCGATTGGTTCGGAACGCCTGACCTCTCAGAGCCTGCGACGTTTGACTACCTGCAGGATCCGATTGTCTTCAGTCTTAGTAATGACGCACCGCGGAACAACAGGCTAACGTTCCAGGCAACGGTAGTCGATTGGGATGCATTCGAAGAGAATCCTCCCTTGGGTGTGATGCTGGTCGACTATAACGGTCGCCCGGGAATGGGTCAGGCCTACTACTGGCCTTTCCAGATCACAGACCTGGATATTACCGATACCTTCTTGCCAATCATCTCGGTCGGAGGCGGACAATAACATAGTCGATTCGAACGTAGAGCGGGCCTGCGCAAGCAGGCCCGCTTTATTTCATCCAGAGTAACTACCACAGGCCGGGGCAATGATTATGAGGTGATTGCTGCGAGCAGGCCAGGCTCAACAGAGTACACCGTGCCGCGCTTGATAACCGTCTTTACCAGGTTTTGTCCAAACCGGTATCCCAGGTGACGGTAATCATCGACGGAAAGCACCAGTAGATCGGCCTGCTTGCCGGGCTCCAGTGAGCCAATGCTGTCGTGCCGCTGAATGGCTGCCGCAGCGTTGATTGTGGAGGCGGCGATGGCTTGCGCCGGGGTGAGGCGCAGATAGCGGCAGGAAAGCGCAATGACAAACTGCATATCACCGCTCCAGGCAGTGCCGGGGTTGAGATCTGATGCGACCGCCAGCAGCGCGCCCGCCTCAATTAGCGCCTTTGCTGGGGTGTAGTGCGGGTCCGCCAGTCCGAAGGGTGTGCAGGGCAGGGCAACCGCCACGGTATCGCCTTGCCCCAGCGCGCGGATGTCTGCCTCGGAGGTTTTCACCAGGTGATCGGCCGATGCTGCGCCCAGCTCTGCTGCCAGCGATGCGCCACCCAGGTTATCAAATTCGTCCGCGTGGATTTTGAGCGGGAAGCCCAGGTGCTGAGCGGTCTCTAAAATCTGCCGAGACTGCGCCAATGTAAAGGCGCCCGTTTCACAAAACACGTCCACGAAGGGCAGTCGGCGATTTCCGGCGTTGGCCTGCCACCAGCGGAGTGTTTCGGGCAGCATCTCTTCGCAAACCAGCCGCGTATAGGCGTCAGGGTCTTCTTTGTATTCGGTGGGAATTGCGTGCGCCCCAAGATGGGTTGGCACAATTTCTACTGGACCCAGTTCATCCAGGCGCAGCAGCGTCTCCAACTGGCGCAGCTCCGATGCCGTATCCAGCCCGTAGCCGGTCTTTGCTTCTACCGTGGTTGTGCCACCGCGGAAGATCGTTTCCGCGCGGGCGCGGGTCTGTTCCAACAGTTCTTCGGGCGCTGCGTTTCGCGTTGCGCGAACGGTAGAGACAATGCCGCCACCTGCCGCCATGATCTCCAAATACGTTTTGCCTTGCAGCCGCATCTCGAACTCGGCGGCGCGATCGCCCGCCCAAACCAGGTGTGTGTGGGGGTCAACGAACCCGGGCATCACCACGCTGCCCCGCGCATCGAGCATCGGTTCATTCGGGTAGGCGGCGCGCAGTTCCTCGCTGGTGCCTACTGCTTCGACGGTTTCACCGCGTATCAGTACCGCGCCATCGGGTATGATTCCCAGCCGCCCCAGTTCGCTTCCGCGCTGCGGTCCGCCGGCCAGTGTAAGCAGTTGTGCGGCAGAATGGATCAACATCCGGTTCCCTCCTGAGATTGGTTCGGCGCTTCCCAGTTCACCACCCGGCTAGTGGGGGAGGGGAACGAGAGGACCTGATGAAATTATATCGTTTTCCGGGGCTTGCCCGAACTGTATTGTTGGCGCTTGAATTATTATGATAAATATGATAATATTTATTTGCTTATGGTGCTTTTTTTCACAATCGTTAGGAAAAGGCATGGCCAAAGCGAAAGGATGCAGGTATGCAAGAGCTAGTGAAAAATCCACATGTTGTGATTATTGGCGCAGGGTTTGGCGGGCTGAGGGCAGCGCGAACGCTGCGCAATAAACCGGTAGAGGTCACCCTGATCGACCGGAACAATTATCACCTTTTCCAGCCCCTGCTTTATCAGGTAGCAACTTCTACCATTTCCTCCAATGAGATTGCGTACCCGGTGCGATCTTCTCTACGCGGAATGCCAAACGTACATTTCCAGCTCGGTGCGGTGGAACGTGTCGATCTGGATGACCACTGTATTTACACGGATCGCGGGCCTGTTCGCTACGATCACCTGGTGCTGGCGGTAGGCGGGGAGACCAATTACTTCGGCATGGATTCTGTCCAGAAGCACGGCATTGGCCTGAAAGATCTGGAAGACGCCACGCGCATCCGCAACCACCTGCTTGGTCAGTTCGAACAGGCGGTGAAGGAGCCTGATCCCCAAAAGCGCCGGAGAATGCTGACGTTCGTGATTGTTGGTGGCGGACCAACTGGCGTGGAATGTGCGGGCGCAGTATCGGAACTGATCCGTTTAGTACTGACAAAGGACTACCCCCGGCTGAACATCAGCGACGTGCGCGTAATCCTGCTAGAAGCGATCGACCGCGTGCTGGCCAACATGCCCGAGGAACTGAGTAAGGCCACTGCCAGGGCGCTGGAGCGCAAGCATGTGGAACTCCGCTTTGGCGCAACCGTAGCGGATTATGATGGCAGCACCATTCACTTGAAGAGTGGCGAAAGCATCGAGACCAATACGCTCATCTGGGCTGCCGGTGTGCGGGCATCCCGCCTGCTCGATGGTCTGGGCTTGGAGCAGGACAAAGCGGGCCGGGTGAAGGTAGAGCAGACGCTTCAGGTGCCGGGACATCCAGAGATATTTGTGATCGGCGACGCTGCCCACTGCCTGGATGAAGATGGCAAGCCGCTGCCGATGATCGCCCCGGTGGCAATGCAGCAGGCGAGCGTAGTGGCAAAAAACATCTTGCGGAAGATCGAAGGCAAGCCGATGGAGACGTTCACCTACAAAGATCCCGGCGTTATGGCGACCATCGGGCGCAACCAGGCGGTAGCGCACGTGTGGGGACTAAAGCTGCGCGGGTATATTGCCTGGCTGATGTGGTTGGGAGTGCACATCTTGCAGCTCATTGGTTTCCGTAACCGGCTGGCGGTGCTGATCGACTGGGCATGGGCGTACATATTCTACGAGCGCGCCAACCGAATTATCGGCCCATCATAATGGCTCATTAGGAAATGCCTTGGTTTCGGGGGAAGTTGCACGACAACTTCCCCCGAAACCAAGGCATTTCCTAGACACCCATCTTAACTGTATAATGAACGTGGGGGAAATTTAATCAAGGAGGGTTCGCATGAGTACAAAGCTGACCTGGTATGGTCACGCCGCGCTCGGGTTGGAGACGGGCGGTCACCACGTTCTGGTGGATCCATTCCTCAGTGACAACCCTGCGGCGAGCACCGCTCCTGACCGCGTGCCGGCAGAGTTCATCCTCATCAGCCACGGTCACGGGGATCATGTAGGCGATGCAGAAGCAATCGCGAAGCGCACGGGGGCGCTGGTGATCAGCAACTTCGAGATCGCCAGTTGGTTCGAGAAGAAGGGTCTGAAGACGCACGCGCAGCACCTGGGCGGTGGGCACAAGCACCCGTTTGGCTACTTAAAACTGACCCTGGCACTGCACGGCTCGGCTCTGCCCGATGGCTCGTATGGTGGTAACCCGTCGGGCTTTTTATTGACCACGATTGCGGGCAAGAAAATTTACCTTGCGATGGATACCGGCCTGTTTGGTGATATGCGCCTGATCGGCGAGGAGGGCATTGACCTGGCGGTTCTGCCCATCGGCGATAATTACACCATGGGTCCCGATGATGCGCTGCGTGCGGTAAAATTGATCCAGCCCAGGCACGTGATCCCCATTCACTACAACACGTTTGACCTGATCTCTCAGGATGTGAATTCCTGGGCTGAGAAGGTGCGCAGTGAAACCAGCGCGCAGGTGCACGTGCTGAATCCGGGAGAGTCGTTCACGCTGGAATAGCGAACAGAGAAGCTGCTTTCAGGGCATTTTCCAGCGCGGTTCTGGGAAATGCCCTATTTTTTAAAGCTGATAGTTTTTGCCAGTGTACAAACCTTATAAATGCATTCGGCTGGGCTTCTGGCAAACGGGCTGTTGGGGTATAGTGTGTTTAGGGAAAACCAGATTGGGTGAAGTGAAGGTGGAATAAGAATGGAGTCAACGCGCGTAAAGTTTTACAACCTTAGCTTGCAAGAACGGGCCCGCTTCCTTGAAGATCGTGCTGGCCTCACCGCTGCCGAAGTCGCCGCGCTGACCGGCGAAAGCGGGCTGACGCTGGAGCAGGCGGACCATATGGTGGAAAACGCGGTTGGCCTGCACGCGCTGCCCCTTGGAATCGCCCAGAATTTTGTCGTCAATGGTCGCGAAGTGCTGGTGCCAATGGTGGTGGAAGAACCCTCGGTCGTGGCAGGCGCTTCGTTTATGGCGAAGCTGGCGCGCGGCGGGGGCGGCTTTACTGCGCATACCACAGCCCCGGAGATGATTGGGCAGATGCAGATCATCCACCTGGATAACCCTTCCCTGGCCCGGCTGAAGATCTACGAGCACCAGGACGAGCTGCTTGAAGAGGCATCCAAGACTGATCCGGTGCTCTCGCGCTATGGCGGCGGACCGCGTGGGTTGGAGGTTCGTTTGATCGAGCAGTCGGCGATTGGCCCGTTCCTTGTGCTGCACCTGATCTATGACGTGCGCGATGCGATGGGTGCGAATGCCATCAACACCGCCATGGAGCGGCTGGCCTCGCGGGTAGAAGAGATCACCGGGGGCAAGGTGCACCTGCGTATTCTCTCAAATCTGGCGGACCGGCGGCTGGCGCGCGTGCGCTGCACGATCCCGCTGGCAGAGCTGGCTTTTCAGGATTTTTCCGCCGAATCCGTGCGCGATGGGACCATTGCCGCGTGGGCTTTCGCCGAAGCTGACCCGTATCGCGCCGCCACGCACAACAAGGGAATTATGAACGGCGTGGATGCTGTAGTGATTGCGACCGGTAACGATTGGCGGGCAGTGGAAGCCGGGGCGCATGCCTATGCAGCCCGATCCGGTAAATACACCTCGCTGAGTACCTGGGGCGCGGACGCGGAGGGCAACCTGGTGGGCACGCTAGAAATGCCGATGGCAGTGGGCATCATCGGCGGGGCGACGCGCGTTCACCCGACCGCGAAAGCTTCGTTGAAGCTAATGGGCGTGAAAACCGCCGCCGAATTGGCCGAGATTATCGTTTCGGTAGGCCTGGCGCAGAATCTGGCTGCGCTGCGGGCGCTTGCGACCGAGGGCATTCAGCGCGGGCACATGGGGCTGCACGCCCGGCAGATTGCCATTGCTGCGGGCGCAGAGGGAGATTTGATTGCAAAGATTGCCGACCAAATGGTTGCAGAGAAGAATATCCGCACGGACCGGGCGGAAGAACTTGTTCGAGCTTGGAGGTCTCATTCATGATGCGTAATTTTTCCAAACTTTTGAAGACGAGCCGCCCGGTGGGGCTGGTAGGGTATGGGGCTTATGTGCCGCGTTACCGGCTTCCGGCGGTGGAAGTGGCGCGCATTTGGGCAGGCGGCAAAACCGGCGGTCTGCCGATCAAAGAAAAAGCGGTTGCCGGCATGGACGAAGATGTAATTACAATGTCCATCGAGGCGGCCCGTAACGCGCTGATGCGCGCGCAGATCGACCCGCAGCTGATCCGCGCGGTTTGGGTTGGTTCCGAGTCGCATCCGTATGCGGTGAAACCCAGTTCCACCATTGTGGCGGAGGCGGTAGGGGCAGGCCCAAATATTCAGGCCGGTGATTGGGAATTTGCCTGTAAGGCGGGCACCGAGGCGTTGGTGGCAGCCATTGGCGTGGTTGGCTCGTGCATGGGTGATTATGCCCTGGCAATCGGCATGGATACCGCACAGGGCCAGCCCGGCGACGCGCTGGAGTACACGGCGGCATCGGGCGGGGCGGCCTACGTTGTTGGCCCGGTGGAGGAAGCGATTGTAGAAGTGGAAGCCTCGTACTCCTTCGTCACAGACACACCAGATTTCTGGCGCCGTGCCGAGCAGAAGTATCCCGAGCACGGGCAGCGCTTCACCGGCGACCCTGCGTACTTCAAGCACATCACCGAGGCCGCGAGCACGATGATGAAAGAGATGGGTACCACGGCGCAGGATTACGCCTGGGCAGTGTTCCATCAGCCGAATGCCAAGTTCCCGCAGCGCGCTGCTGGCATGCTAGGGTTCACCGACGCGCAAATCAAGCCAGGGTTACTGGTACCGGTAATTGGCAACACCTACGCCGGCGCTTCGATGATTGGCCTGACGGCGACGCTTGACATTGCCAAACCCGGTGACCGAATCTTGATGGTATCGTTCGGTTCGGGCGCAGGCTCAGACGCCTTCTCGCTGCGCGTGACCGACAAGATCGAAGAGCGCCGCGACTTGGCGCCGAAGACTGCCGATTACATCGCCCGTCGCACGCAGATCGATTATGCCACCTACGTGCGCATGCGCGGCAAGCTGGCGATGGGATAGAGGGAGCAAGAATGGCAGAAGTTGTCATTGCAGGAATTGGACAGACCCCGGTGGGCGAGCATTGGGAAATTTCGCTGCGCAATCTGGCGGTTCATGCTGTACAGGATGCGCTACAGGATGCTCCCCCCCTTACCCCCCAAGCGATGTATATTGGGAATTTTTTGGGCAGCACAGTTTCGCATCAGGCCAACCTGGGCGCGCTGCTGCCGAATTACATTGGCCTGGGCGGCATCGAGGGCATCACCGTAGAAGCCGCTGAAGCCTCCGGCGCGGCAGCGTTCCACATGGGTTACCTGGCAATCGCCTCGGGCCTGCTGGACACCGTGTTGGTATTGGGCGTAGAGAAATATACCGACACCATCGGCCCGCAAGCGGAATCCGCTGTGGCAGAGATGGCCGATTACGATTGGGAAACCGTACACGGGGTGACTCCGGCGTCATTGGCGGGACTGCTTATGCAGCGCTATTTGCATGAGTATGGCGTGCCACGCAGTGTGTTCGGGGCGTTTCCGCTGCTGGCGCATGCCAACGGTGTGCACAACCCCAATGCCATGTTCCGCAAAGCCATCCGCGGCGAAGTGTATGATGGCGCGGCGACCATCAGCGATCCGCTAAACCAGTTTGACGCTGCCCCTTACGCCGATGGCGCAGCGGCCGTGCTGCTGACTCGCTCGGATCTGCTGCCCGCGAACGGCTCGCGCCCGCTGGTGCGGGTGACCGGCTCCAGCGTTGTTACCGACCGCCTCTCGCTGCACGACCGGGCGAATCCGCTGGCATTCGAAGCAGCAGGGCTCTCAATAGAGCGCGCCTGCCGCCAGGCGGGCATAATGCCGGGTGATGCAGACCTGTATGAGCTGTGGGACGCCTTTTCGATCTACGCCGCGCTGTCGGTCGAGGCAGCCTGCCTGGCTCCGCGCGGTGAAGGCTGGCGTCCGGCGCAAGAGGGACAAATGAACTTGAACGGCTCCATGCCTGCCTTTACCATGGGCGGGCAGAAGGCGCGCGGAAATCCTCTAGCCGCGGCTGGCGTGTATCAGCTTGTTGAGGCGATCATGCAGCTCCGCGGCGAAGCGGGCAAAGCACAGGTGCCCGGAGCGCGCCGCGCAATCGTACAGACTTTGGGCGGGCCGGCGTCAACAGCCGTCACGCATGTTTTAGAGCAGATGCGGTAAGCAGAAAGGATCAAGATCATGGAAATTCCACGTCATTGGAGACTAAAGCAGCAGCGTTACGGGCTGGTAGGCGAAGAGTGCCCGCATTGCTCGGTAAAAATATTCCCTCCTCGCGACGTTTGCCCTGAATGCGGCGGTGAAGCGAAAGAACCCTACGCCTTCAGCGGTCGCGGCACGGTCTACTCCTACACCGTGATCCAGGAAGGCCCGGCAGGATTTGAGAACTCCGCGCCCTACACCGTTGCCCTGGTGCAGTTGGATGAAGGCCCAACCCTTACCGCGCAGCTAACCGACCTTGGCGACGAGCCAGTACAGATCGGCATGCCGGTGGAGATGGTCACGCGGAAACTGCGCTCCGATGGAGACGAGAAGGGGATCATTGTGTATGGGTATAAGTTCCGACCTGCGGGACTTTTACCCAATAGCAAAGATTGAAATAATGGTATTGACATCGTACCCCTTCCCGGGAGGTACTTCATTGAATTTGTTCTTGTACACGAGCATGCCGCGTTCCCCTGATACATTCCAAGGGGAGCGTGGTTTTTACTGTCAAACCTGCGTGCAGGCAACAAACCAGGTAACGATGTGAACTACTTGGCAAGGCTCTTATCATGTTTTTAAGTGTTTTCGTTTCGTTGCGGTGGTGAAACCACCGCAACGAAACGGAAACACCTTGAAACCATTAAAGAGCCTTTGGCAAAATGGTAAAATGCATAGCAAGGATTTACATGGCTGCAGGTCTATGGAATACGCTCAACTCCCCCACAATCTATGACGTGTGCCTGATTTTGGAGTAGTAACATGGAAAATAATCGTAAAAAACCGCCCGCCTTGCCTATTCAGGGTCGACAGCCATCAAATAAAAACGCCGAAACATCAAGAATGACCGTCGAATGGAGTGAAAAAGAGCTCGAAGCAGCTCTTTCAACAGGTGATGGTGTCCGCGCACTGGAAATAATCGATTCCGCTCCACGCGGGATGAGAAGACAACCAGAATTCATGCTGATCAACGCCACAGTGCTTTTAATGCTGGGAGATGACCAGCAAGCATTTCAGCTTTTGCGCGACATCGAACGGAAGCACCCGCGTTTCATGCCTCTTTACCTGACGCTGGCATTGTTCTATATGGATCGAGAGTGGCCCGCCCATGCCCTACAGGCCGCGAAGCGAGCCCAATCGGATCGCGACTTGAACGATGAGGGACGCGCTACACTGGCGCAGATAATAGAAGAAGCAACAGCTTCCATCCAATACGATGCGACAAAATTGGATCTGCCCTTTGAAGCCATGCAGCGCGCCATCGTTTTGAATGAACGGGCGCAAATGGCCATGGATGAAAATAGACTCTCGGAAGTTGACCATTTTTGCAGAGAGGCTATCAAAATAGCACCAAACTGGAATCCTCCACACAATAACCGAGCCCAGGTGCTTTATTTTTCAGGGAAAGTAGAGGAAGCCATTTCGGTTTCCGAGGCAGTGCTGGCCCGTGAGGTTGAAAATATATTTGCCTTAAGCAGTCTCGTGACCTATCATATCGGTGTGAACCAGCCAGAGCAGGCGCGCAATTACGCCAACCGGCTTGGAAAACTCGTTGATAAATTTCCCAAAGATAGCATGGAAATTGAGAACACGATCACCGCGTTTGCGTTAGTAGAAGATACCCCTTCGCTGTGGAAAATTGCCAAAAGTTATCTTGATGCGCCTTCTGATAGTCTGTTTGGCCGTTCCTGGTTCTGCTTGGCAGTAGCAGCGATCCGGAATGGCAAATGGAAGGATGCTCTAAAGCTGTTGCAGAAGATAGATGAGGAAGAATTGCCTCCAACGGGGAGATCCCTTTTGCACGAACTTGAAATCACAATGTCTAAACGGCAACCTCGTCTGGCATGGATGCCGCCTGCCTATCCAGGTGTTGATTTGTTTTTGCGCACGAATGTTATGGCTGAATTGGAGTTTTTACTGCAAAAGATTTCAGGTCCCCTGTCACCCTCTCAGAAGCGTAAGTTTGATGGTTTCTTTCAGAAATACCCGTTTATGGTTACAGTAATGAAGCGTATGCTTTTGGATGAAGCCAGTAATCAAATGGCCTTGGAGATTTTGTCCGAAATGAATAGGCCTGATGCGGATGCCGAAATTCTGGGTTTTGCTTCAAGCCAGATTGGTACCCGGGAGGCACGTGTGCGGGCTTTGATGAGTCTGATGCGTAACGGTCGTTATACCGGACCAAAGACCATCAAACTATGGGATGAAGAGATTGAAGAATGGCGCGATATCGAGTTGAACACCCAGCGGATTGATGACATTGAGCCGAATGCCCGCCCTGATACCATGCTGCTTATCGAAAGGGCGCAGAAAGCGAAGGATCCAGGGGAAGCGATTTCACTGCTACAAAAAGCGGTCGAAAAAGAGCCTACCAGCCCAATTGCTGTCTTCAACCTTGGGGTGATGCTGGCTCAAAATGGCAAGGAAGAAGAGGGGGAAAAGTTACTCCATCATTCAGTGGAGGTGGATCCAAACTATACATACGGCCATGCCTCAATTGCCCTGTCAGAGGCCAACAAAGGGAACGAACAAAAGGCCCTTGATCATTTGGGGATTGTCACACGGGCCGAAATTATTGCCCCAGATACCGCTGTGATCGCCAATTTAGCGTGGTTTTTGCTTGCTCTCGATAAACGTGACTTGAAAACCGCTCGTCAGCACCTGGAAACGGCCGCCCAAATTAACCCGGATCATCGCCTGCTCAATAATTATGAAGAAATGCTGAAGAAAGCTGAACAACTTGAAGATACTTTCGGCTTTATTTTTGAATACCAGCGCAAAAGATCTCATCGCGCCCACCAAAAACTATTGAAAACCCCACTGACAGAAGACATGGATTTACGTGCTTGCCTGGAGACATACACCAAGGATATGTTGGTTGGTTTGGCTCATTTTTTGAGAACATCATCTTCCGGCAAAAAGGGGGAATTGGCATCCTGGTTGGCTGAGCTGCTTCTGGATCCGGAACGCTTACAGCGAACGCTGAAGGAGGAGCTGACAGAAAAAGAGCGCGAAGCCTTACGGTGGATGCTGGAAGTGAATGGCGTGCGTCCCTGGGAGGAGTTTGTAAGCATCTATGGGGATGATGTAGGCGAATCAACGTCTTGGAATTATCATCAGCCGGATAGCATTCCCGGCCGGTTAAGAGTGTCAGGGTTATTCTATTCTGGAATACTGGGGGGACAGACGGTCGCCTTTATTCCGGCAGATGTGCGCCTGCTCTTGCAAAAACTGCTTTGATTGACTGTCGAAATTTTGCGACAAACGTCTTGACAAATGTTCTCATTGGTCGTATAAACAAAACAAATAAAGAGAACGGATGTTCTAGATGCGCAGAATTACCACTTCAGGACGGATAACCATCCTATTAGGAAAACAACAGGCAGCCACCGGAGAACGTCTCTCTCCGCGCCGTCTGGCAGAACGGGCAAATGTGCCCAAGGACTTTGTCTATCGGCTGGACGCTGGGCAGGCACGTCATGTGGACCTGGAAGCCCTTGCGCGCCTATGCAATGTGCTGCAATGTGACTTGCAGGATATCCTGGTTTGGGAGCCAGAGCATGGCGAATCCATTTGATATTCTTCCGGGCAACCTATTTAATCTGCTCAGCGCGCAGGGTCGAATCACGTTGCAGCGTCATTACATCGCAATATTGCTGCGGCTGTACGCTCTGGCTGAATTCAACCGTTTTGGCTTAACCCGAGATGTAGCTGTTGCTGAAATTGTTGATTATCTGAAGATAGCCGGGGCTGAAGCGGAAATTGCGGCGGAAATGGAAGCCAATCCGGAGGGAGCAGTTGAAGAAGCTGCTGGCCCGGTTAATGGGCAGAAATCGGTGCAGGATTATGCCTCGTACCTGCTTCGCCGCCTTGCTGAAACTGGCTGGATTGAGCGCGAGCAGCACGCTGACTACACTGAAACGATCATCCTGCCTGATTATGCCTTTACCCTGCTCGAAGCGTTCCGATCAATCCAGGAACAGAAACCGCGTGAATTCACCGGCCAGCTGTATACTGCTCATCAGCTGATCACCTCTGCAACGACGAACAAAGATTTTTCCCCTGCACTGGCGGTCACCCAGGCATACGAGAACGTTCGGCAGGTGGTTCGCGGGTTAAGCGAACTGAACCAGAACATTCGCCGCTATGTGGAACGCGCCATGCGCGAAAGTGACGTAGCTGGGCTGCTGCATTTGCAATTTGATGACTACGTAGAGACGTTAGGCCCTACCTACCACGCACTGAAAACATCCGATCACGTTTCTCGCTACCGGCGCGATATCATCAACCAGATGCAAGTCTGGCAGAATGATGGCGATTGGATTGATCGAACAGCGGAAGAAATGGCAGCGCAAAGCCGGCTTTCGCCTGCTCAGGCAGGGCAAGAGATTTACCATTATCTCCAGTTTATCGCCCACCAGTTAGAAGGGGTGGACCCGATACTGGACGATATTGACCGCCGCCATACCGCCTATTTGCGCACTTCGCTGCGCCAAATCCGCTATCAACTGGGCAGCGCGGACGGCAGCTTTAAAGATCGGCTTGGCTCATTAGCAAAAATGCTGGCAGGGTTGGCGGATGAAGGGAACCTTGATTTGCCAGAGGAATCGCCAGGTTTGCAGTTGATGCCCGTCCGCTTGCCAGACCTGCACAGCTTCTACACGCCGCCCATCCGCCGCGCACCGTTTAACCCGGAGGAGGTGGTACTACCCACGTTACAGCCTGAGGAACTGCTTTCGCTGCGGGCGGTGATGATGCGAGATGTCACCCAGGCATTTACCCCAGAGAAGGTGAACCGCAAAGTGATGGGATTCTTTAATGGGCATCAGCGCTTAAACGTGAGCGAGCTTCCTCACGACGTGTTGGAGGACCTGCATTGGCTAACGACAATTATTGCCTATGCTCACCATCCAGATGTGTCTTATGGTTTAGGTGTTACCGAGGGAGAGCCGGTAGAAATTGGGCCATATCGAGTCGCCTCGTTTGAATTGGTCAAAAACAAAGAAGGGCGATAGAAGGGGTAATATGCCGATGAATACAGACTCCGTTCTGACTGATATTCCAGAAAAACTCCGCCGAGATGTGCCGCGGGTAGTGAACCGCCTGCTCGGGCAAACTTTCTTATATCAAGATGTTGTTACGGACAAGGACGACTACTACTTCGTTCACCGATACCGTTCGATCTTTGAAGGGTTAGTGAGCCTGGCCGGCTTTGAGCTACTGCACGATGATTATCATCGCATATTCCAGGTTGTTTCTCAATATAGCTACTGCCGGGCACACTATCGCCTGGACGAAACCCTGATGATTGTGGTGCTGCGCAAGCTGTATGAAGAGCGCGCCGAACAGCTGAGCTTGGCCAATGATCCGGTAGTGACCATTGGGGAAGTGCGCGAAGAATTCCGCACCATTACCGGCAGGGAACGGTCGCTGGGGGTACTACAGTATGAAACGCTGCTCCGCCGGCTGCGCAGCATGGGCCTGATCGATACGCTGGAAGGCCGCGCGATTGACGTGCGTGATGCCGATGCTCGCCTGCGCCTGCGTGGATCCATCCGCATGATTTTGCCCGTCCAGTCAGCAGACGATTTGGAAGCCTGGCTGCGCAAGTACCGCACAACTGCCGCTGAAGAAATGGAAGTTCCTGCCGGTGAAGTGGAACGGAACGACTGATAGGAAATTTGCTGCTATGAAAATCTTAACCCGTATTCGCCTGGTCAATTGGCACTTGTTTGAAAATACCACCATCAACTGCCAGGGTACCACTTACTTCATAGGCATCAATGGGGCAGGCAAGTCCACAATTTTGGATGCCGTGCAGTTTGCCTTAGTGGGAGGCCAGCGTGACGTGCGCTTTAACCAGGCCGCCGTTAGTGGGTCGAAGCGCACCTTGGCCAGCTATGTGCGCGGCGAACTGGGCACAGAGGGCCAGCGCTTCTTGCGCGGAGATGCCACTGGGGTAGTTGCATTAGAGTTCCGCAACCCAGACGGCACCTATTTTGTCCATGGCGCGCTCATTGATGCTTTTGAAGACGGGCGCAACCCAGAAGTGGCCTACTTCATCGTACATAATGCGATGTTGAATGACCACTGGTTCTTCCGCACCACCGGGCAGTTGTTCGATACGCGCGCCTTCAAGCGCCACCTGGAAAATTATGCTCTGCCGCCAGCGGCTCGCGCGCAGATGTTCTCACGCCTGGAAGATTACCGCTTCCACCTGCTCAACCGGCTGGGGCAGTTGAAAGACTCTTTTCCGGCCAAGATCGTCAAGGGTTTGGCATTCAGCCCTTTGACGGATATCCGCGCCTTTGTGCAAAATTACCTGCTTGATGAGCACCTGGTTGACGTAAAAACCCTGCAAGCACAGTTAGAGACTCTGCGACACTTCGAAACGTTGGCAGCCAACGTGCGTGAACGGATTGGAATGCTGGATCACATCGAAGAGTTGGATAAAGAGCGGGCTGCCAATCGCCGCCGCCGCCTGACGAACGGCTTTATCCGCCGCCGCGCGTTGGGTGATGTGCACATGGCCGAATTGAAAGAGCGGCGCTTGCAGTTAGATGAAGCTCGTCTGGAGTTGAGCCGTGCTGAACTAAAAGGTGAAACGCTCCACCAGCAGCACCGCATGGCGCAGGCTCGCCTGGTGGATGCGCAGGTGGCCCTTCAGGTGGACCAGACAGCTCAACGTGAGCGCGAACTTACGGACAAGATGGCTGAAATCAGCGCGGAAATCAACCTTCTCCGCCAGCGAAAGGGACAAGCACTGCAGGCGGTTGCCAGGGAGCAGGCGGATGCCGAGAAGCTGCGGTTACTGTTAGAAAACGATGGACGCAAAGCGCCCTCTGGTTTGGATGCCTTTCTACACCAGTCCGGCAGTGCTGATCCACTGATCCACTTCCAATCCAACCTTCCGCTGTTCCAGGAAACCCTGGCTGCTTTCGCACAGGAGTATGGGCGAGAAGAAGCGTTGTTATACGAGCGCTCGCGTATTTTGCGCGAAGAAGGTGAACGCCTCTCTGATGAAATCCGCAAGCTGCACACTGGCGACCGTGATATTAGTTTCAGAACCGAAGCGCCACAAGCCGCCCGCCTGCGTGAACTGCTGCGCGCCGAGCTGCACCTGAGTGCCAATGACGTGACCTTTTTGTGCAGTGAGCTGCAAATCCCAAACCAGGAATGGCAAGATGCGGTTGAAGGCGTGCTCGGTTATAACCGCTTTGTGCTGCTAGTGCCTCCTGCGCACTATTCCGCGGCTATGCAGATCTACCGCGAGCGCCGCCATCAGGATCATCTGCACGGCGTGGCCTTGCTAGATACGGAGCGGATTATGCAATCCGAAAAGCGCCCGGCAGCAAAGGATTCTCTGGCTGCTGAGGTTTCCACCACGCACCCGGCTGCGCGGGCGTTCGTTGACATGCTCCTTGGCGGTTATGTGAAGTGCGACACGCTGGATGAACTGCGCAAGTACCGCACCGCCGTCACCCGGGAATGCTTCGTCCGCCGTAATTACACCGACAGCCACCTCAACCCACAGACCTATCGCCGCTGGTTCATTGGCGACCGCTCCGCGCAGCGGCAGATTGAGCAGCGTGAAGCGCGCCTGGCCGAGATCAGCGAGGAGATGGTGCTGTTGCAAGCGAAAAGCGCTGGTTTGCAGGATCGCTTATCGCTCACCCGCGAGAAAGCTCGTCCGCTGATCGATTTAGAACATGCCCTGGTGGGCCTGGATCGGCTGGAAGGGCTGGAAGCGCAACTGGCGCAATTGAACACCGAGCGGCAAAGTCTGGATTCGCAAAGTGTTGAAGTGCTGCATGCGGAAGTAAGTCGCTGCCAGGCGGAGGCCAACCGTTTGCAAGGGGAAGTTGCCTCGTTTGAACGGCACATTGGCAACCTGGAAAACATCGCTATTACCCTGCAAAGTGAGCAAATCCCGGCCCTGGAGCGTCAGATCGATCAGGCGCTGCAAACCGCGGAGGAATTCCTCCAAATGGAAAATGCGGATGAAGATGCCCGTGCTGAAGTTCAGCAGGAATACCTGCGCCGCGTAGAGCGCCAACCAGTGGACGTTATCGTTCAAAATGCCACCCGTTATGAGAATGAACAGCAGAATGCCGAACAGCGCGCGCGTGACCGGCTGCGCGAGGGAAAGCAAGCCTATTCAATGCGCTACGATTTTGGCTATGACGATTTGGATGAGGCAACCCGTTACGTTGCCGAGCGCGATAAGCTGGTTAAGTCGGAACTGCCTCAGTATGAGCAACAAATTGCTCGGCAGCGCTCGCTGGCTGAACAGGAATTGGTAGAGAACTTTATTCATCGCCTGCGCGAGCAGATTGAAGACGCCCGCCAGCAATTGGCATACCTTAACAGCACGCTGTCTGGTCTTCGTTTTGGCGGTGAGCGGTTTGAATTTATCACCCAACCCTCCCCAGCTTTGCGCCAGGTATATGACATGATTATGGACAGCCAGAATATTCTGGGTGACTCGCTGTTTGAGTCCGGCTTCCGCCAGAAGCACCAGCAGGGCTGGGACCTGCTCTTTGACCGCCTGACCCAGTCGAACGATGAAGAAAACCAGGAACTGCGCGAACTGCAAGATTACCGCAATTACCTGCAATACGATATTCGCATCCATTATCCTAACGGCGACCGCGCCTTGCTCAGCCAGATCAACGCCAAAAAGTCAGGTGGTGAAACCACCACGCCATTTTACGTGGCAATGGCAGCTTCCTTTGCTCAGGCGTACCGGCTGAACCAGCCCCGCCCGTCTGACACCATCCGCCTGGCACTGTTTGACGAGGCCTTTGGCAAAATGGATACTGCCCGCACGGCCAGTGCGCTGCAATTTATGCGCGAAGCCGGACTGCAGGTTCTGCTGGCCACCCCGCCGGATAAATCCGGCTCGTTACTGCCCTATGTAGACAGCGTTTGCACGGTGGTGCGCCAGAACAACCATGCCTTTGTGATCGAAATCGACAAGTCGGAAATGTTAAAGGAATTGGAAAGTGCCGTTGCCTGAGCCGCTGTTTGCCCCGTCGCCTGATGTGAAAGTTATCATGGACGTGCTGTTGAACCGGCTGGAACGTCGTTCATCGGACCACCCTGCCTCTGCTGTTGAAACTCGCTCCCCACGTTCCATTAAGGTGGTATTTAGCGATTTGGGTTTGCCTGGTTATACATCTCAGATAGATCCCGAGCCGCGTCAGGTGGCGAATGAGCAGTTGCAATGGCTGGAAAGTGCCGGTGTGCTGCGCCTGTTGTGGCAGCCCGGTGAAAAGGACCATTTGTTAGAGGCAATTGCCTTGATCCCTGGCATGGAAGCAGTCATCTACAAGCTGCTTGGTCGCATTCCGACCACTAGCTTGCGTTCCCGCCTGGAAACTCAATTGCTTGGCGACCGCTTCCACTTTGGTGAACCCAATTGGCAAAACCGGGCGATTGAATACATTTTGCGGCAGATAAAGGAGCATAAATCGCCGGCCCCATTCCTCTTGAACGATCCAGCATTTAATGAGGATTTGCTGTTGGCATTATCCGCGCTAAACCAACTGCAAGAGGAAACACCTTTTCGGGTTTTTAGTGTGCGCGTTTTTAATGACAGCAAGCGCTTTGAGGATCTCAGAAAGGCCGTGGTCCGTTTGGCGCGCATTGGCTGCCCAAACTGGCGTCAACTGCCAGAAGACGAACTGCTGCGAGAGTTGAACCTGGTTGCAAACCCCAGCTACATTTTGCTTGCTGGCCCCTGGGTATTGACGGATTCTGATGGGCAGCAGATATCGCTGGGTGAATTTTCCCCTTCGGTTGGTTTTCCAGCAGTGCAGGCAGCACACATCCAGCGGGTAATCGTCCATGCGGAAAGGGTTTTATGTGTAGAAAACCTTACTACATTCCACTTGTTAGCAGGGGATCCTCGGCTGCAAAATACAGCCTTGCTTTGCCTCGCGGGTAATCCATCACCAGCGGTCCGGCATTTGTTAAAGTGCCTGGCCGGTAGTTTGCCGGAGACTGTTCCCCTCTTCATTTGGGCGGATATGGACTATGGGGGTTTCAATATTCTGGCTCATTTGCGAAGAGTAATCAGCAGCTCGTTTCGTCCTTGTAATATGAATGTTGATACACTCGATCAGTTTGCCCAATATGCACGTCCTTTGACGAAAACGGACCGGCGCAATCTGGAACGCCAGGAAAACAATGCCGGTTTAATCGATGTGCGTCCGGTTATTGCTCATATGCTAAAGCGAGATGTAAAGCTGGAACAAGAGGCTGTCGCGACTGTGCCGTTTCAATACTTCTCGAACCTTACAGAATAACAGCAATTGCAAGTAAGCGGATCAAGTCCGAAGTATGGGTATAAGTTCCGACCACGGATGGGGGAAAAACAATCTGCCTCCTATATTTGGTGCTGTTATCATCTCAACACCGCTATATATGCTGATGCTCGAGATAAATCATGCTTTTTCCTAGCGTAGATTTACCATTGATACCTATATACCATTATTCGCCCTCCTTAGCTGGAGGGTGAATAATGCTTGTAATAGGATGTTCATGGTCTTGACAGACGCCTCTTGTGTAATTACAATGTAATTATAACGAGGTGGCAAAATGAACATGATGATTCGCTCAAAAGTGGTGAAAATCGGTAACTCGCGGGGGATTCGTATCCCGCGTACTGTTTTAGAACAGGCAGGATTAACCGATGAGGTGGAAATGACCGTTGAAGGAAATAAGTTAATCATTCAGGCTTTTCGCCAACCTCGGCAGGATTGGGAAAATCAATTCGCTGAGATGGCAAAACAGGGCGATGACCAGTTGTTGGACGAAGCTCCTCCTACGCAGTGGGATGAGGAAGAGTGGACATGGTAGTTAAGCGATTTGAAGTTTATCTCATCGACCTGGATCCTACCGTTGGAAGTGAAATCCAGAAAACACGTCCCTGCCTCATTATCTCTCCTGATGAGATGAATCGTCATATCGCAACGGTTATTGTAGCCCCGATGACAACAAAGGGTAGAAGTTACCCAACGCGAGTGGAGTGCCAGTTTGAAGGGAAGTCGGGGCAGATTGTTTTAGATCAGATTCGCACAGTGGACAAGAGCCGCCTGGTAAAAAGGCTTGGAATCATCTCTGAAGAGATGCAATGTGAGGTTCTAGCAGTGCTGTCAGAGATGTTCTCTGAATAAGGCGTTTACAAAAGCAGCGACTTCTTTCAAAAAATGACCCTACCCAACCAGTGTGGAACAAGACCAATGTACGGGTATAAGTTCCGACCGCATCTATACCCTGTCGTTACTACCTGGCGTTATTCAACCTAGCCCTGGCTATTTAGCCGGTGCTTTTGCTACAAACTGTTTATTGGGCCCTAAGTTTCGTTTTGCGTGGCGACGTCTTCGCCACGCAAAACGAAACTTAGGGCCCACTAGTAACTGGTGGGGAACTCGCCGAATGTACATTTTTATTTATAACGTCTGATGTGAAATGCACCTAAGAAGCCGAAATGACTTCGAAGGTTTGCACATTAACACCAAAATCGACCCAGAGCAGGTGACGCAGCAGATGGGCCGTCATCTTGGTAATCACGCGCGTGGT
>JAEYTI010000035.1 GCA_023434145.1 Chloroflexota bacterium | reverse complement strand
ACGTTATATTTAATCAAAAAGTTTGACTTGAGGAGTATACCATACTATTCTCAACCATGCTGGCTGGTGCACAAATAGGCCAGCATCTGGTGGAACATGGCGGCGGCGATGGGGTGGTCTGTCAGGTGCTCACCCAGGCGGAAGGTGGAAATGAGCAGCCGCCCGCGCCCCAGCGGCGTCTCGGCGACCAGGGCGGCGTTTTTCTGCACCCAACCGGCAAAAATCCCGGCGTGGACGCGCAGCGAGTACTCCGCCGGGGAAACACCGGCAATGTAATTCTCGGGCGTCAGCCCGGCGAAGGCCATATTGACCGCGCCCTCGGTAGGCAGATCGGTGAACAGCGGCCCATTGCGGATCCAGCTAAAGCTGCTGGCCCAATCGCCTTGGAGCGGGGTGCCGCGCCGTGGGAAAACGCGCGGATAGGGGTTCGACAGGAACGCGTGCTGCGGCTCGGGGCGCTCGGCCAGCCAGAGCACCTGCCCGCCTGCCTGGGCAAAGCGATACAAATCTTCCGTCAGATCAAATGCAACGGCGATCTGGGCGTCTTCAAGGCGGCTGGCTCCCTGAAGCCCCTGCTGCCGCAGGCCTTTCTCCTGCGCCCACACGTGCGCGGTGATCCCATCCATAGACGGGCGCGGCAAGAGCGCAATCTCCTGCACGGCGCGAGCGGCGAGCCGGTCGGCAGAGTCGTGCAGCTCGAAGATCATCTGCACGCGGTGGCTGCCCTGCACCTGCGGGGCGGTGAACTGCACCTGCCCTAGCTTCGTTACACCGTATGCCTTTGGTTCCAACCCCTGGAACTGCCCGGCAAGATCTGGCGAGCCCTCGACGTGCCACGTCAGGCGGCTGCCAGAAAGGTCTAATGCGCTGTAGTGCGAGAAGAGCAGGTCGAGCGTGACGGTTTCACCGCTCCAGTATGCTAGCCGCGTCCACTCGGGGATTAGCATATCGTCGGCGTTGATCTCGGGCAGGCGGGCGTGGTAGGCCTTGGTGTTGCGGCACATATCCATCAGGCCGTTGCACTCCCAGTGCACATCGGTGAACTCAGTGATCACGTAGCCCTGGATGCTTTCGTGCTTGCGCATCTGCTCGATCTCGTACTTCATCGCGTGGAACTGGCTCCACTGGCTGGCTTCGGTCAGTTTTGAAAGATCGCCAAAGACGGTGTGCAGGGCGTAGTCGGTAAACCGCTGCTCTACCCCGTGCGGGAAAACGACCCCCTCGTCCCATTCGTAGCCAGTTTGGAACCACCACGGATCTTTGCCATCTGTGCAAGAGCGCAGCGCGGTGAGGTCGGGCAGACCCCAGTTGCCAAACTCCGATACAATGAGCGGTTCTTCACCGGTGCGCCTCACTTCGGGCGCATAAGGGCGCTTCACCAGTTCCCAGGGGGCGCGGGCGTAGCGCAGCCAATCGTCAGCGCCGGAAAACTGCGGCGCAAACGTCCACGGGGCGCGGCTGGCAAAGGCATCTACCCACTTCTGCCAGTGCAGGTGATGGTCGGGGATCGCGTAGTAGTTGTGGAAGTCCTCGATGTCGGTGATGACGTGGAAGTTGCCGTAGCAGGCCGAGTTATCTACCACCAGCCGCAGCGGATCGTGCGCCTTGAGGGCGTGGTATGTCTCCGCCAGCCATTGGCGGTGTGCCGGGTCGTGAGCCAGGTTGGTACCCCAATTCTCGTTGATAATCGTCCAGATAATGATCGATGGGTGGTTCCAATCGCGCTCCAGGATGCCTTCAAGCGTTTCTATCCCCTGGCGGCGGGCCTCGGGCGTCAGGTACTTCCAGTTGGGCAGCTCGGTCCAGATCAGCAGGCCCAACCGGTCGGCGATCTGGTAGTAGCGCGGGTCGGCGGCCTTAATGTGCACGCGCAGGCAGTTGAGCCCCATCTCCTTGGCTTTGTGTAGCTGGTCTTCGACCATTTCGTCGGAAGGCGGAGTGTAGATCAGGTTGGGGTAGTAGTCCTGATCGAGCGCGCCGCGCAGCATAATCGGCCGACCGTTGAGCAGCAGCCGTCCGTCGCGCGCTTCGATCGTTCGGAAGCCAAACCCATCACTCCAGGTATCCTCCAAGGGGCCGGGCAGGGTCAGCTCCAGGCGGTAGAGGTTGGGGGATTCCGTGTCCCACAGCAGCGGGTTTTCCACGTGGATGGTAAAGGATGGGCTGTCGCTGCTGCCCTCGGCAACCTGCGCGCCAGATGGGTCGAAAACGCGGTAACGGATGTGGAACGCGCGCGCGCCTTCTTCCATCGGGCTGTCTTCCTCGGGCAGCAGGCTGATGCGGGCGTGCACGTGCACCTGATCACCGAGCGGGGTGATGCGCGCGCCGGTGATGTGCTGCGCCGGACGCCGCTCCACCCATACCGACTGCCACAGCCCAGAGATCGGGCCATACCACGACTGCTTGCCGTGCGGCGCGTCATAAAACGACTGGAGCGTATCGGCTACCCGGACGGTAACCGTGTTTTCACCCTTCTTTACAGCAGATGTTACGTCGATGGTGAAGGGCAGGTAGCCGCCTTCGTGGCTGCCCACGTGCTGGTTGTTCCACCACACCTCGGCCTGGCGGTCGGCGGCGTCGATGCCCAGCACCAGCCGTTCGCCGGGGGATAGGGCGGGCAGGGTGACGGTGCGCCGGTACCAGCCTACGCCAAAGTCCATGCGCTCGGTGAGCTGTGTTTGCCAGGGTGCCGGGACGGTGACCGGCTGCTGCTGCCCGGTGGGAAGACGGTCGTGGGTGAATGCTGCTGAGGGGTCTTTCCAAAATTCCCAGGTACCATTAAGAGAAGTGCGCTGTCGTTCCATTTCAAGTTCCTTGTGTGTATCGGCGATATTGACCGGCCAAACCGGTCGGCTTGCGTTGCAGTTTGCCGTTTTGGTCAAATTCAGAGTCATACAGCCCCAGGTGGAGCAGATAGTCGCTTAACGGCCCGGTTCCGGTGCGGTAGGCCCAGTCGATCATCGTCATCATCGGAAACCAGGTGTAGCCAACCACCGGAACACCCTGCTTGCGGAGGTTAAACACTGCTTGCACCGTCTGGTCCATCCACCGCGCGCGGCCTTCTTCATCCGCCTTGGCCGATGTCTCGGTGACCATCACGGGTATGTTGTAGCGGCGGTAGGCATCCTCAATCACCTCGGTGATGGCGCTGCCCGGGGTGGGTGTTCCGGTGCGGTGCAGCTTCCCCTCCGAATCGGGCGTCATTTGCCCGTAGGACCAGGGGTAGAAGTTCGCGCCAAATATGTCGAACGAAGTGGCGTGATCGCGGAACCACTGCAAATCGGCCTCGGTTACGCCATTCTGCTGGAGCAGGGGCCAGAGCATGTGGTTTGGGCCCATCCGCCCGGTCGTCAAGTCAAAGGCGAGGTACTGGCGCTCGTTTTGCCGCGCAATCTGCTCCTGGTAGGCGGGGTCGTCCGTCCAGAAGCGCCACAGGGCCTCCACCTGCACCAGAAAGCACTGCGGCTGCTCGGCGCGCAGAGCCTCCACCGTGCGCACGATTCCACGTGCAACCGCCATCAGCACGGTGACAAAGCCCGCATCGCCGGTGAGATAGGGCGGCCATTCGCCCTGGCTGCCGCAGAAATCGGCGTTGACGATGGGCTCGTTGAGCGGTGTGAATACCTGCACCCGATCGATGTAGCGGCGGGCCACCGCGGCGGCATAATCCGCTACGCGGGCGTGGTAATCGGCGTTTGCAAACGAGCCTTCCAACCACAGGGGCGTGCCGTAGTGCATCAGGTCGAGGATGGGGATGAGGCGGTGCTTCTCGACCATCACTTCCAGGGCGCGGTCGGTCCACTCCCAATCGAAGTGTCCCGGCTCCGGCTCCACACGGTACCAGGGAATGCCCCAGCGGACGGCGCGCACGCCCAGCCGGACGGCGAGGGAGAAGTCGTTCTCGTACTGATCGTAATGCTGGGTCAGCTCGTACTCTTCCAGGGGGCGCATCCCGGGCTTGGCGTGGGGGATAAAGGTGTTTTCAATGCCGGTTGCCCAACAAAAGTCGTTACCTGATTTGAGCAGCGGGTTGGGCCGAATCGATGATCGTTGCTCGCTCATGGCTGAAGCTGCGGAACAGGCTGGACGTTAACAGTTGGCCCCTGTATCACCGGTTTACCATCGACCCATTCAATACGGTCCATCCATACAAAACGGCGGCTGGTCTTAACGCCAGCCTGGGTCACTTCCCAGGCGTGGTAGACGATCCAGGTGTCATCGCCAATCTGCAGCAAGGTCTGGTGACCCGGGCCGATGACCGGCGGATTCTGCAGATATGACTTCAGAATGGGATTCTCGGGCGCATCTTGGCACGGGCCGAGCGGGCCTTCGCAAGTGGCATAGCCAACGGCGTATTCTACGCCGCCGTAGTTGTTGGCGGAGAAGAACAGGTAGTAGCGATCGTCGTGCTTCCACATGGTTGGCGCCTCGACCACCGCACCCTCCCACGGGTTGTTATTCTGCACCAGGCGCACCGGCTCACCGATCAGGCTTGCACCGTCTGGGGCCATTTCTTGCGCGTAGATGTAGGTAGTACGTCCGCAGCAGTTGCCATCGTTCTTGAAGTAGAGATAGAGCTTGTCGCCATCAAGGAAGGGGCTGGCATCGATCGTGCCGCCTTCGTCGGCCTGGCACACCAGCGGAGCATCACTTTCATCGCGAAACTTCCCCTCTGGCGAGTCGGCAACGGCGTGCCCCACGCATTGCTTATCGGCGGCTTTATCGCGGGCTGTGTAATACAGATGGAAGGTATCGCCAATTTGCATCACTTCTGGCGCCCAAACAAAGCTGCCGCCCAACTGCGCCCATTTGGGCATCGAGGGCATGGCGTCGGTGCGAATCTGCCAGTTGATCAGGTCTTCGGAGACGGCAAGCTGAATGTTGCGCCCGCTGCTGTTGGTGGCGTAGGCGTAGAAAACGCCATCCACCAGGATGATATGCGGGTCAGGGAAATCCTGCCGCAGCACCGGGTTGCGGAATGAAACGCCAGGGACGGTTGGCTCCAGGGTGGGTGCGGGGGTGCGGGTAGGTGTTGCGGCAGCTTCCGCGGGAGCCGTTTCTGCGCTGGGTGGAGGCGTTTCGGTGTTTGCCGCTGCGCAGGCGGCCAAAAACAGCGCGGCGGCGAGCATGGCGACGGCGAGCCGCGCAGCCGGCACGAGTTTCCGTACATATAGGGAAATCATGTGCCGGGTTATCCTTTTAGACCGGTGGTAGCGACGCTCTGGACGATGTAGCGCTGGAGGAGGACGTAGAGCAGCAGCACCGGCACGGCGACAACCACTGCCCCGGCCATCATCAGGCCATATTCGGAGGTATATGCGCCTTGCAGGGTGCGCAAACCGGGTGGCAGAGTCTGCATGGTGCGCTCTTTTAACACCAGCAGCGGCCACAAGAAGTCGTTCCACGCGCCCAGGAAGGTGATGATACCCAAGGTGGCGAGGGCGGGCTTTGCCAGCGGCAGCGCAACGGTGAAAAAGATTTGCATTGGGGTCGCGCCGTCAATCTGCGCGGCTTCTTCCAGCTCTCGCGGTAGGCTCTCAAAGAACTGTCGTAGGAAGAACACGCCAAACACGCCCGCCAGGGCTGGGACGATCACGCCGGAGTAGTTATTCATCATTCCTAACCGATTGACGGTGAGGAAGTTGGGTATCAGGAACATCATCCCCGGCATAAAAAGCGTTGTGAGCAGCAGCGCGAACAGGATGCGCCGCCCAGGGAAGTTCATGCGCGCGTAAGCGTAGGCGGCCATCGAATCGACCAGCAAGATCAGCACGGTGGTAGCGGTGGATACGAACAAGCTGTTTAAGAACCAGCGCCCGATGGGGGTATTGTTGTTCGAAAACAGATTTTCGTAGTTAGCGAGGGTAACAGTGCGAGGAATCCATGCGATTTCGCGGCTGAATAACTGCGACTTGGGCTTCAGCGATGTGGAAAGCATCCACAGCAGCGGCAGGATAATGATCAGCGCGACGAGGGTCAGCAGAAAGTAGATGATGATGCGGTTGATCAGCTTCTCTGATCGGTAGCCCAGCCGCGATGGGCGAACGCCGGGCGTTGGCACCACTTGCGTTTGGGTAGGTTGATCACTTCTCGTTGCCATGTTTTCTCCTTAATCCCGGCTGCGGAACAGCTTGAAGTTTGTGAATGAAAATAACAGTATCATCGTGGCAACAACGACGGACATGGCTGACGCGCTGCCGACAAAAGACCTGACAAACCCCTCGTTGTAAATACGCAGCATCACCGGCTCGGTCGCGCCGCCGCCTTGTGGCTGCGCAGGGCCGCCGTTGGTCATAAAGAACGGTTGGCCTAACAGGTTGAATGATGCGATGATGGTGATAACGATGATGAAGATCAACACCGGTCGCAGCATGGGCAGGGTGATGCGGAAGAACAACTGCAGGCTGCTTGCCCCATCGATCGCCCCGGCTTCGTACAGTTCACCAGGGATATCTTGCAGTGCCGCCAGGAAGATGATCATATTGAAACCCATCGTCCACCAAATGGTGGCTGCGAGGATGCTAACCCAGGCCCAGGGCATGGTGGAGAGCCAACGTGGAGGCTGGATTCCGAGATCAATTAAGTAGTAATTGAGCAGCCCGCCCTGGCTTTGGAAGATCCACCACCACAACAGCCCAACCACAGAAACGGAAAGAACCCAGGGGGCAAAGTAGATGGCACGGTAGATGTTGCGCCCGGGGGTTTTGGTGTTGAGCAGCACCGCCAGGAATAAGGGGAGCAGCACCAGCGGCGGTACGGAGATCAGCACAAATTCCAGCGTGTTGATCAGCGCATTCCAAAACACGTTAAAGGTGACGTTTCCGGGTCGAAACAGATTGAGGTAATTTTCAAGCCCGATAAACCGCGTTCGCTCCGGGCGAAGGAAGTCGTATTCCAGCGTGCTCACGTAAAGCGCGTTGAAGAACGGATAGGCGATAAAGATCAAGAAGAAAATCAGGTGCGGCAGAATGAACAGGTAAGGAGTCCAGCTAAAGTGACCTCGAGGCCGGCTCTCCTTCTCGATCTTTGGTACAGTCGGAAGCGTCGTAGATGCCATGCTGTATCCCTCTGTTTCTAGCAAAATCCGTGCAATGTGGCAGGCTCGCCTGCCACATTGCACGGTCTAAATAGTAGGGTGGTTACGGAGCCGTCGGAGCGCCGCCAGAAGGCGCATCGCCGAAGTTGGCTCTGTTCTGCTCCAGGATCTCGTTTGCGCGGGTCGCGGCGTCATTGAGGGTGGCCTGGATGTCCGTCGCCTGGCCAGACATTACTGCTGCCACGGCCTCACCCAGTGGGGCGAAAGCATCACCGATGCCGGGGACGGAAGGCGGGAAGAAGGCGTTTTCGACCGAGGCGCCAATGTTGGCCTGGGGCTGCAGATCCTGGAATTCGGCGCTCTGGCGAACCGAGGCGGAAGCCGGGATCTGGCCAGCGCGTGACCAGGTGACGGAGTTATCGAGCAGGTATTTAATGAAGATACCCGCCGCGGCATCCTTGCAGGTGTCATTGCCAGACTGATGCACAGGCAGGGTCAGTTGGTGCGAGCCGGCCCACACGGCCATTTCAGGCCCGATCTGCGGGACGGAGGTGGCAACGCCCTGAAATTCCACAGAATCGCCGGTCACGTTGGTGATCTGCCAGATACCGTTCCAGACCATGCCCACATTGCCCGACTTGAAGGCGTTGAGCTCGGCGTCCACTTCCAGGTTTGGCTCTGAGTAAGCGGCCTGTGCATCGCGCATCCAGGTGAGAGCCTGAACGCCAGCTTCGCTGTTCCAGGTGGCCTCGGTGCCATCAGCATTAAACTCGCTGCCGCCAAACTGGTGCAGGAGCATCTGGAAGATCTGCTGTACGGGGAAACCGGTGGTGATCATGAAGCCGTAGTTGCCGTCGGCAGTGACCGCCTGCGCAGCAGCATCAAACTCTTCGCTCGTCATGGGGGCAGCGGCAACGTTGTACTGGGTGAAGAGATCCTGGTTGTAGAATGCAGTCATCGGGTGAATATCGAGCGGGATAGCGTAGCGCTGGCCCGCAACTTCACCGGCATTCCAAACGCCTGCGGGGAAGTCATCACCAGAAATTTCGAACTGCGAGGCCAGATCGTCGATCGGACGCAGTACGTTGCGGAAGGCCCAGGTAGCAACCTGATCGGCGTGGATAATGGCGACATCCGGAAGAGTGTCGGAGGCGGCAGCGGTAGCGATCTGCGTATAGTAGTCGGCCTGGCTGTTCATGGTCACTACGATGTTGGGGTTGGCCTGGTTAAAGGCGTCAACCATCTCGCCCATAAAGGGGCCATCAGGACCGGTGAATGGGTTCCAGTAGCTCAGTTGTACACTAGTGCATTCCGCTGGGAGGCCCATACCATCAACTGTCTCACCGCCGGTGGCAGCCGTCGGTTCAACTCCGGCAGGCTGAGTCGGCGCATTGGTGGCGTTTCCGCCGCCGCAAGCCGCAAGCAGCATGCTTGCAATTAGCAAAATAGACAGCACGAACATACGAGTCTGTTTCATAACAGTTCACTCCGTTTCGAACAGGTTGAATTTTTGAAAGGGGTAGCGACAGACAGGTGGCAGGTGGACTCATCACTGTCACCTCGAAGGGATATAACCTTCTATTCTTCTCTTATTTTCTTCTCTTGATCTTCTCGAATACACACTCCTTCGGTTATTCGATTCTGGTGGGGCTGTTATCCCGGTGGTAGTGAAGTTTCAGGACGATATCTTGCGGATAGTTGCCAAACTGACGCCCAAAGAGGTTGATCCCGCCAATGTTGGCAGCATTCTCTTTGATGCCAATTCGCACCCGGATCATCTCGCTGGAACCTTTAAACACATCGGTGAGTTTGCAGTCTGACGTGCGAACACCGTCGATAAAGCTGCCCTGCGGCGTTACCTTCCAAATCTTGAGCAGCCCATACTGCGTGTTTTCTTCATCCCACCACCGAGGGGTTAGCGCGCCACGCTGCCCGCCAAAGTCTGCCGGGCTGGTCCACGTTGCAACTTCCCGTTCGTTGATCCAAACTGTTACGTCAGAGGCCCAACTGTGATGATGCAGTGGGGCTTCGGAGCAGACTTCGAAGCTCAATTCTAGCGAACGCAGCGTGGAATGGGGCGGAAGACGATTGGGGAAAATGTATTCTACGTAGCCTTTATGGAACCAGATAAGCTGCGCGTAAATATGTTCTGGCTCGTAGAAACTGGAAGGATCATCCAGGTGCCCGATGATGCCCAGCTCGCCTGCTAGGCCGCAGGTAGGCACTACCTTGGCGACGCTGTACGCGCCAACCGGCATAGAGACTTCTACCATGCCGTCACCGTGTTCGTGCTTGGCTGGGAGCTGAACGATGATCTGATCGTAGACGCGCGCGCAGACTTTCTTCAGGCCGCGGATCGATGGCTGAAGATCGGTTTTGATGAGGCCTGCTTTTTCCAGAATGTTGATGTGTTGGGTAGCTGTAGTGAAGGGCAGGTCGAGCGCTTCAGCGATTTCGAGCACCGAACAGGTATGGTTTCCCAAAAAGTAGAGTATAGCCAGCCGCTTATCCGAACCGAGTGCTTTGGTGACGGCCTCAAGCTCACTCAGATTGTCGATATTGGCAACCAGAGTCAAGATGCGACCGGATGGTAATATGATCTGACCACTTTCTTCTGTCACGTGTATTACTGCTCCTTTTCCCCAGCGTTACTATTTCCCCACCAGAAAGAAACACGTAATTACGTTTTGCTACATGAAATTATATATGATTTAAGAAAAAAGTCAACTCCTAGATTTAAGGCTCTCTGGATATGGCATGTTGGTAGGGATAGGTCGCGCAGCGACCTATCCCTACCAACATGCCATATCCCAAAGAATCTTCAAGACCCACATTCCCCGAAGATCGAAATAAAAAAATCGACCGGTGAGAAGCCGTTCCCACCGGTCGATCTACAGAAATTGCAGGGTCAGGCACCTGCGCTTGGCGATTTCAGCACGTTCGCCGTATTCGGAATCTGTCCACTATATTGAGAGAACTCTGACAGGGTTGGGTTTGCGAGCAACCACTCACACGCAGCGGCACTTTGTCGCGGATTCCAAAACACCCATTCCCGCGTGTTCCACAGTTCTAACACCGGCCTATAGCCCCAGCGACGTTTGTACTGGTACAACCCATCATACTCAAATGGGCGCGCCTCGCCAATGTCACAGCGGCGGATTTTATTCTCGTGGCACCATTGGATCGCGTAGTAGTACAGGGCGCTTGTGACTCCGTTTTCCAGCAGCGCTTCATCGTTGTTCAAAATGCCGCTCACAACGCCAAAGTACACATCACCGTAAATCGCCGCCATATCTGCAGCCACGCGATTTCCCTGCTCATTCACGATAAACAGCAGAAAGCCTTGCTGGAATAATGAGAACAGGTGCGATTTCGTATCCACCAGCCCGTACCCGGCATGCCTGCCATGGATAGTTGGCACGTACATGTTCTCGTAGAAGAAGTCAAAGTCGGCAGGGTCGCGGGAGATTTCATACCGGTATCCACTCCGCTTCATCCGGCGGATATTGCGCTCGTGCTTGCGGAAAGAATGCTCCACCTTCTCCCAGGGGTATTCAAGATCCAGGTCCAGCACCATTCTCACCCAGGTAGGTGAGCTGGCCCAAGAGCCATTGGCGGGCCGCCAGTGGAGCAGGGTGTTCTGCTCCACAATGACCATATCGCAGTGGTTCTCGTAGCGGGCGGTTGCCCGCTTAAGCTCCCAGAAGCGTGCTTTACCAATCATCCGGCAGTTCGCATTCTCATTCTCGAACATTTTTGAGATCAGGAACTGCATCCCCTTGCCTTCGGAAAAGTAGATCACTTTGTAGTCATAACCGCCTTCTCTGGCTTTGCCGCTGATTTCGAAAATCTGGAACGTTAAGCCCTGGAGCAAAAAGAGGAAAGCCCTGCGCAGCACGAAGAGCGGCTGGAGATAGCGTTTCCGCTTTTTCTCTTGGGGATCGGAGTAGATTTTTACCAATAGGTCATCAAGCAGGACGGTTAATCGGTTCAACCATCGCATCACAGAGTCCCCCTTATTCGATCAGGTAGTCTGTTCTAGCCAGAGTACAGCAGTGATGAATGCGCCGATCATAGCATAGTTATGCGTCCGTCCGTTCAAGTGATCATCAATCAGACCCTGTACTGCGCGGCTATCGACCCATGGCTCCAGAATGTGCACCTTTTTCGCAAAGTGGGCAATGTAATCTTTCGATGTTGTGCGCATCCAGTGGTTCGGGTAGATGGTGTTCCATGGAGCATCCCCTTCCGGCAGGCCGGCGGCACTTGCCAGCCGCAGTTTTCGCGCCGTTCGGAAGAGCAGTTTTTCCATTTCCTGACCATAGTTTTTCTTCTTATCCAGGTCATCAAGAACAGATACGCCAAACTCGGTTGTCTCAATCTCTGCCAGCCGCGGGTAGGTTTGGGCCAGAGCCTTTTTGTAAATGGTCGCGCGGGTTTTGGGTGGGAGCTGAAACGCAAAGTCGACCAGCGCATTATCAAAGAACGGCTCGCGTACAGAGGCGTCCTCAAATAGAATGTTGCCAGTGGGGTGCCGTCGGTGCTGTGTCAGGTGCAGGTAGTCATACCGGCTGTACGCATCTTCGCTTGGCGCGGATCGAAGACTGTCTTCGACGAGCTTTGTGCTTTCGGCAAGCACTTCCTGGCGGTAAGGAGCGCGCATGTACATGGCGGCGCGTTCAAACTGCCAGTGGTCGTTACACATGTGGTAGATTGCCTGCGCCGGATCATGGTACTCTTGTTCGGCGAGCCAGTGTCGCCCGGAGATCAATTCTGCCCCAACTCCGGTTACTACCTGCCGGATGCCACTGTTTTTGAGAAAGGCTGTTTCACTCAGGATCCAGCCCGCGGTGACATTCATATTCCCTTCCGTCCGGCGCACGCACTCCTGAGAATATTCTTCGAGGTAGTTCGGATTGACCGGAATCACCTGATACCTCAGCCCGATTGTCTGAGCAATTTGCCTGCTCAGCCTGGTATCTTTGGCTCGATCGTGCCCGATGGTGTTTGCGAGCAGGTTTTCGCTGCCGTATTGAGTGACCAGCGACCCGGCAAGCCAGCGAGAGTCTAAGCCGCCTGTAAGCAGCAGGCAGGCATCTGGGTTGGTGTGCTTGCACACGGCGTCCTGGATTAATTCCCCCATCTGCTCGGCGCAAATTGCCAGCGGGATTGTATACTCACCCGGCTGGTACAGCTTGGGCAACCAGTAGCGTTCCATCTTAAGCTGGCGGTTGGTGTACGTGAGCACGGTGGCAGGAGGGAGTGTGTAGACATCTCGCAGCAACGTGCGCTCACCAAGCATTTGCCCGGTGGCAATCAGGTCGAACAATGCGGTATGGTTTATCTGCCGGTCAAAGTCTGGATGGCGAGCAACAGCTTTGAGACTGGTAGAAAAAACAAGCTGCCGCGCTCCATGCCAGTAATAAAACGGCTGAAGACCATAACGGTCATTGATGATGATCAGTGTTTGGGTTTCCTCTTCCCAAATGACGATCGCATATTGCCCGTTCAACTCTTGTAGCACGTGCTTTCCGCGGAGCAGGTATAGCTCGATCAACTGCTCAGAGAGCGTTCTTGGCTGATCGAGGTGAGGAAGCTGGGTAAGCAGGTGCTTGAAGTGATCATCATTGGCGATATATCCTGCAACTGCCAGCAGAACAGCGCCATTTTTTGCCATTGTGACGCTGGCGCCCGACTGAGGAACAGAAATACCCAGCCCAAAGCAATGGGTTGTCCAGGTGATTGACGTTGTATGAGTGGGTGAGAGAATCGGCTGGATCAGGGTGGGCAGACATTCCAGCTTTTGCGGAGGTCCGTCCATAGAAACTAGCCCTACAATTCCCGACATACCATACCCCCTTTCTATGTATGTGCGATCAGGATCTTTGTACCTGCATTTTTGGTTGGTAAATCTTACACTGCATTATACCAATAAATTATAACATAAATAGTCAATTTTCTACCGTTTATTAACAAGATTCACATTTTTTTCATGGATTGTTAAAGTGCTGCCGCCCTTTAGCCATGCGTAGTTTTTGTTTGCGCAAGATTGAATCCGCAACCGTTGAGAGGCACCGTGACACGAGGATGATTGCCATTCGTGATATTGGTACTCGCTCATCATAACCTACTTTTTCGTCTGCCTAATATGGTGGCTCGTCCGGGCCATCATAACCACACATTCCCATCCTGGGCGAGTTGTAGACACCCATCGGCTCGCCATAGGCTTCATGTGGATGGTCTTCAACATGTGCGTTGCACAGGTAACCTGTTGTGTTTTCCTCATAAAGGCATTCGATACATAACCAGTTCGCCGGTTGACCGCACACCTGGCAGAGCGCCTCGGGTTTAATGTTGCGCGCCAGCAGAGTAATGGGATGCTTGCTGATCGTTTTGCCGATTCTGGCGCCCATTACGCGGATATCCGTTTCCGAGGTGGTGCCAAAGTCGTAGAGGTGGCGGAGGGTGATACCCTCTTCAAAAATGGCATCCGCCTTTCGGGCTTTGCCGATATCTGTGCCACCCCAACCGCCAATAGTAAATTTGCTCAGATGCCCGCAGCATTCCAGCCAGATGGCGCGCAGGTACTTATCCAGTTTATCAAGGGTGGCTGAACCAGCCATTTCCAGTTCCAGCCAGTAGTTTTTGTTATATGCATCCTGAACACGCAGGTGCCAGAGAGTTTCCGTCGGCCGGTTGCTGGTTTCGGCTGCCTGGAAATGCTCCAGCCATTTGGAGCATTTCTCCAGATGTTTTATCACGCCGCGCCTGGTGACAATTTCACCACAAAATATACAAGTGCCACGAGATTCAGGACTGCGAGGCATCGTTATCTCCTTTAAAGCTACGCTAATCCCCAAACAACTCCATCAATCGTTATTATGACATAATTGCCGGCCGCCTCATGAAATTTTAACAAAGGAGAAAGTGTTTTCCTATACTGATTTAGATTTCCGAATTCCGAGGTAGTAAGGAGGTAGGATAAACACCGTGCAGGGCATTCATCGATCGGATATGAGATAAAAATGCCGGAAGGGCTTTGTTGGGCAAGTTTTGGTTAAAAACACGAAAAATGGCGTTGATATCTGTGATCAACGCCATTTCTAGGCGCCCCCGGCAGGAATCGAACCCGCAACCTACTGATTCGAAGATCGACCGAGTCTGTCCCACCTGGTCTTTTTGCTCTTTTTAGTCCTCAAAATTGCTCAATAACCGCACTTTTTGGGCTTAAACGACGGTTTTTCCACCACCCAGCCTCTGCTCTATTTGCCAATTGCAGGCAAATTGCAGGCAGAACTATTCGCGTAAGAATTTCCATCCCCTTTCGGGCGAACAATTCTATATTTTTCCAGGGCAAACCCCTGGAATTTTACGACACCAGTTAGAGATATCTGCTGGTGTATTTTGCGTTCCTGCATCCCATCTCATTCTAATCAATTTTTCGGAGGACAAAAATGAATACCAATACTGCTTCAAAATCGTTCTATCGCATCGCTCTGGATCCCGGCTTTCATGCCATTAAGGCCGCGGCTGTTTTTGATGGCCAGCTGCACACCGCTACACTTCCTGCTTTAGTGGGAGTGGGGGAAACCAATATCGGGCTGCTGCAAACCGGCATCACCCGCCAGAAACGCAACCTGCCCTTTACGGTCGTCATGGATGGTCAGCCCTACCTGGTTGGCCCGCATGTGGCGCAGTTTGCCCGGCCCATTGAACGCCTAGATTTCAACCGGCTGACCTACTCTCGCGAGCTGCAAGCACTGATTTACACGGCTGTCCATAACCTTGTTAGCGCGATCAACCCGGATGAAGCACAGGATCAGGGCGTTGACCTTGGTCTGATCCTGGCGCTGCCTGTCCAGGTGCTGCAAAGCGCTGAGGCAAAAGAAGCCATCCAGTCGATTGAAAACTGGCTGGTCGGAGAGCACCTGTTCACGATCGACAATCAGCCCTGCTGTTTCCGCATCCATTCGATTCGTGCCATGGCGCAGCCGATGGGCTCGCTTTTCGAGTGGGGTTTAAATCTGGATGGCCAGTGGGGAAGAACCTCGAAGGATCTGAAAGCCTCGATTGGCATTCTCGATCAGGGGTTCAACACCATCGACTTGATCCACATTCAGCAGGGGCAGATCGTCCGGCGCTTTACCAATGGCGATACGCTCGGTCAGCGGCGGGCGGCAAAGCTGATGCAGGATTTGATCGATCAGCGGGCGGGGCGCAAGGTGACACTGCACGAAGCGGATGATTTTTTGCGCCGGTATGTGAACGGGCAGAGCGTTGATCTGTTCGTCCGGGGTGAGGATATCAGCCTGAAAGATCAGGCAGGCCAAGCGCTCGATGTTGCGCTAGGCGAGCTGCGCGCCTTCCTCAGCCAGGTATGGGAAGACGGCCGGCAGTTTGATTACATCCTCCTGACGGGTGGTGGATCGCTGGCCCTGGGCAACCGGCTGCGCTACATGTTCCCGAATGCGATTGAACTGATGGACCCGGTGACAGCCAACGCCCGCGGTCTGGCTCGCTTTGCTCAGCGCAAAGGGGTTTTAGAGCCGGTGAATCCGGTAGCTTTCTAGATTTGCGAATCGAAAGGTAGCGGAAAAAATGCCAAGACCAAGAAGGGAAAAAGTGGTGATCGTTCAGGTCAAGCTATGGCTTATTCCAGGCCGGGATGACGATGTGATTGGCTATCTCAACTCCATCCCTGGAAAACGGCGCGCCGGAGCGGTGGTCAAGGCGATGCGGGGCGGCCTGCAAGGACTGCCCCCGCAGCCGACCGAGCAAGAAGAGATGGATACGATACTGGACAGCCTGGGCGACGCGTGGCTGGGCGGGGAAGGGTAAAGGATTATGCCGTTTTTTATTTCCAATGAAGCCATCAATGAAATGGCCGCTGAATCCCGAAGGATTGGGTTTCAGGAAGGGTACAGCGACGGGCAGCGATTTGGCGAGCAGTCGGGGCACGCACAGTGCCTTGAGATCGGGTACCGCTTCCGGGTGGACTTTGAGATCGCGTTGAACCAGCCGCAGCTTCTCCCCCGACCGGCGAACTACTTGACGCTGATCGATCAGCTTAACTCCATTGTGCGAGATGCCAAACGCCGTTGGGAACGCGCTGAGCTAAAACTTGAGGCCCACCAGCGCGAATATAACCCGGAAACTTGGAAGGCATTGTCCGAAGCGCTGAAGAATAGCCAATTTCTGGAAGAAGGCCTGGCCGAAGAACTGGCGGATGCGAAACAGCAGTTGGAAGCTGCCCGCCAGTACAGCCGGGGACTGGAAAAGAAGATCCGGGAGCTGGAGCGCGTTATCGCTGGCCTCCAGAACACCCTGGACCGGGCAAATAAACAGGGCAAATAAGCCATTAAAGTCCTTACCTATCAATACCTTTATTTACCAGGAGTATTTTTTGCCATGCGATCTTCAACGAAGAAACGCGGTCTGACCGATAAGCGGCAGGCGTGGATCGATGTACTGGATAAAAAGCCAAACCTGCGCCAGGCGTTAGGCAGCTTCGCCCCTCGCGGTCTATCGACTCAGGATCAGGTTGAGCAGATCTCCGATCTGACCACGAAGCAGGCGCGCAGCACGATCGACGAACTGCTGAAAGGCTTCTATGGGAGCGTGCAGCTGCTGCGCAGCGAGTCGGTGCATTTGCAGGGAAGGCGCGGCCGGCCGCAGGTCGTTTACATCCTCACTGCCGATGGAGCGGCGGTGCTTTCCCATCTGCTGCCCGAAGAAACCGTTACAGCACCACAAATTGAAGACCCGGTGGAACTGGCTCATGCGCTGATGGAAATGGAAGTGTTTACGCTGGCCAAGCGGTCAGGTCTCACCGGAACGGTTGAGCACGTCCTACGCTTCGGGGGAAAGCACTCGATCCGCGCTGATGTTCTGATCAACGCTGCTGACGGAAACCAGATTATTTTTGAAATGGAGCAGACCGCCCGCCCGGGCGACATTCCCCGCATCCTGAATAAGCTGAAGCAGTACGTCCAGTTCTTCCGCTCAACCGGCAGTCAGGGCGTTTGCCCAGATATCCGCATTTTATTCAACCTGGCTCCCGAGGATACAGCGACCATAAAGCGCTGGTCGCTCGTCCTGACGGATCTCAAAAGGCAAGAAGGGGAGCTGCCCTTCCGCTTGTTCTGGCAGCCGGTGCTGACTTTCCTCCAGTCGCCTGCTTGGGCGAGCGTGGAGCAATTCGAGGAAATCACCTGCAATTCGTCAACTGAGGCGGAACCACCAACCCCCAAAAAAGCCTCAACGGAGCTGGTGCCCAGCTTGAACAACCAGCTTGCGGTGACTGACGTGCTGCTGCCGCCGCTGCTGCAAACATACCAACACGCTGACCTCCAAACCTTGAATCTAATCATACAGTCGATGGCTGCCGAGGGCGGCGAATTCCAGCGAAATTTGATCTTTCCAGATCCTGGCCGGGGATTTTTCTTCGACCTGGTGCGAATGATCTATCAGGTTTCTCATTACATGGATGGTCCGGTTCGCAAGCAAGCGGCGCTTCCAATGGCGTCTATCTGGATCTTGTATCGCTACCTGAACATGCACCAGAACCAGGTGCTGCTGCAGGCAGTGCTGCGCGGACGGGAAGAGGTGCGAAAAAGCCTGAACCGAGGGATCAACCTCTTTCGAGATTCTTATTCACGGCTGTGCTGGACATTCTTGCGCTATCACGGCTTCGGGCGCGGCGGACCGCTGGAAGTGAGTGTGCGAGTGCCGACGCTTAACGGGGATCAATCGGAGATCATGGTCGATGTGCGAATTCTTGATCCCGAGCTGGTCATTGGTTGCGATGGTGTATTGTCTCCTGGCGATCTGGAGCTGACGGAAAAGGCGCTCTCCTGGATGTTGAGCGCAATCTGGTTGTATGGCGAGGAACTGGGGCTCGTTTCTCGACCGATTCAGAAGGGAAAGGAATAAGCGTATGGATTTGCCGAATTGGGATCATCAATTCCTGGTGATCGACCGGATACGTTATCCAGAACTGCCGGATATCAATTGCAATGGAATGATCTATGCGCCCGGCCTGGTATGTTCTTACTGCGGTTTGACCTTGAAACTAGGATTCGTTGTCCAGAGTCCTTATACTTGTGGGATCTATGGGCGTGAATGTATTCGCGAAGCGGCTGTTTCTCCCTGGCGTTCGCTGATGCAGCGCGCCCGTTACTACCTCGATCCCTGGGCCTTCGACCATGAAGAAGTTCTCAAGCCCGCTCAAAGAAAGTATTTGCGTGGTCTCTCTCTGCTTACCCAAGTGCATCCGTGGGGTTCGTTTGCGAAAGCCATGTTCGAACGAATGCTGGATAACTATGTTCTGACAGATAGGCAGCGTGAAGCAGTCGAGAAGATGATTACCGAACAGGGTGGGGTGGATACGCTGCTGGATCGCAGGGATGACATGCGCCGGCTGTCGATGCTGGCAAAGATGCCGGTGTGCGACCGGGATGATGCAGAGGACCGGCAAAAGGTGGAGAGCCTGCTCCAGCAGGCCTGGCGAAAACCGTTAAGCGAAGCCCAACGGCGGCTGATCAAAGCCATCGAAGAACACCATTATGGGGCTCGTAACCGGTTGACAAACAAGATCCTTGATCAATGGCCGTTGGAAGACGGAAAGGTGGATTGGACGAAATGAACGGAACGTTAAACACAGCCCTGGAGCATTACCAGGAATATCTGCGCGAGCAAAACCGGTCGAAGGCGACTATCAATGGATATGCGTCCGATATGCGCGCCTTCATCGTCTGGCTGGAATTGGAAAGAAGCAAGATCCGGTGGGAGCAGCTTGAAACTGGTGATCTTCACGGTTTTATCCAGGCGATGCAGGCAGAAGGTGACCGAAAAACCAATACGGTCAACCGCCGGGTCGCTGCGCTGTCATCTTTCTTTCGCTGGGCGGTTCAGTCCGGCCAGCTAAAGGCGAATCTTGCAGAGGACCTACACGCTCTGCCATCCGATAAGGTTGCTGTCCGTTTTCTGAGCAAAGATCAACAAGAAACGCTGCTTCGTGAGATTGAGAAGGATGTTCGCCTGGCGCGATTGCGCTTTCCGAAACGCTGGCTGGCCAGACAGCGCGACGCTTCGATGGTGAAGTTGCTTCTGCATACCGGTTTGCGACTGGCTGAAGAAGTGAATTTGCTCATGAGCGATTTTCAGATGTTTGATCGCAAGGGCGCGGTGATTGTTCGCAGCGCCAATCAATCTAGAGAAAGGGTGGTTCCATTGAACTCGGAAGCTCGAAAGGCAGTTCTCGAATGGCTGGCAGTCCGTCCAGAGGCGGAAACGGATTATATCTGGATTGCGGTTGAGAATGAAAACCCGGCAGCACCGCTCAGCGGCCGCTCGGTCCAGCGGGTGGTACGGCGCTTTGGGCAAGAAGCAGGCATCGAAAACCTGACTCCGCAAATGCTCCGTCACACTTTCGCGATGAACCTGGCGGAAAGCGGCGTTAGCCTCGAAAAAATCGCCGCCCTGTTGGGGTATGTCAGCCTGAACGCCGCTCGAATCTACACAGAACCATCTCTACAGGATTTACAGACAGCCGTAGAGCAGCTTGATACTGAAAGGAAATAGCAGCCCATGACCCAAAACACAACCGCCGCCGGGTCGCAGCCGGCGGCAGTCTCTCACGCTGATACAGCGTTCGCAAGTATGAATGATTATAGCACGGGTTCGAATCCCTATGCGGGTCCGTATTATCTGGCTCGTTTGCTGGCCAACCTACCAGTGGATGAAGCATCACTCAATGGAATTGGATCCCCATGGGAAAAATTAGGCAATCAGTTGGTTCGCGTGCTGCCCGAAAACCGCTTATACCAATTTGAATCGGTCATGGCGAAAGAACCATACCATGAGGCTATTCGCCAGGCGATCTTTTCAATCGATCCACTGGGCGATCTCCCAACTCCTCCCGATATGCCTGCGGCGGATTTTCCATCTTTGCCCAGCTGCGTGCATCCTGCAGGATCATGGCGTGACTATGAAACCGGGAAGTGGCTTAAGGATTACTGCGGCTTCTCCTGTCAGGCAGCGCCGATGTCAGACCCGGCCTTCCACCTGAGCACTGGTCTTTTCCTGTTGTCAACTGTGGTGGCGCGCAGGGTTTACCTGCAGGCCGGCATTCACCGCATTTACCCAAACCTCTATCAACTGATCGTCGCGGAATCCACGCTGTATCACAAGACAACGGCGATCAGGATCGGGGAGACGCTCTTGAAACAGGCTGGTCTGGATACATTCCTTCTGGCCAGCCGACAGACGCCTGAATCCCTGGTGGCGGAACTGGGCACGATTCGTCCGTCTACTTTTGAGTCTTGGGATGCGGCTGAAAAGAAGCGCTGGCTGGATGAACGCGCCTTTTCTGCTCAACGCGGCTGGTTGATGGACGAGGCCAGTCACCTGCTCGATTCATTCAACCGGGATTATACGGCTGGGCTGCTGCCGCTGGTGCTCTCCCTGTTTGACTGCCCGGATCGTGAGGTGTCGCAGACGGTTGGTCGTGGGCGTCAGACGGTGAAGGATGCCTACCTCTCCTATTTGGGCGCCACTACGCCCAGCGCCGTTTCGAGCCATATCGAGCGCAGCGCGCATTGGAGTAACGGCTTGTGGGCTCGCTTTGCGATGATTACGCCCCAGAAGCAAATACCCGATTGGCGCTTTTTCCCCAATGACATTCAAATCCCTCAAGATTTGATTACCCGACTGGTCAACCTGGCAAAGAGGGCGCTGCCCGTTCCGAAAGTCAAAGAAACGGCCGGCGATGTGCAGGTTGAGACGCCCCAGGCAGTTCCGGTAAAACTGCAGCCGGAGGTATATGCTGCCTGGGAAGCTTATGCCAAGGCGCTCGGGTATGACATGCTTTTGCAGGGCGACATCGACCGCCGTTTATATCCTTCGTATGGCCGGTTGTACGTTTCGGCGATGAAGGTGGCCATGCTGTTGGCAGTATCGGACTGGACCAGCCGCCCGGATCGCGAGGAAGCTCCCTGCGTCAGCCTGGATCATTGGTATCAGGGACAGTCGATTGCTGAGACCTGGCGGGAGAGCGTCCACCGGCTGCTGAACGAGTTTTCCAACGGAGATGAGCGCGGTCAGGAAGATGGCCTCATGCGCGTGCTCAAGCGAGCGGGTCCGAATGGGATGACCGCTCGTGAGATTGGCTTGATGATCCATCAGAAACGGGAAGGGGTGGAAACGCTGCTGCTTGGCCTCGAGCAAGATGGGCTGGTCGAGCGGGTTCCGAATAACGGCCGGCGGGCGATTACTTACCGCCTGTCGATGAAAGTGTAGCAGGGGGAACCCTTGCTACACCGCTACACTTGCTACACTTATGCTTTTCTCACTCAGGAAAGTGTAGCGTAGCAAGTGTAGCAGCCCTGTTTTTATTGCTACACTTTGCGAGGTAAACCTTGATTCTCGATTTGATCCAGCTCATTGAAGACGATCTAGGAGAGCCGGTCAAAAAATCTGACCGTTGGCTCTTCTGGCACTGCCCTTTTCATGATGATCGCACACCATCCTTTGGGGTAAATCGTGATGGGAAACGCTATTTTTGCTTTGGCTGCCGGAAAAGTGGCAATGTAAACACCTGGCTGAAAGAATATCGGAAGATGAATGTCCGTGAAAGCAGGCCGGTCAGAGCCGTTCAACTTCCACCTCCAGCTGAACATAACCCTCCCAATGAATCTTGGCAAGCCAGAGCCAGATTGTATATAGAGCATTGGGAGAAAATGCTGTGGTCGGAGCGGGGGAGAGATGCTCGGCTCTATCTTAATGGAAGAGGACTGAACGAAGAAACCCTCCACAACTTTCACATTGGGTATAACCCGGTTCATTTTTCCGAATGGATGCAACCGTGGGGATTGACACCGAAATCCGCATCAGATCGGGTCTTCCTTTCCGCTGGTGTGATCATTCCCTGGATCATTGATGGAACCACTTGGAAAATCAACATCCGGCGGTTCGAGCAGGATCCGAAATATCTGCAGATCCGCGGCAGCCAGCCTGGTCTGTTTGGGGCTGAGAGTATGGCTGGAAAAACAACGGTTTTTCTTGTTGAGGGGGAATTTGATGCGATGCTGCTGCATCAGGAAGCCGGCGACCTGGTGGGCGTAGGAACATTTGGCAGTGCAAGCATCCGGGAGATAGACTATCGGTGGATTTCACGGCTGCTCAGCAGCCAGCGAATCTTTATTGTGGGTGACAGTGATAAAGCCGGGCGGGAGTTTATGTCGGCTCTATCTGGGTTTAGCCATCGCTTCCGCTGTGTTCAGGTTTCGAAAGGAAAGGATATTACTGAGTACTGGCAAGCAGGAGAGGATTTGCGAGAGTGGATAAATCATCTGCTACATGCGGGCAAACATTAATAAACGAGTTTTTGACTCAATATTTAGCGGTCGTCTATATAATAGGCTTGTAAATGAGAGGTACTTTATGATTCCTAACAAACGTATTCCAACTCATCCCGGAGAAATCCTTCTTCAGGAGTTCTTACAGCCCATGGAAATTAGCCAGATGGCTTTCGCAAAGCATGTGGGGGTTTCAGCGAGGCGCATCAATGAAATTGTTCGAGGAAAACGGGGTATTTCGCCAGATACTGCCTGGCGATTTGCTCAAGCTTTTGGCACAACTCCAGAGTTTTGGATGAACCTTCAGATTGCGCATGATTTGGCGTTGGACCGGCTATAAAAGTGGAACGGGTGCACCAGTTTGCGGATTGATCTATTTTTCGATTGATAAAAATTGTCTGAGGAGAATCAGGCAGTGGTTAGGTTGTCGATTGATCATTTAAGAGTTCCTCCACATCATTCTGGGATAAACCCAGATGTTCAGCAACCTTCTTGATGTACTGTTTCTCTGTGGGCTGAACCTTGCCATCCTGCCTGGACATGTTCACCAGGTCCATTATGAGATTCTGTGCTTCATCCGGATGATTTTGGTAGGGTGAAAAATCAATCTCAACCAAATAATTAGCCGATAAACGATCTTGAAGATCGGATGTCTGTTCAGCATTAAGCTTAGCAGCAGGCAAAAGTTCGTTCAGAAATTCGATCTCAGTTTTGTCCTTAACTCCATCTACCTTCGTCAGGTTGATAAGCGCCTGTAGATGGATTAAGGCAAGCGGTAGATCATCAGCAGTTGAAGTTGGTAGAGTGGAAACCGTAAACTGCTCCGACAATTCTAGTTGTTTGACCTCTAAATCATAATCCGTTACCAAGTCTTCTGTATGAAGGAGATTTAACCGCTCTAAAAGTTCTGCCTGATCAAGAGAAGCCTCTGTCGTTGGAGTTGCAGCCACGCCACTGGATGCTGGCTCTGGTTCTGAAGATCCTTGCGGCGCTTTCTTGCCAAAAAGCCCACGAATCTTCTGACCGAATCCGCCCGCCTGTTCTCTCAAGCCCTTTTGCTCTTTGCGTTTATAGCGAGACGCCTGAGCTTGGAGCGCGTCCATATCCAACTTATCATCTAACGCTGGCAAAAAACGATTGAGCAAGTCAAGTTCGGCTGAATCAATCGTGCCATTGGCTGCAGTGGCTAATACAAGAAGGTCAGCCAAAGCCTTGCGAAGTTTTACGCGTTTGATGGCTCGCAGCTGTTTCTCAACGATATCAGCATTCATTTCTACGCGAGTTTCAATTTCTTGTAGCGTTTCAGCAGGAACATTCAAGCACTTCACAATCGCCCGGTACACCTTCAACTCACGCGGATCAATACTGCCGTCAATGTTAATGATGGTTTGTACTGCCTGCACAATAATTGGCAGATCTTTGGAAGTCAACTTGGCTGTATTACACACGTCAATCGCTGCCTGTTGCGCGCGGGCTTCTAATTTAAATTCCTGCCGCCCAACTTCAGCCATGTTCTTTGTAGAAACGTAGTTCCAACCTGAAGAGATCGCTACCCCTGCTACAGGAACTGCAGTCTTTATAATCGCATTCCGAGTAATCATTCTCCCGATACGCGGGCCCAATATTTTTATCGCAGCTTCTTGAATTATCTGCGTTTTACCTGTGACAAAGCGGTAAACCTGTGCTCGCACAACTTCTGCCCCCCCGGCTGCAGCTACGGCACCTACATTTGCCGAAACAGCAGTAACACCATAAGCCAGCATAAATGCTCGATACAGTTGTTCCGGATCATTTAAGTCAATTGGGTCTCCATAAACTGTGGCGAGATCATAAATAAGTCTTACCTGCAAACGCGTGGTATACAAAATCTCGCCGCCAATGGCCGCAATAATTACGGGGATGGTCAAACCGCCTAATACCCCTGTCGCAGCGGTTAGCCCGGTAACCCCACCAGCGATGGCCGCATAACGCATCGCCAGTGTGCACAGTTTTTCTGCGATAGCATCCTGGGTGAGACCAGGATACTTTTTTCGAAAATACGCAACACCGCCAGCCTTGATAATCTTCTCAGCATAAGAGGACAGCATCGCCTGCACAAATTCATTGAACCAGGTACCATCCCGTAAGCGAGCCGGGCCAAAGGCGGCAGCAATCTTCTTCAGGTCTTCCAATTCTATTTTGATTTGGCTCTGGACTGATTTATCCTCATCGATATTCGCGCTGGAAGCCACCATTTTGCATTCTCCAATAACTTCAGAATTATGAGATCCCAAAAAAGCATTTGCGTTCTGCGGCCTAACTATGAATTACACTTGCCCTTGATAGACTCTAATTATGCCTCATTACTGCCCTGTGAGGATAGAATACATTGCTAAGAACCTGCGTTGTATCTTATGACAAAGACGATAATTCTCTTCTAAAAACTATTTGTACAGCCAACAACGTCATTCTTTATTTTGGCTGAAACAGCCGATTTTCAACCAAACAAATCGGCTGTATTCAAAAGTGATAAGGTTACGCCAGTACGCAGACATAATGAATTTGTAGCCTGAACACATATCTCAGAAAATGAACCCAAGGCAGTAGCCCGGGATACAAATTATTGGGAAATCATCCACTCTGATACAGACACAATCTTCACCGGAATTCCGTTGATTTCAAATCCTTCATCGTTAGCATCCGACAAAATAAGCGCACTCTGGGTGTTCACACCCTTGACCGCATCTTCCAAAGCCCGGACCTCCCGGTAACGCGTTGATGGGTTCTCAAGATGCTGCGCCACCTGTATCAACTGCCGCTTTTCTGGTAGATAGAAATCCACTTCATAACCGGCTGGCGTGGTGTAATAGTAAATTTCTCGTGTCTGCCGGCGTAAGGTGAGGAACACCAGATTCTCCAGAAGCTTACCTGTATTGGGGGAGAAGTTGAAGCCAACCGTGTTGGGTAGGCCTGTATCTATGCAGAAAATCTTCTTGGGTGCAATCTGCTGGCGCTTTACCGAGAAATCGTAAAGATTTAACGCAAAGATCAGCCAGCTGTTTTCCATGTAATCAATGTAACTGCTGATGGTATTGACGCTGCCCAATTTAAGCTGCTCTTTCAGCTTATTAAACGAAACCAGGCTGGCAGGATTACTAATCAGGTAAAAGGCCAGTTCCTTCAGGGCGGTAACAGCGTCAATGCGATGGCGGGTTGCGATATCCCGATACAGCACATCATCATACAGAGTTCGAAGTAAGGGCAGTTCAGGGTATTTCAATGCATCCGGGATACCGCCAGCCTGCAGATAAGCATTCATCGCTGCTTTCAAACGCGCTCTCTCCACAGTCGTCATCCGGGTGAGATCGGGAATTGGCTCGTCTTGAAACTTGAGATACTCAGTAAATGAGAATGGAAACAGCTCGATGGGAATGTATCGACCGGTGAGGCGCGTTCCGAGCTCCCGGCTTAATAGGGAAGCATTGGATCCAGTAATATAGAACTTCAACCCCAGGTCCATGAAGCGACGAACAAAATGCTCCCAACCAGGGATGTTTTGAATTTCATCAATGATAAAAATTTTCCGTTCGCCAAATACTTCTACGAGCATTTGGTATAGATCGTCCGCGTCTTCGGCACGAAAACCCAGGAAGCGATCGTCCTCAAAGTTGATGTAATAAAACGCATCTTCCCCTAAACGGTGGGCCACCTGGGCAAGTAGGGTAGATTTGCCAACACGGCGCAGCCCTGAAACAATGACAGCATAGGGAACACTGGCTGCTTTATCGATTTCGGCTAATTTCTCCCGTTCAATACCGGTATCCCGCTGCCAAAATGCCTGAAATTGCTCCAAAAGCATAGCGCGAACCTGCTCGGTTGACCATCTTGATCGCCAATTGTTTTCACTCATAATGAAATTATAGCGCAAATCTTTTCATTGTCAATGAAACTTATTATGAAATAAATCGAGTGCGCATTGACATTGAAATACAAGTGTATTACTATTAATTATAAGGAGGAAACAATGCCAAGAAAGAATTCTTCATCGAAACCGGTTAGATCCTTTCGTATCAGCTCCGAGGGAGTTAGGCAGCTGAGGGAATTGTCAAGCGCAATGGGACGAAGTGAAAGCGATGTAGTGGAGATCGCTGTAGACAGAATGTATCGTGAAGAGATCCGGTTTGGAAACCTGGTGATCGCTGAGAGGATAAATCCCGAGAATGAGTACAAGGTGAAAAAGGAGAATCAGGAGTGATCAAGGGGTTTCTGTTTTTGATTGGTTTGGTGCTTCGTGTGATCAAGGCTGCTGTCTTTCTTTTGCTTTGCCTCGCGATCCTGTTCATCGCATACAAGGGAAATCAACCGATGGATGTGCCGGGCGCGCCAGCCGGAATAACTTATTTTGAGTTTATGAAGGACCGGGTAGAAGCCGCGAAAGTTGTTGAGCCATCGCAATGCGGCTGGGGTATGTTCGTTTCTTTGGGCGTTCTTGGGCCCATCTATTCGGCCGTCTATACGGACATCGCAATTCATCCGGGTGGCTTTCTGGATCGGGTTTCGGCGCCGGATCCAGATATTCCCACTGGCTTAGCCAACACTCCTTGGTATCGGGTGCCGGATGTGTGGTGGAATGTCGTAGAGCGATTATCTTGGACGATGCTTGGAAAACCGCAATCCGTAGGCTGTAGGTTTAGGCCAGTCGCCGATTACAAAAACCAACTATAGAAAACCTTAATAAGGTGAAGTGCCTTTATAGAAACTGCTAGATTATTTCTCATACATCTACATTTCTTGAAAGAAGCCCAAATTGGAAAGACGAATGGTCATGGCCTGATTACTCACTTTGAACTGGGCGGCCAGTTGTTCAATTATTTCGTCTAAATCATCTGTGTTCACATGTTTCACGGCTTCTGCTATAAGGTGAGTAGGCATTAACAATTCAGCAGCGAAAGCGTTTGCTTCAATTTCTTCTAGGCTAACTGCTTCCGATGAAACATGATTTCTTAATTTAATGGAAAAACTATGATCGGTATTTTTATCGATAAATAGGGGGTTTTGCGAATGCAAAAAGAAATGACCAAGTTCATGAGCAATAGTAAATCGCTGTCTGTTCTCACCGTGATGTGAATTAACCCCAATAATAACTTGCATACCATCCCGATAAATTAATCCCGACACATCCTTTAAATCTTCTAGTTTTATCTGAATATTCAGATTTCTCGCAATTTTCTCAACATCTACATGAGGAAAATAAATCATTGCGTCTGATAGCAGTTTTTCAACTATGCTTTGAATCTTTTTCTGACGTCGTATCATAATGATTCCTCCTTGTTGGTTATTTTTTCCCTAGGACCCGCAGAACTGCATCCCGTGAGTCTTCGTGGAGCGACTGCTGTTCAAGTAACTTATCAATATCGGGAGGCTGAGCAGTTCCAGCGGGCAGTAGATCAGTGACCAATACTCCTAGAGCTGATGCAATTTGAAAAAGGGTGTGTATTTGGATCTTTTGTTTCCCTTTTTCGATGTTCGTAATCGACGTACGAACCAAATCCACTTTTTGAGCCAGTTCCTCTTGACTCATATTCCGTGTAGATCGCACTCGTTGAATGTTTTCTCCTATAGTTTTATACAACTGGTCAGTGGGGAGGAACATTGGGTGAGCCCTTTTCAATAAATTAATAATTTCCCTAAGATAATTATATCCATTTGTGAGTCGTCGTCAATGTGATTTACCACATGTTAGCGAAAATGACATACCTTAAAATACCGTGATTTATATTGACAACCCGCTTCTTAATGACTATACTTAAACCAGATTACTTACCATGAATTTACCAGGAAGGACGAATGTCGAATACCAGAATTTCGGAACCAGTAAAGTGTTTGTTGTGGGCACGGTCGGCAGGGCGGTGCGAGTTTGATGGGTGTAACCAGCCACTATGGCGAGATGGACTCACCAAATTAGAAATGAATTTTGCCGATGTGGCTCATATTATCGGTGATAGCCCGGATGGTCCCAGAGGCGACATTGTACTATCGTATGAATATCGCAACGACGCCAATAATCTCATGCTCATGTGTCATACGCACCATCGCATGATTGATACGATCACACGAACCTACAGCGTAGAGGCCTTGCGGCAGATGAAAAAGGCTCACGAGGCGCGGATTGAACGGCTCACTGCGATCACCCAGGATAAAACCAGCCACGTGATCATTTACCGTGGTTGCGTGGGAACATTTCAACCGAAAATCGATTTTCAGGATGCGCTAGTGGCGATGAATCCGATCCGTTATCCAGCGGACGCATTGCCCATAGAATTAGGGTTATCCAACAGCCGGTTTGAGGACTGCGAAAAAGAATTCTGGGAACTGGAAGCAGAAAATCTGAAGCGCAATTTTGATCACAAGGTAAAACCTGTCCTTGACAGCAGTACGGGCCGCAACCACTTTTCTGTGTTCGCTTTCGCCCCGCAGCCATTGCTGATTAAGTTGGGCTCATTACTGGCGGACATAGTTCCAGCCGATGTATACCAGCTCCATCGCGAGCCACCTTCCTGGGATTGGCAAATCGGTCCCGAATAGTTCGCATACCACATCCATGAAGCTTCCAGTCGGCATGCAGTTGTGGCCTTAAAACTTTCCTTGAGCGCAACAATCGACAGCCAGCGCATTGCGGCAACTCTCGGGGATCAGCCGTATTCCGAATGGGAAATGACGATTGCTAACCCCAGCAATGATTTTCTCAAAAGCCGTGCCCAGTTGCAGTTGTTCCGACAGGAATTCCGCTTGCTTCTCAACCGCATCAAAGCCATTCACGGAGAGCACGCCACAATCCATTTGTTCCCAGCCGTTCCCGTATCCGTGGCCGTCGAAATAGGGCGGGTACGACAACCCAAGGCAGACCTCCCGTTTCTTATCTACGAGCAAAATCGTAAAAACGGAGGATTTTTACCGACATTACGTTTAGGAGATGATCGTCTATGATAACCATCAAGCACGAAGACCTTAGCTTTATTCTTAACGAGATTGCGAAAGGTCTCGATATCTCCGACACCTGCTTCAAAGAAGCGGAGGCGAAATACAAGGCTGTTGGCGAGTGGTTGGGAGAGGGGAGTTCGCCACTGGCTCGGTTTTCTCCTCGCATATATCCGCAGGGATCATTTCTTTTGGGAATCGTGGTGAAACCACTGAGTGACGCAGACGATTATGATCTGGATCTTGTTTTTGAGCTATTCATTGAAAAGGAAAAGCTCACCCAAAAGCAGTTGAAAGAATTGGTCGGCGCCCGTTTGAAGGAACATCAGATTTACAAGCATATGCTGGATGAAGAGGGCAGGCGCTGCTGGACTCTGTTGTATGCGGATGGAGCACAATTTCATATGGACATTCTCCCCGCAGTGCCCGATCGTAGCACATTCGTCGTACTTAAAGAGCGGGGAGTACCACAGCGATTGGCCGAAACCAGCATTGCCATCACCGATAACACTCGGCCGGACTATGAACGGATCACTTCAGAATGGCCCGGGTGCAATCCAAAAGGCTATGCTGCCTGGTTTAAAGAGCGCATGACCGTACAGTTTGAGAAAATGCGCCGGAACCTGGCTGAAACGTATAAGGCACAAATTGACGATGTGCCGGAATACGAAGTGAGAACTCCACTCCAACGATCCATTCAACTTCTCAAACGGCATAGGGATATCATGTTTCAAAATGATCCCGACAATAAACCGGCGTCAATCATCATCACCACATTAGCTGCACGGGCGTACACCGATGAGGCCGATTTGACGGTTGCGCTTATAAGCATGGTTGAAAACATGCCCACCTTCATCGAAGTGCGCAATGGTGTACCATGGGTTGCTAATCCGGTTGATCCAGCTGAGAATTTTGCGGAACGGTGGCAGGATAAAGACCACCCGGAACGCGAGAAGAAGTTTCGCCAGTGGCTGAATCAGGTGAAAACCGATGTATACCGAATACTCACTTGTGATGATGTAGAAGCTCAACGGCAGCTGCTCTCGTCTTTGTTTGGGGAGCGGGTCTCGAACATGTCTATAAACCGGTTCAAGGAAGCAGGCGCAAAACGCACAGCAGGCAGTGTATCACCCCGTCCTACAAAACCCTCTCCGGTTGCGATAATTCCCAATCAACCGTGGGGCGAGTAATGCCGTGGGTGCAGTACTTGTATATCAGCACTACCAACTTCTAAAAGAAGCTTATCCGGATATGCATCTACAGTGCAATGCCGGGGGCTCTTTTTGGATAGAGGGAAAACTGCATTTTCTGGGAGAGTATTCTGGCCAAGTGATAGAGGATACGTACACAATCAAAGTCACTATTCCCGAAGACTATCCTGGCACGCTCCCCACAGTCCAGGAAACAGGAGGACGAATTCCAAAAGATTTTCACCATTACACAAACCAATCATTGTGCTTAGGGGCGCGATTTGCAGTACGCAAAGCATTTCAAATCGAACCAACATTGTTAGGATTCGTCAATCGGTGTGTGCTGCCGTACTTATATTCTTATAGCTACAAAAGAAAGCACGGTCCATTGCCGTTTGGAGAACTTCCCCACGGAGCACAAGGAATACTTGAATACTATCGAGATTACTTTCGGGTTGCGACCCCCAAAGCCACACTCGGTTTACTAAGAATATTGGCAAGTGGAAAGTTTGGCGGACATGCCAAATGCCCATGTGAGAGTCGCAAGCGAATTCGTGACTGTCACGGTCCGCAGCTGGCCACTATGATAAAAGTGCAATCGCCATCCGCGTTTTTATACGAATATGAATACCTGGTTGATAACCTGGTGAAGTTCTCACACTGACAGGCATGATTTTAAAAGGAGTAAGGTGCTATGAAGAATGCTGAGCAAAGACTGGTTACAGGGTTTACCCTCTTAGGGTTTCTGGCTACTTATGGCGGCGACCATACGCTTATCGACAAGGTAGTTCTGATTGGTGGGCCCTTTGTTATCTGGGTCTGTTTCCGCTTATTTGTTCGCTCTATACGAGGGTAAAGGAAAATACATTTTCAAGCTGAGGAGACTTCCGATAACTGTTAATCCTGATTAGTTGTGCGCCGAGGTTTTACGGCTCACTGGAATATCATGAATTTATATCTATCTCTGGCTTTTTAAGATATTTGTACCTTAGTGGCTTAACCAACACGCACTGGTACCAGGTATCGAATGCCTGGTGGAATGGCGTGGTGCGGTTGTCTTGGATGATGCTTGGACGACCTCAATCCGTAGACTGTAGGTTTAGTGTGCAAGTTGCTAATACAGGAAAAAAGATTTGAAGGAATTTTACAAAGGTAAAGCGCCTTTGAAAGAATCGGGCAGATTCTTTCAAAGGCGCTA
>JAEYTI010000114.1 GCA_023434145.1 Chloroflexota bacterium | reverse complement strand
GACAACCTCAGTGGTTCCCAAAGAGGCACTTAAGCGCCAATCATATTCCCCAGGGATAATGATATACTTAGGCCCAAACCTGATCAGGATAATGTTCATGAAGATTCACAGATCCAAATCCGCTCCCCGACTGCTGTTTCTGATAAGCCTGCTGCTGGTAGTTGCCCTGATAATGCCAGAAAAAGCACTGGCGCAGAGCAGCGGCATCGTCCTGGAAAACGTCATTATTGATGTGCGCCCAGAGTTCGACCAGCCAAGCGTTTTGGTGATGTATATCATCACGCTTTCGGGCAACGTGTCACTTCCTGCTGATATGCGTATTCGCGTCCCAGCCGATGCCGTCCTCCACGCCGTTGCCATGGAAAACCCGACCGGCTTGTTCAACCTGGATTATGAAACGCAAGCCGCCGGGCCCTGGGTTGAGATCTTGTTTACTGCCCCCGTGCCGAACGTGCGGGTAGAGTTCTATGAGCCGTTTGATCGCAAAGAGGGCGCGGAACGTGAATATACGCTCACCTGGCCCGGCGATTATACGGTCAACGATTTGCTGGTGCAGGTGCAGCAGCCGCCCACCGCCACGGGGATGAGCTTTGTCCCTCCGCAGACGGGAAGCAGCCAGGCAGAAGATGGACTCACGTACTACGGCGTGCCCGTTGGCAGTGTTCGCGCGGGTACGGGGTTTGATCTTGTCATGCGCTACAACAAACCAGACGATACACTCACGTATCCTGAGCAGTTCCAGCCTGCGCAGCCAAACCAGCCCGTAAGCGACTCGACTGCCGGGCGCGTAAACATGGGCCAGGTGCTGCCATGGATTATCGCCGGGGTAGGGCTGGCATTGATCGGTGGCGGAATTTTTTGGTATATGATGACAGGGCGTGCGCCAGCACGAAACACCAGCAAGCGCAGGCGCCATGCAGCCTCTGCCAGCGCCGTTTCTACCTCTGCGCCCGCTTCTGGCGAATCAATTTTCTGCACGCAGTGTGGAAAGAAAGCCAACCCCGGCGATGCTTTTTGCCGCTCTTGCGGTACGCGGCTCGCATAAACGGCTTCGGGTAGCAGTAGTAAGAATTTCGAAACGATACTTCCAACAAAAAGCGCCGCCCAGACTTTGGGCGGCGCTTTTCAACAATTCAATTATTTACTGGGGAGCCCCAGCATTGATCCAGTCGATGACGCGCTGGAGATCTTCCGGCTGGAACATGCCCGGGTGACCTTCGCGCTGCACCTGCACCACAGCACTGCCTTCCGCATCGCCGGGGGTAACAGCCTGCATGACCGCATCAAAGCTTTCGGCGCTGAAACCACCGATGGAACCATGGCAGGATGCACATTGGCTCTGGAAGACCGGCTCAAGCGAGGCCCAGGTATCTGCCCCGGCTTCACCGCCGGCGGCCTCACCGCTTTCCGACTGCTCTAGCGCGCCGTTTTCGATCCAGGCGCGGACCAACGCTAGCTCGCGGTCTGTAAACTGCCCTGGGTGGCCGCCCTGTTCCTGCACGGTGTAGGCAATGCTGCCCTCCGGGTTACCGGGTTCCACGTACTGCAAGACGCTTTCGTAAGAATCAGCTTCAAAACCGGGGATCGCCCCGTGACAGTTCAAACAGCGATCCTGGAAGAGGCCATTCACGCCGGCGGCCCATACTACCATACCTGTCTCAGCAGGATTGGTGGGCTTGGGGGTAGCGGTAGGCGGGGCAATGGTGGGCGTTTGGGGCACAAACGCCTGTGGCTGCTCCTCACGCGGCAAGGTAGCGATGGATGACTGCTCGAAGGTGACAAACCAGTACACACCAGCCAGCAGAACCAATGAGGTAATTGCGGCAATAGGGACAAAGATCGTCATGCGCTGGCGAACAACGGGAGCAGGGGGCGGGGTGTGTACACGACCCGCCTCAATATCTTCCAGCTCTGCGCCGTGTTCCTCTGCCATAGCGTGGCGGTCCATCTTCCCGGTGAACATCGACTTATTGAAGTGGCGAATATGCACGTGGTAGAAGTGCCACAGGATAATCGCCAGCACTGCAAGTACCGCCTCGCCACCGTGCGCAACCTTCGCCGCGGGGATGAACTCGCCGGGCAAGATATTGGTAGTGGCGATCGGGTTCCAAAGCATAAAGCCGGTGACCGCCATGACGAGGAGACCCCAAATCATAGCCCAGTATTCGGCCTTTTCGGTGAAGTTATAGCGCGGCATCTTGGGCGCGTCTTTGCGCATGCCCAGGTTGTACTGGAAGGCCTGGATGGCGTCTTTGCCATCCTTGATGGTAGGAACCATGGATGCCTGTTCGCGGCGGACAAACAACTTGTATCCTACAACCACGACGTGATAGATCGATTCGATGAGGAACACGGTAGCGGCGATGCGATGGATGACACGCAGCACTTCAACACCACCAAACAACTGGACAAAGCCCAGTGAGATCGGCGAAAGTGGGTACTTTTGCGGAAGGCCCGTCAGGGCGAGCAGCGTGAATGACAGAATGAGCACAAAGTGTTCAATCCGCTGTGCCCGCGAAAAACGCACAAATTCGGAGATTTTTTTGCGAGTTATTACAGCCATGATAGCCTCCTATTTGCCCTTCGCTGCTTCGTCACGCTGGCGTTGGCGGGTGATTCCGGCTTTGCGGAGGATATCCGTCAAAACGAAGATTGCCATGCCGCCCAACACACCGGGGATGAACAGCCGGTAGAACCATTCCACGTAGAATACCAGCGGGAACCGCGTGGGGCTGGCGATGTAATGGCTCATCCAGGAAGCCGAGAAGTTTTCTGAGGCGTCGGGGTGGCACTTCTGGCACGTCGCCAGCATATTTGCCTGTACCTGGAGGCCCTTCTCCGGGTCATCGGTAGCCATGATATTGTGGATACCATGACAATCGTAGCAGACCGGCTTATTGGTCGGTAGATCAGGACTGGTGCGCTGGAACAAAACCACGGTGGTGCCGTGGAAGTCCGACACATAGGTATCCATTACATCAGTGGAAATACCATACTTGCCCATGATGTCATCGCGTGTGTGGCATTCAGCGCAAAGATCGGGCGAGTTGAGGCGGTACTCCTGAGTGCGGGTGCTGGCAATCTCGTGCGTGCCGTGGCAGTCGTGGCACGCAGGCACGTCTGGGTTATTCTCAACAAACACGCCCTGCCCGTGCACGCTTGTTTTGTATTGTTCGACCACGGCGCTGTGGCACTTGGCGCAGATGTTTGCGATCTTCTGGTTCTCGCTGGGAGCCGGTTCTCCGTTTTCATCCTTGGCGATCGGCTCGGTAGCGTGCGGATCGTGGCAATCGGCGCAGCTTGGGGTATCGGGATTACCGGCAAGCGCAAGCGCGTGGTGGGCGCTGCCTTCCACTTCTTCCATCTGCTCGGTGTGGCACTGCGCGCAGGTATCTTTATACTGAAGCGTGTACTCGCGAGCAGAATCCGCGGTGCGCTCGGGATGCGGGAAACCGGCAATGTTGGTATGGCACACCTGGCAAGCCAGATTCGCATGAACGCCCTGAGCATACACTTCCGGGTCAACAGTGATCGAGGCTGTTTCGCCGTTCGGGAAGGTCATAACACGGTTGGGTGCGCTGTGGCAGTCGGTGCATTGGGTGTTGTCGGGCTGCTGCGCGGGCGGCGCGGCCAGTTCTTCTGCCTGAACTGGCGTGGGCGTGCCGCCAAACGCAAAGAATCCGGCAACGATCAGCGCCAATGACAGTACAGCCGTAAGTGCAATCAGCGCTTTCGGAACGGTTCCTCTCATTGCATTCTCCTCAAAGTAGGATGGAAATATCTTCGCTGGCGCAAGTAATTTAATTCTCCTAGGAAGGTAGCAAGATTAATTATACCTTAATGATCTGGTGGGCAAAGGATGAAAAGCCGGATAAATGTCACAATTTCGACCTATCAACGAATAGAAAAAGTATGGTACCTGTTCGCCCGGGGTTGAGCAGGTACAAAAACACCCCGAGATAACTCCCGGGGTGTTTTTGTTCATCGCGGTATTGCGGTTACGGCGCCGGGGTTGTTACCTCGGGCCGGACCAGGCCGGTCATATCACCACCGATTGCTTCGATGGAGTCATACAGTGCCTGGATTACGTAAGAAGGATTGTGCGCGAACGCGCCGGGGTCCTTCTGAGCGTACTGGTAGTTGTAGGCTGCACGAACGAGGTTGGGCGTCCAGGCGGCATAGCCGACAGCGCCGTTCTCGCCGGTATCGGCGGCGCCGTCGCCGTTGGCGTCAGCGAACCAGTAGGGGTAGGCATGCGAATCGTACACGATGCCGACGCTGTTCTCACTGGCATAAGCCTGGATGGCAGCATACAGCTTCTCGATGTAGGTATCGATCTCACCCTTGACGCCTTCTTCAGCCGCATCGCCGTCAACATCATCGGTGTTCATGCGGATCTGATCGAGGGCCTGGCCCTGGTGACAACCAGCGCAGGACTGAGCCTCAACTTCGAGGGCATGCGCATCATGGCATTCGGAGCAGGAGTCGAAGTTCGGTACATGCTCGAAGCGGCCAGAGTACGTTTTGCCAGCCCATTCGTAGACGCCCTTGACTTCGGTGCCGAAGAGGGTAGCGCCTGCAACGAAGTAGTGAACGTTGCGGAAGCGGACAGATTCATCGACGGTATCGCCAGGCCGGTCACCCAACGCGCGGTTCATCGAAACGCTGGATTCGCGTCCCTGGTGGCACTGGAGGCACAGATTGTTCGGGTCGCCTTCACCAAAGCTGGCGCGAGCGCCGGAGGGGAAGACTACCTCATTGATCTGGTACACGGCAGGCCACTCGTTGTGGTTGTGGCAGGTGTAGCAGGTGAAGCCATTGGAGGCATCCACGTTCACAACACCGGTGGTCATCAGCGAGCCGTTGCCAGCAATCACATGCGTGCCGCCGTTCTCAACGAACATCGGCAGGCCGGTGGCAGAGTGGCACTTGGCGCAGCTAGAGGGTACTTCGCCACCCTCAGCATCCCAGTGACGGAAGGCTTCGGAATTGCCAGCGAAGTGACCTGCATCGTCGCGGACCATGGTGCTCATGTCGAGCTTGGTCGGCAGGGCCACGTTCAGGTCTTCGATTGCGTCGTAGAGGTATTGAATGGTGTACTTGTTGCCGTGGGCGTAGTTACCGGGATCCTTCAACGCAACCTGATAGTTGTAGGCAGCCTTCAGCAAGCGCGGCGTCCAGGTGTTGTACGCTGCGGCACGACCTTCGTCGTTGGTGTCGGCTTCGCCGTTGTTATCGCGGTCGTTGAACCAGTAGGGGTGCGCGGAAGAGTCATACACGATGCCGGTACCCTGGAGGTCCTTGGCGTACATGATGATCGCGCCGTAGAGGGTATCGCTCAGGCCGGCGATTTCATCGGCCATGCCCTCTTCCATGTTTCCATCGCCGTCATAATCGCGGGCCGAGGAAAGCATGCGGATCGCGCGCAGATCTTCCACCGTGGAAGCGCCATCATGGCACACGGCGCACTCATCCATCTTCACTTCGGTGGTGTGCGGGTTGTGGCAGTCGACGCAGGTATCGTAACCATCAATGTGGTCGAACTTGGCATCGTAGGTCTTGCCGGCGTATTCGTACGCACCCTTGGCTTCAGTGCCGTACAGGGTGGCGGCGGCGGCGTAGTAGTGAATGTTGATGAAGCCAAAGTTGACGGTCCGTTCACCATCCTGGAGCGGCAGCGGGGCACGATCGGGATCTTCCGCCTGGAAGCGTTCGATCTGGGCATTCACCTGGGTTGAGCTGGCGCGACCCTGGTGGCAGACCATGCAGCGAGCCTCAGGGCCGAGGTCATCTACAACGGCGCCGGAGGGGAAGGTTACAGCCGTGAGCGCAGCCGCAGCCGGGCTGTGGCAGGCATCACAGTTCACCGTGGTGCCAACCGCGACGTTCGCGTCGACGGTGCCGGCTTCTGTGCCATCACCACCGAGGAAGTCGATGTAGCCGGGGGTGCTGTGGCAGGCAGCGCAGTTGGCAGGAATTTCGGCAGGATCTTCCTCGTTCCAGTGCGCAAATGCCTCAGATTCGAGGGCATTATGCGGCGAAGCGGCCCATTCAGCCTCGAACGGAGCAACCACGCCCTCTTCCACCGGAACGGCAGTCGGGCAGGCCGCGGGGGCCGGGCAGGTGGGAACAGCGGCCTGGGTCGGCGCAGGTCCCTGGGTTGGCGCAGTCACCTGCGTGGCGCCCTGGCAAGCTACCAGCAGCAGCCCCAAGGCAGCAAGCAGCCCCGCTATGATCAAATACTTGGTTGTCCTTTTGGACATATGCATTCTCCTCAACAAAGTTTCAATGTTTCAGTTCAGGTTATTGTGTGATCAAAAAAACCTATTTTTCGTTGGCCTCACCTCCTTCCAATGTATATTAATTATTTTTAATCGGGTATTTGATAATTAACCCAAGTTGCTACCCAAGGGCGTTGATGGAGGAAGCGAGGACAAACAGCCCCACTTTCAACTCAAAGCCCTGAGCAGTGACAGAATGAATGTGTTTTGGCAACAAGCGCTCAATCATGCT
>JAEYTI010000108.1 GCA_023434145.1 Chloroflexota bacterium | reverse complement strand
AGCATGATTGAGCGCTTGTTGCCAAAACACATTCATTCTGTCACTGCTCAGGGCTTTGAGTTGAAAGTGGGGCTGTTTGTCCTCGCTTCCTCCATCAACGCCCTTGGGTAGCAACTTGGGTTATTTAAAAGGCATGCTGTGTGATTGCGCAGCACAACCACACAGAACAACATTTTTTAGAAAGAAAGGAGAAAAGCAAATGGAATGGTACTGGTGGGTTCTCATCGCTGCGGTTGTCGTCGTGGGCGGCTATATCAAGCTCAAAGTTCTCAGTAAGTGGATGGAGAAACGCAAGCTCGACGAGCAGCGTATACTCGAGGATGAATAGAGGAAAGTAGGGTTTTGAAAACGCTTCACGTTTTCAAAACCCTACTTCTACTTTACGTCGGGATCGGGCAGCATAAAGTCGCGCACGACGCCTGTTAGGTCGTGGGCAGAGCCGATGAACCCGCGCAGCGTGCGGACGGTGGCGCCGTAGGTATCGAACTCCTCCACGCTCAGACCGTCTTCCTCATAGGCGCGCCGGAAATCGGGGATCTTCTGGCACAGCGCTTCGATAATGCGCGGATCGACCGGGCGGCTCATTTGCTCGCGCACCTCGATATCACTAGCATTGAATTTTCGCTGCCAATCACACGGGATCGAGAGTACCAGGTCGCCGCCCATAAACGCAGCCACGTGGCCCAGGTGGCGATAGGCTGCCACCAGCAACCGGGTGCGGTACCCGCGCTGCTGATAGATGGCGTACGCTCTCTTCATGCAGGCAATCCCGGCCCAATCCAGGTAGGATGGGTCAATATCGATGTGCTCTCGCCCGGCCAGCACTTTCATCCAGTCATCTGTGCGGCCCACCATAATGGTGCAAACCGGCGCCATGTGCTCGATATCCTTGCCTTCTGCAGCGCGGCGAGCGAGGCCGCGCTCTACGGATTCAGCCACGGCAACCGCTTGCGGGACGGTAAAGCTAACTGTGGCGTTGATTGATACTCCCAGGTAGGTGGCCTCTTCGATTGCCTGTAAGCCGGCCTTCGTGACAGGCGCTTTCACTTGCATATTGGGCGCCAGGGTGTTGAAGTGCACCGCCTGGCGCGTGATCGCCACTGCATCGCGGTAAAACGCCGGGTTGGTTTGAATGGAAAGACGGCCCTTCTTCCCGTCGTGCTGGTCGAAAGCAGGTTTCAGCAAGGCAGCGCCCTTGACGGCCATCTCTTCGATTAATTTCCAGGTGATGGCAGTTTCATCCCAGGTTGGGTTTTCCCCAATCATCTCCTGGATGCGATCAACCCAGATGTACAGTTCTTTGTTCAACACGCCGTGAACGATGGTCGGGTTTGTCGTCGCGCCAACCGCGCCGTTCTCTACGGCATAGGTCAGTTCTTCAATGGAACAAGAATCATTCCAGTAATCGGTAGGAAACTGGACGGCAATTTGATGAAGCTTGCTTTTGTACGCAACTGGCATTTCATACTCCTTCAACATGGAAAGATGAAGCAACGAAAATTACATGACCATTCCGACGAATCGGGGGCAAGGTGTGTTCTCTGTGCAGTACTGCTGCACGCACACAAAAAGGATGTGAAATTCAAACCCGGCTGAACAGGCACCAGAACATTATAGCTTCATTAGGCTCCATGCAAAGCTTGTTGATAGCAAGTTCCTGGTTGTAAATGGCGGCAATCAGGTTGAAGCGAAATCCAAAGCGCTCGCGGCGATTGCGATAGCGTTCGCTCAATATGCGGAAGATTTTCAACCGGCGAATGACATTCTCCACAAAAATGCGCTGGCAGGAGAGTTGGTAGTTCTCGGTTTTTTGCTCCTGAGTCAACGGATGGAGCTTGGATTTCTTGGCAGGGATCCGGCTGTTTTTGTGAACCTTGCCAATCCCCAGATACCCGACATCGGCCAGGCAACAAATATGGGTTGACATAGCACTACGACTTTCTTTGAACAGGTGAAAATCGTGCGTGCTGCCCGTCCCAAAGGCCGTGGCGAGAATTTCCAGGCGCTTCTGGTTCACGATCCACTGCGCTTTTTGCGGGTGTCGCTTCTTTTTGCCGCTGTAATGCCTGCGCTGTTTTTTTTCGGGCGTTCGATCGGTTGTTCGGTGCCGTCTACAAGCACCACTTCGATCACCGTGTCACTCGGCTGTAATGCCTTCCAGCCCGGTAACGGAACGCTCCCGATTGCATCAACACGTTCTCGATCTTCTGGATCGTGCGGCACACGGTTGCTTCGCTTACTGCATAGGTGCCCCCCCAATATGAAACTCGGTCCGGTATTCGCGCCAATACATCAAAGTCAGCAACAGCTGATCTTCTCGGCTCAATTTCGGTTTTCGCCCAAAATCACGCAGCCCGCCTTTTACCACCACCAGCAACTTTTCAAACATCGCCCGGCTCACTCAGGTCAATCGTTTGAAATCTTCATCCTTGAGCTGTTTGACCGTCTCGTATCGCATCCTCCTATTATGCCTACCCGCTTTACTTTTGCAAGAGGTCTATTATCACTTTGTCCGTTTTCATGAAGGCCTGGCAGAAGTGCTGGAAACGCCGCATCAACGGAAAGGCAAGCAGTAGCCAAGACGCAACAGACAAAGGACTCCCGCCATGGCAGCCATGCTAACGGACAGGCGCTGGACGGTAAAGGAACTGCTGCATTACCCTTTGTCGTTATCGGGTTTGGGTTGGGGAGAATTAAGTGAAAATGGGATAAGTCAGCCCGACTCTCGGGCCTGGATTTTCTCGCCAGGTGGGCATTTTAATCCCAAAACACGCCTGGAAAGCGTGTTTTGGGATTATCCACTATGGATAATGGGGGTACCCAATCTAGCGGCCTTTGCGTCAATTATGCGTTGAATACGAGTCTGCCACGCAAAAGTCTGGTTCATCCACCGGCAGTGGCCTGCGCTCTGGGTATCTGCTTACCGAAGCGCAGGCCGGTTCGGAACTACTGGCACTGGCTCGCAGATCTGAAAGGGACTGCCCAGATTTCGGGCAATCCCTTTTTATACAGCTTACTTCATACTCTCCGCGACTGCAAGCGCCACTTCAAGCGATAGTCCATCCGTCATTATGGTAGTGACTACCCCGTTCTCCTCCCAGATCAGCCAGGAGGTGGAACGCAGGTTTGCTTCGCCGCCCTGTTCGGGGTTAGTGGGGTCGGTCATATAGCGGTCAATGATCCATGCGCCTTTCTGTCCACGCACCATCACGTCCACCAAAGTTTCCTGCCCGGCCACGTAGTTAGTGAATGAGTCGCCCTGCGCATACTGGTACTGGTTGAAGTGCAGGAACTTACCGTCCGCACTTGTGTAAGAGAATACCACGTTCCTGCCCGCACCGTTGGGTGAGATGCTGAACCCGCCTTTCTGTGAATAGCCATCTGGTAAGGCGGAGGGTACCAGCACAGCGAACCCGGCGACCTGGGATGCCTCCTTAACGATCTGCGCGTGGCTCACCTCCACTGCGCCATTGAATGGGATGGCAGTAGCCTGGTAGTTGGGTGAGGGCGGCTCCTGCACAATGAGGAGTGCGCCGATCTGCCGCGCAAGATTGATCGCACTCGCGCGGGTGGTAGGGATAGAGAATACGATCGCCAAGAACAGGACGGCGGCTGCCGCGTAAGTCAGCGACAAATGCCGATGCTGACGAATATGAGATTGTGTTTTTTGTGCGTTCATGGGTCCATTAATCCTTTGATATAGCGCGTCGGCAATCTCCTGCCGGGGCGCTTTGTGGAATTGTTGGAAGAAGGTATCATCGTCATTGTTCATGCTGTCCTCTCCTCTTCTTCGCGCCACTCTTGCCGTAACTTTTGCACTGCGCGGTGCAGCAGTACACCCACATTGCTCTCGGATAACCCAGTGAGACGCGCGATAGTGCGGTTGGTGAGACCAGCGCCATACCGGAGAGCCACCAACTCCCGGTCGCGGTCCGCAAGCTGAGCGAGGAGGACGTTCAGTCGGATGAAATCGGCCTGATTCAGTATCTCGTCCTCCGTGGTTTCATCTGCTGGAAGCTCGTGCAGAGCCTCCAGCGGAATGACCGTTTTGTTCTTACGCAGATGGTCGACCAGCACGCGCTGCGCGATGGTGAACAGCCAGGTGGTAAAGGCTGCCCGGTCGTTTCGGTACTGCGCACGGCTGCGCCACGCCTTCTCGAACGTCTCAGAGGTCAGGTCTTCGGCGATGGCATCATCCCCTATGCGGAAGCGGAAGAAGTTGTACACCCGCGGCAACTCCTGCCGGTAAATTTCAGCGAAGCTGGACTCGTCTGTACGGGTGCCAAAGAAAGCGAGAATTCGAGCGCGTGCGTCCATTTGAATCATTATACGGAGCAGGGGAGAAAGTATTACAACAACCCGGACAATCAAGCCTGCAGGTGGTTAGCTCCAATATGGCAGTATTAATGATTTTGCTGACCAGGGCCAGCGTGTTGGCAATCGAGTCTGAAAACCCACCGGCCACCGCGGAGGCGACCTTGTCGATCGCCTCCCGAATCGGCTTCCAGATTGCCGCCAGTTCGTCATAGATTTGTTCCAGATCGTGGAGTTTTATAATGCTCTAGCAAATATCTACTACAATAGAGGCATGTCACAGATCCACCCGCGACCACAACATCATATTTTGCTCATCGAAGATGACCCGGCGATTGCCCGTGCGGTTCAGGATGGGTTGGAACGCGAGGGTTACCAGGTAACTTGGTGCAGCGCATTGGTGGAGGGGGTGAAAACGGCGCGGACGGCAAAGCCGCATCTGGTGATCCTGGATGTGCGCTTGCCAGATGGTTCAGGGTTTGACGCCTGCCGTGCGATGCGCGCTCAGGGGATGCACATGCCCATCCTGATCCTCACCGTTCAGCGCGAAGAGATGGATAAGGTGTTAGGTCTGGAGATCGGCGCGGACGATTACATGGTCAAGCCATTCAGCCTGCGCGAGCTGCTCTCGCGCATTCGGGCGCAGATCCGCCGGGCGTACGGAGATTATGCAGCGGGGCAGGGCGACCAGATTTTAGTTCGCGACCTGATGATCGAGCTGACGAGTGGGCAGGTGCGGCGCGGCGATCAGGTGCTGAACCTGACGCCGACCGAGTTCCGGCTGCTGCTGTACCTGGCACGCCATCCGGGGCAGGCGCTGACACGAGCGCAGATCATCGAAGAGGTGTGGAATTTTTCGCCTGATCTGGACAGCGAGCGCACGGTAAACGTGCACATCCGCCGCCTGCGCGAGAAGGTGGAGCTGGACCCCGCGCGACCAGTGATGATTCTCACTGTGCCTGGGATCGGCTACCGGTTTGTGATGTGAGGACAGAATGAGATACTGTACGCGGACAACTTCGTTGTCCGCGTACAGTATCTCATTCGTTATTAAAGAGATTACGAAATCGTAACCGGGCGATAACCGGGCTGTAATCTGGCTCCAGTACACTGGCTGCAACGCGAAAACTGGAGTGGATTACATGAAACATTGGTTGTTTGTATTGGTGATCGCCATCGGGCTGGCGGTGGTGGGCGCTGCCGGGTATTACGGGTACGTCACCAGCCAGGTGCCGGAGACGCCTACGCCCAAGCCGCCTACGGTTGCGGTGGGCCGCGGCGAGGTGTCGCAGTCGGTGACAGCGCCCGGCTCCCTGGTGGATACCATCGAAACTACCTTGCAGTCTGAGGTCAATGGGCGGGTTGAGAAAGTGAACGTGCTGCCCGGCGACCGGGTGACGCAGGGCCAGACGCTAGTCGTGCTGGGTGACCGCGAGCAGTTTGAGCTGGCTGTCTCAAACGCGCAGGTTAGGCTGATCGAAGCGCAAGCCAGGCTGGCGGAGCAGCAGTCGGGCGTGCCGTTGGCCGAGGCGCAGGTGGCGCTTTCCGTAGCGAAAGAGGCCTACGAGAAGGCTCAGAACCAGCGCGCTAGCAAAGATTACGCGCGCACCACGCAGGACACAATCGACGTGGCTCGCGCGCGCTACCTGGTGGCGGAAGAAGCGGCCAGCGATGCGGAGGCGCGATACGACCAGGTGGATGACCGACCAGAGACGGATTATGAGCGCGCGGAGATGCTCAGCCAATGGGCCAAGGCAAAAACCGAGCGCGACCAGGCACTGGCAAATTTGAACTGGCTCACATCCAAGCCCGATACGGAAGAAGTGGCGGCGGCGGATGCCGCGCTGGCTCTGGCCGAGGCAACGCTCCAGGAAGCCCAGCGCAAGTACGACCAGATCCTCATAGACGGCGGCCCCGAGCTGGCCCTGGCGAACGCTCAGTACCAGCAGGCGCAGGCAGCGCTGGCCGCAGCCCGGTCTGATTTGGAAAGCCTGGAAATAAAAGCTCCATTCGGCGGCGTGGTGATCGAAGTGGGTGTCAAGGTAGGACAGCCGGTACAGGAGGGCGCGGGACTGGTGACGTTCACCGACCCCCGCAAGCTGGAGGCCGAGGTGACGGTGGTGGAAGAAGACCTGCCGCTGGTTTCGCCGGGTCAGGCGGTGCAGTTGTTTTTCGACGCGGTGCCCGAGGCTTCTATGACTGGCAAAGTTGCGCGCATTGTGCCCAGGCGGGCCGAAGGCGACCGGGCAATCTATACCGTGTACCTGTCTTTAGACGAGTCGCCTGAGGTGTTGGCTTCCGGAATGACGGTAGATGCCTCCATCGTGATCGAATCACGAGCCGATGTGCTGCGCCTGCCGCGCGCTACGGTCCGCGCGCGCTCGGACGGCTCCGCGGAGGTGGAGGTATGGGTAGGCGACCATACCGAAAGCCGCACCGTACGGGTGGGTCTGCGCGGCGACTCATTTATTGAGATCGCCAGCGGGCTGGAAGAAGGCGAAGAAGTGGTGAGCCGGTGAACGGGCGAGTAAACAAACCACCGGATGGGTCACCGTTGATTCAAACGACTGGTCTGAAGCGGGAGTATCTGCTGGGTAAGACGCGTGTTCAGGCCCTGCGAGGGGTAGATTTGACCATTCAGGCAGGCGAGTTCGTTGCCCTAATGGGTGCATCGGGCAGCGGAAAATCGACGCTGATGCACCTGCTAGGCTGCCTGGACGAACCATCGGCGGGGCAGTACCTGCTGGAGGGACGCGACACAAGCAAGCTGCCAGCGCGCGAGCGAGCGGAACTGCGGAGCACCCGGCTAGGGTTCGTTTTCCAAAACTTTTTCCTGCTGCCCGACCTGAAGGCCATCGACAACGTCGCGCTGCCCTTGTTGTACCAGCGCGGGTTGAAAGCCGACAGCAAGGTCTTGCGCCAGCGGGCGATGGAAGCGCTGGCCCAGGTGGGGCTGGCACAGCGCGCCGGTCACCGGCCCATGGAGCTTTCGGGCGGCGAGCGCCAGCGCGTGGCCATCGCGCGGGCGTTGATCACCCAACCGGCGCTGCTGCTGGCCGACGAACCCACCGGCAACCTCGACAGCGCCACCGGCCTGGAGCTGATGCGCGTGCTCACCGAACTGTGGGCGTGCGGGTTGACGGTGCTGCTGGTCACCCACGACCCAAACGTGGCGGCCTTCGCCCCGCGCGTTATCCATATGAAAGATGGTTTGATCGTGCGGGAGGAAACGCGGCAGCCCGACACGATCCGGTTCGACGAGAGGATGGCCCAGCCGGTGACCCCATCACAAGGAGGCGTGCATGACGATGCTTAATTTGATGCGCACAGCGCTGTGCGGGGTGATGGCCAATAAGTTGCGCGCTGCGCTGACCACCCTGGGCATCGTAATCGGCGTCGCCTCAGTCATCGCTACGCTGGCGCTGGGCAATGGGGCGCGGGCAGCGGTGGAGGCAACCTTCCGCTCGCTTGGAGCCAACGAGATCCAGATATCCGAGCGGAAATCGTTCGACCGGGGCGAGCTTTCTTCGGTGGGCAAGCAGCTTACTTATGAGGATGGCTTGCATCTGAAGGCAGACATCGAAGCGGTGGACCGGGTAGATATGACCGTACAGGGTAACGCGCGTGTGAGGTTTGGCCGCAACGCGCTGGATATGAGCTATCTCGGCGCAACCGCTGACCTGCTGCGCTCGCAGCTAGCCAGCGGCGAGGTTCAGCCGAAAGGCTGGCCCGAAAACCAGCCGCTTGCACCAGAAAGCTTCCTGCATGAGGGCCGGTTTTTCACCGCGGCGGAGGTGATGGAAAGGGCAGATGTGTGCGTGCTGGGGTATGACACGGCCATGGACCTGTTCGAGGGCGACAGCGCGCTGGATGAAACTGTGTGGATCAACCGCCACCGCTGCGTGGTTATTGGGGTGATCACCGAGTTGGAGGCAACCGACGCACAGCAGCGCTACCAGCGCGATTATAACGACACGTTCTTCCTGCCAATCAGCACGGCTATCACCCATCTCATCGATAAAGAACCCTCCGTGAACATCCAGGTTTACGTGAAGGACGCTAACAAGATCACCGAGACCAAAGCGGCCATAGCTACCCTGCTGCGCCAGCGCCACGCGATCGAGAAAGACGGAGAGGGCAATTACGATGATGACTTTGAGCTGACCACGCGCTCCGACATCCTTGGCGCGCAAGAAGAGGCAGCACGAACCTTCTCGCTGCTGCTGGCGGCCATGGCGACTGTGTCGCTAGCGGTGGGTGGGATTGGGATCATGAACGTGATGCTGGTCTCAGTGACCGAGCGAACGCGCGAGATCGGCATCCGTCTAGCGGTAGGCGCGCAGCAGGCAGACATCGTTTTGCAGTTTTTGCTCGAGGCGATGCTAATCAGCGCGGGAGGGGGACTGCTGGGCATTGTGGTGGGTATTTTTGCCATTCCGGTGGCGGCGCAGTTGAACCAGGGCATGGCGCTGTTGGCCCCCGACAGTATTCCGCTGTCGCTGGCGGTGGCGCTGCTTACGGGGATGATGTTTGGGATCTATCCGGCGCTGCGCGCTTCACGGTTGAGCCCAATCGAGGCGCTGCGATATGAATGATGTGGCGGGATCGATCAACGGATAAGGAGGTGGAAAGATGCGAAAAACGATTTTGATTGGCGCGTTGGTATTGGTAGGCGTGGTCGTGCTGGCCGGGGCGGCGTTTTTAGGGGCGCGACTGCTGGCGCCGCGACAAGCAGCGAACGGCCCGAATGGCAATAACGGCGAGATGATCGCGGGCAGTAGAGGCCCCGGACGGAATATTACGATTGAGCGCAAGCCCGCCGAAGAACTGCCGTACCGCGATCCGGATATCAACGGCGAGGTGACCGAGCTCAAAGATAACAGCCTGATGGTTACCCCCGTGGACAATATTCGCATCACGGTGAACCAGGACGGTGAAACCAGCAAAGATGTGGATTACCAGGGCTCAGCGATGGAGGTGGTGGTGACGCAAGAAACATTGATCTACCTGGATGTAACCAATCGGGAACATCCACTGGAGGAGGCTACCGGCGAGTCGATGGTGATCGAGCAGGAGTTGGAAGATGCGGAAC
>JAEYTI010000107.1 GCA_023434145.1 Chloroflexota bacterium | reverse complement strand
TGTTTGAATTGAGACGGAGGCTATTCCTCGATCAGCACCTTGACCACGATCTTCTTGATCGGGCAAGGCGCAGCGGCTGCCAGTTTTGGCGCGTGGGCATCCATTGGGAAGAAGATCGCCGCCTGCCCCGCCGCCACCTTCACCGGTGAGGCTGTATGGATCGGGCAGGTGCCAAGAACCACGTCCTTATCTGGGTTGTATTCGCTGTTTACCTGCATCTGGTCCAGCGGCGCCCAGCCCATCATTTCCACGCCTTCGCTGATGTACTGCACGTCAATATAGCGGCGGTGCGCCTCGTACTTCGCGAACTCGTTGGCGAGCAGTGTTTCGTACGACTGCACCAGCACGTACATGCGCTCGCCATCCACCTCGTAGCGACCGTCGGCCAAATCCTGGCTGCGAGCCGTCGAAATATAATCCAGCGCCTGTTTCAGGCGCGGCAGATTGGGGATCTGCCCGTACAATTCTTCCAGCGCTGCCACGATCATCGTTTGCCTCCTGTGCGCGTATTGGGCAAATTAGATCAAAGAGAACAGCGACACAACAATGCCATCCGGATCCGCCACCCGCACGATGCGGTGACCCCATGGGTAGCTGGTCGGCTCCTGAATCACGGTCAGCCCGCGCTCACCGGCCAGCTTGTGCCAGCGGTCCGCGTCATCCACCTGGATCAGCAGCCCCATGCCCTTCGGCTGAACGTACTCCTGCCCCGGCATCAGCCCGATCAATTCCACCATCCCACCACCGGCGATAAAAACCGCCCCCCGGTCACCACCGCCAAAATCCCAATCATGATCGAGCGGCAAGCCCAACCCATCGCGGTAAAAAGCCACGCTCGCTTCATAATCTTGTGGAGAAAAGATCACCCGGAACTGCCCGTTCGCGAAAACCATAACATCTCCTTTGTTCTTTGACTGCGAAGAAAAAATCCTTTACCGGTCCGCCGGGTGTTTTGTGAGAGTGCCGGATAGCAAATCACGCACAAAACAATAAAACCGGGCTGAGCAGTTCCAGAATTCTAGTAAATTATACGCTTCTCATGGGGATTGTCATAGTCACCTCACTAACAAATTACGGACTATTTCTACAGGTCGATCTTCCCAACGCATCTACAATGGAGCGTGCAGATACAATCAAGGAGAAACCGCCATGACCGAACAAGAAACCCCCAATTACGACGAAGCGTTGATCCCTCCCTATACCCTGCCCGATCCGCTAACCTTTGCCAGCGGAGAACTGCTCGCCGGCGCTGGGGATTGGCCCGCACGCCGCGCGGAAATCCTGGACCTGTTCGCCGCGCAGATGTTTGGCCGGACTCCGGCCGCAGAAATGCCACAGTTTGTGTCCATCACTGGCGAAGATCGCTCGGCCCTGGAAGGGCTGGCGACGCGTAAGGAGGTTACGATCCGTTTTGGCGAGCGTTTGGATGGTCCCGCGCTGCGCCTGCTGCTGTACCTGCCGAACAACACAACCCGCCCGGCCCCGGTCTTCCTCGGGCTGAACTTCCAGGGCAATCACAGCATCCAGCCAGACCCGGGCATAACGCCTACCCCCGGCGGCATCCCTTCCGATACCCTGGCCGAGCGAGGATCTGCTGCCTCCCGCTGGCCTGTACCGCGCATCCTCACGCGTGGCTATGCTGTAGCCACCGCCTCCTATGGCGACCTGGACCCCGATTTCGATGACGGCTTCCAGAACGGCATCCACCCGCTGTTTTATCAGCCTGGCCAGTCGAACCCCAGCGCAGATGCGTGGGGCTCAATCGGCGCGTGGGCCTGGGGGCTCAGCCGCGCAATGGACTATCTGCAAACCGACCCGGCAGTCGATCCGTATCGAGTGATCGTGCACGGGCATTCGCGGCTGGGCAAGGCAGCCGTTTGGGCGGGCGCGCAGGACGAGCGCTTTGCCCTGGTGATTTCCAATAATTCCGGCTGCGGCGGCGCAGCACTCTCCAAACGCCGCATCGGTGAAACGGTCGGGCTGATCAACACGCGCTTCCCGCACTGGTTCTGCAAGAACTTCCAACAGTACAACCGCCGCGAAGAACGGCTGCCCTTCGACCAGCATATGCTGATCGCCCTGATGGCCCCACGCCCGGTTTACATTGCCAGCGCCGTGGAGGATGTATGGTCCGATCCGCACGGGGAGTTTCTCGCCGCCGTACATGCCGCGCCTGTGTACCGGCTGCTGGGCTTCGAAGATCCCTTCCCCGCGCAGGTAATGCCGCCCATCAACCAACCGGTGATGAGCCGTATTGGCTATCACATCCGACCGGGCAAGCATGATGTAACCGCTTACGACTGGGACCGTTTTATGGACTTCGCCGACCTGCACCTGCCCGATGGGTCGCAGCGTTAGCGGGTACTGATCGTCACTTTCGCGCGCCCGTTTTCCATCTCGATCACCCGCAGCACCAGTGCCGCCGCTCGCCCCGGGTAGCGGATCGCGATCTCGTCGCCCAGCCGCAGCGCAACATCCGGCGATTGCGCAAATGTATCGACTGCCTGCCGGAAGACCTCGCACACCGCGCCCCAGTCTTCGTTCATCTGTGAAAGCGGCGCGTGCTCGTCCTTAACGGTAATACGCGTGCCATGCGGATCCAGCGCAAGCACCTCGCCGCCCGCTCGGGTGAGGGTGATCTGCTCCGCGCCACGCGAGATTTCGTCTTCGTGCCCCTCATCCGGGTTCAGGTTGAACAATGGCATGCTGTCCATGGTTACAGTATACTGGATTCGCAGCATGGTAAATCACCATGAAACGCAAAAATGGGCAATATTAATGGGCTTGTAACGATATTTTGAGAGAAATTAACGAGATATTGATATTCTTCGCCTTGAAAACAGCTACAATTCAAAAGCTAATGCGGCTTAACGTTCGCATTTGAAAGCCAGTGGATTGTTGGCTGGCTCACTTTATTGCTACGATTATTGGTAGAAGGAGTTATGAATGCATTTGCATAATGAGCATACGATGGTGATGGCTGCGGCGTATCCCGATGGTTCGCAGGTGTGGGCTTGCCCAACGTGCGGGCGCAGGCTGCTGATGAAGTGGCCGCCCAACCACAGCCGCTCAATCCTCGAAGAGGGTGATCCGAACGCCGTTCATTCCGGTGAGATCAGTGATAGGAGCTTGAACTCTGCTGAGATAGCATACCCGGTTGAAGTTGACGACCCTTATCTGGCGCCGTTCAAAAACTGGATCGAAAATTACGGAGAATAACGTCCGTTCGGGCTCGGCGGGTTTTTGTGTGTTACACGCTGCTGCGCGGTTCTTCCGTCACCACGTGGAAAGCCGGGCCATCACGGAAGGCCCGGGTGTTCTGATCTGGCAGCAGCAAGATCGTTTGCAGCTCGTATTGACCAGGGGCAGGCATAGCGAAGCTTTGCCGTAGATCGTACACTTCCCGCTCCGGCTCCATTTGCCCCCGATTTTCGCCGAGTTGGCGAGATGTCTGGCTTATCAGGTCAATTAGATAGAATTCAACCAGGAAAGGTGATCGCTCCTGAGCAAGTTCGCGCGCATATTCGCCTTGGAAGCGGAAGCGCGCTTCAACTTCCAACCTGCGTCCAGGATCAGGCGGCCACGCATTCACATCCACCTCTTCAAAGGCCACCCTCACCGCTCCTGCGTCACTCATCTGACCGTCTAGCGGATCGATTTGAGAGGAGTCCAATTCTGAGGCAGTCAGTTCCTCGGCTGCAAAGAAGCTCGCCACCACCTCTTGATCTTCCGATTCTTCCCAATCCAGATTCATCTGCTCAAAGATCCACTGCACCCATGGGCTGGAGTCCAGGCCATCAAATGGCACTTCTGGACCGGTGCCGCCTTCGTTATATACCCGCGCCTGCCATACTCGCCTTCCGTGACTATCTATCCCCTCCATAAAGCGGATCGTGAACATGCCTCGCTCGTGCCAGGCAGCCGACTCCATTCCCGGGCTAATCTCGGTTTGTGGTGGTTGTTGCCCCATTGGGAGTGGTTCAGCGTCAGGCGCTTCTTCTCCGGCCATACCACCGTCTGGGGATTGCTTCGATTCCTGCTGCGCACGGCTGGAAGAAATATTTTCGCTCATGCTGCGCGCCTGGCCAATCCAGTCCTTCGCCCGGATACGATCTGGGGTTACCCGCACACCGGCCTTATCGCGCAGCTCTTGTGCCAGCGATTCGGGCGTGTATCGCGCCAGATCGGCCAAGGTTTGTACGCCAATCTGGCGCAATGCTTCCGCATATCGCGGACCAATATCACCGATCGACTGGAGCACATCCAGTTCATCTGGGCTGCCGTCAAGCGGCAGATCATTTGATCCGTTGTTCATTCCACCTCCGAATTATTGAACACCAGGCTCCTTGTATTCCTCTGCTAACCAGCGACCATATCTACCCCAAGCGAATCGAGCACATCGTTGATGTCCATTGCCAGCGCGTGTTCCGGATAGTTGCCACCGGCAAAGTGCAGGCCCACCGCGTAATGCGTCGCTGCCTCCAGCCACATCGAGCCAGAATCGCCCGCATCGCTTACGGTACTCGAATCAGGTGGCCGGTCGATATAAAATACACTGCGAATCAAGCGATCCTGGCCATCGTACCGCATCTTTGTGATCAGGTGGATGCGGGTGATTACGCCTTTCGTAACCCTTGTTTTGTATCCCGACTTGATTACATTCATGCCCAACATGGGGCGCGTTAGCCCGCGCACCGGGCCAATATCCAGTTGGTTGTTGATCAGCGGGCGGTCGCCGTACAGCGCGGCGACCGCGGCATCCAGATTGTCCTTCATCGCATCGCGCTCAAGGAAGGCGAACGTATTTCCCGCAGCTCCGCCATCCAGCCGTCCAGGCTGATAAATCCGCTGTGGGGGGCTGTTGCTCCACCGAGCTACCAGCACGTGCCAGTTGCTCAGGCACATCAACCTTTTCGTCTGGCGATCGACGACCAGGCCACCCAACGTGCCAGATCCATACAGGCGCTCGCAGCCAATGCTTACGCCGCCCTGGATTGGTTGAACCGCTCGCGCGCGGGGGTTGGACGGCGCGGAACGTGTGCGCCAGCCGTTCCAGAATTGATGCAGGTGGGGCACAGTCTGAAGTACGTCTGTTGGGATACCGTCAATCTCCTGTGGAATCGTGCCCCCGGTAACACCGCGCATGACAGCAGCCTGCAACTGAGTGCCGGAATGGTATTTCTGGCGCACGTGAAAGCACAGCGCCACCTGGCTTTGATCGTATAGACCGTCACGTTCCGGCCAACCCACGCCGATCATCGTTACGTTTTTGTCAAAGATCCACGCCCGCACTGCCTTGGGCAGCACCGCCTGTACCCGCGCAATCTGCATATTGTCGGCCATACATCCTCCTCAACGATAGAGGGCCGGTCCGGCGGATGGGCCGAACCGGCCTTCGGTATCATCCTGCCGGTTTACGGATAGACCAGGTACTTGACCGGCAAGTCGAACTGGAAGCCGGGAGTCGGCGAGAGCCAGAGCGCCTCGGGGTCAAAGTCGAAGACGTAGCGGGCAAAGCCGGCGAAGTGCGGCGCGTTCACCGCGGGTGGGTTGCCCAGGATGCGCGCGCTAATGTTCATCTCCATAAGCCCGGGGGTGGTGGCAATAAAATGCACAACATCCACATAGACCCCCACGTGCGGGGTGAGATTACCGCCCTGGACCGTGCTCGGCGTTCCGGGCGTCCAGGAGGTCAGATTGCCGGTCTGGTACTGCACTTCAAAGGGCAGCGAGAAGTTGGAGAGCAACTCCAGCGGGCTTATACCAGGAGCAGGCGGCAGAATGGGCAGGGGATTAAGGACCAGGACGGTGGCAATGTAGGCGTCTTCACCCACCTTGATCACCTGGCTTGGATCCATCGGGCCGTTGGGGGCCGTAATCTGGATTGGGCCGTAGGCATACAGATCCCACCACAGGAAAGGATCGGCCGTTTCTGGGCGCGGCATTTCGAGCGCTTCATCATAAGCCGCCTTCACCTTCGCTTCTACCATCGCCTTTACCCGCGCGATGTCCTGCTCAATCTTCGTCGCGGTTTCAGGGGCTGCTGTTGTAAACGTTTTGGTAGTGGTCTCCGCAGCGTGCTTTTCTCGGATCATATATCCTCCGTTTCCTTATCCGATCGTTTGATTGGTTGTCCTTACGAGCAAATCAGCACCGTGCCAAACATATGGAATTCCATACGCTATTTTAGAAGTGACAATCAATCAATGCTCAATCCACGCTCAATTTATCGGAGGAAAATAATTGAGTAAGAATCTATCTGAAAAATATTGCTTGTGTTTGGGTGCGTAGCCACCCAAACACAAGCAATATTTTTCAGATAGATTCTAAGTGTAACTGTTCAGCCGCAAGGGCTTGTCTCAGAATCGCAGGCTTCGCCCGCCTTCCTTAAGATGTAGTGCGCGTTTTGAAAACGAAGCATTTTCAAAACGCGCACTACATCTTTATTGGCTCCCGAAGGGAAACATGCGAAACACAATCAGCCATCACCCGGCGATGATCTGCCGGTACAGCGCCTGAATTTCCTCGGAGGGCGGCAGCCCTAATTCGTCTTTTAGCACCTGCACGCAAACCTGGTAATCGCGGATGGAAAGCTGGCGCTGCCCCTGGATCATGTGGCACAGCATGAGGTCGCGGTAGGCGCGCTCGTTGCAGTGATCACGCGCAAGCACCTTCTGACATAGGATCATTGCCGGTGTGGTTTGCCGCTTTTGGATGTAGTACGCGCTGATCTGCGCGGCGATTTCCAGGTAAAGCGAGCGAAAATACTGCCGTTGTGGTTGAGGCCAGCTTTCGTACAGTTCCTCTTCCATGAAATCGCCTGCGTATAAAAGCTCAGCCATGCCAAACGCTTCTACTGCCTCACCCGCAGCCCCTGCCTCGGCTTTCCTTCGCCCCACCAGCACGAAACGCTCGAACTCCTCGAAATCCATCCACAGTTCCACATCCGTACTGATCCGGTAGCAGTCGTTTTCAAATAAGATAAGCTGCAAATCTGGCAGCGCGCGCCGAATCGTCTGCCGCAGGCCATAGATTGCCTGGTGCAGGTTGCGCCGGGCAACCTCAGCCTCAGAATCCGGCCAGAACAGATCCATCAGGATATCTTTTGCCACCGGACGATCGCGGTTCGCCACCAAGTACTTGAGGATAGCAGTGCCTTTTTGACCGTTCCAACCATGGATGATCTGATTGTTCAAAAAGACTTTGAACGTGCCCATGCAGTACACAGCAAGGGAGGGCTTGTGCTCATTCACATGCGATGGGGGAGAAGGCAGCCCCTCGGCGGAGATCAGCCCAGTTATCGGTATCATAAATGGCCCTGGCAGCGGGGCTGGAGACGGAACCTCAACGAGGTCTGTCTGTGGGCGCGCAGAGTCACTTCCTGGTAAGGAGGAGGGCAAGAGCGGGGTGTCTGAAGCCGGCAAATGATTGTTATCATCGCAGGGCGCGGGTTTTTCCACAACCGGGCGGATGATTGCCCTGGCCTCCACAAGCCGGATGCGTAGTTCGCCGCGAATGAAGCGCCGTACCTTTTGCCACAGCTCGCGGATCCCTCGCGCCTCTGCTGCGCTGCCATTATGTTGTCCCACGTCAATTGCGGCATACCACAAAGATGCTGTTTCCTCGTCGCCCCCCAAAAACGGACTCCCCCAGTGCTGCATCTGCTCGATCAGAAAACCAACCTCATCCTGCCCATACGTCAGCGGCTGTTGGCTGCCCTGCTCCCCATCTTCATATCTGTCCAGCATCACCTGCCGCACCAGGCCAATAAGATTTGCCAGCACCCATTGACTGGCCTGGTAGAGATCCTGCTCAAGGCGGCGCAAGTAGTCTGCGGACTGCGAATATCCCCCCTCTTGAGCGCAGATCGCGCTTGCGCCCCAGTTCGTCCACAGTTCCACTTGCATCAAGCTGTGGCGCTGCGCCGTATTTTGCGCAACGCGCAGCGTTTCTAAAGCTGATTGCGGGCTGCCGCGAAAATTTTGCAGGCTGGCGCAGATCATCGCCGCCCGACAGGAATCGAGCCACAATCCTCTTCTCGACAGCCGCTTTACTTCGCGCTCGAAAATGCTGGTTAGCCTGGCTGCCTCCGCAGAGTCTGTTACAGGGAAATGAAGCCAGACAGGATGAAAAAAGACATCTGCTAAAAGAAGAGATATTGCGTTTTTTAAAAACATTGATCTTCCCTGATTGTCCAACAACACCTCATGCAGTAAGCGTCAGTGTTGATTGCCATGAAATGGCTCAGGGCAAAAATTAAAAAAGCCACATGCGACAATCCTATGGCTGGCTGCTCATAAAAGATCGGCCTGGCAGACCGGAATTGTAAGGACGGAAAGGGAAAAACCAATAAATACGACAAAATGTGTCTATAAACCGATTCGATTTTACGCATATTTCATGTCCGAGTCAACAAGCAACAGAACTGGGGTGTATTTCCGTTTGATGCGGGCATCACCAGGCTGCCACCACCAAACGGAAATACACCCATCTACCGGTATCGCATCGCCTATACTTTTGGGGAGTTTTTAAAGAAGGGATTGACAGCCATTTCCTTTCTTGCTAAACTATGCAAAGTTAATTGAATTCTAATTTTGAGGATTGTTATACGCATGTTTCATCGTGTTAGCAGCAACTATTTCCACATCATCACCGCGGGGGCGGGTGGTGTTGGATTCGCCTTGTCGGAGTGCGCCTGCTGACGGATTTGCTACACGAAGCTTTTTCTCGGCCACGGCGCACCCGCCCGTGGCCGTTTTGTTTGCAGCGCAGCGCATAAACCGCTGCCCTCCTTCAAAAACTGGCCAGGGGCGTGAACCGTGGCCGGTTTATTTTTATCGACCTGTGTGATCGCAAAAAGCGATCACACGGAAACACTGGAGGGCAAGATGTCTATTCTCACCGCTGAAAACGTCGGTTTATCGTTCGGAGCCTTTGACCTTTTCAAAAATATCTCCGTCACCGTCGCCAACGATAGCAAAATTGGTTTTATTGGGCCAAATGGCATTGGTAAAACATCGCTGCTGCTGATTTTGGCCGGAATCAATATACCTACTACCGGGCAGGTTCACATCGCCAAGGGCCGCCGCCTCGGTTATTTGCGACAGGAGGCCGTAGATGCCTTTGCCGACCGTGATAACACCGTCTACGGCGAGATGATCACCGTCTTCGCCGATATGCAAGATCGCCAGGCCAAACTGCAAGAGATGGAAATGCAGATGGCCTCCGGTGAATACGACGAGGCGCTGCTCGAAAAATACGGCAACCTGCAAGAAGCTTTTGAAAAAGACGGCGGCTACGAATACGACATTCGCATTCAGCAGACTTTGCAGGGCCTGGGCCTTGGCAAAAAGCACTGGCACATGCCTCTGCGGCATCTCAGCGGCGGGCAGAAAACCCGCGCGCTGCTGGCACGCCTGCTGCTAGAAAAGCCCGACCTGCTGATGCTGGATGAGCCCACCAACCACCTCGACATCGAAGCGGTGGAATGGCTGGAACACATCCTCAAGGAATGGGAAGGCGCGGTGCTCATCGTCAGCCACGACCGCTACTTCCTCGACAACACCGTCAATACCATCTGGGAGATGGGCCCAACCGGCATCGAAGTCTACTCGGGCGGCTATTCCAACTACCTGCTCCAGCGCCAGGAGCGCTGGGAGTACTACGAGCGCGTATTCGAAGAAGAAAAAGAGCGCCTGCTGAAAGAAGTGGACTATATCCAGCGCAACTGGGTCCGCGCAAGCACCCATGCCCAGGCGCTGGGGCGGCTGCGAAGGCTCACCGGCGACCTCAAGGTAATCGAGGAATACGGTGTGATGGCGCTGCGCACGATGAAGTGGTCCGAAACAGGCCTCAGCACAGCCCGCCCCTTTGACGTGATCGAAGCGATCCGCAAAGTCAATGCCCTGCAGCCCGATCACCCGCGCCCGATTGCCATCCGACCGCGGCTGGCTGAGACGCACACCAGCGGCACAATTATCCTGCGCGCCAACGAGACCACCATCGGCTATCCGCGCCACCCGCTGTTTACCATTCACAACCTGGAACTGCGGCGCGGCGAATGCGCGGCGCTCATCGGTCCGAATGGCAGCGGTAAGACCACCTTCCTCAAGGTGCTGCTCCAGCAAGTCGAGCCTTTAACGGGCAAGGTGCAGCTAGGCGCCAGCCTGAAGATTGGCTACTTTGCCCAGGCGCACGACGCGCTAAAAGGCACGCATACCGTGATCGACGAGCTGACCAAACACAAACCCATGCTGCCGGGCGATGCCCGTAGTTACCTGGCGCCCTACCTGTTCCGCGGCGACGATGTGTTCAAGCCGCTCGATGCCCTAAGCGGCGGCGAGCGCGCGCGGCTGGCGCTAGCGATCCTCTCGCTGGATGGGGCAAACTTCCTGCTGCTGGACGAGCCGACCAACCACCTCGATATTCCCGCTCGCGAGGCGCTGCAAGAAGTGCTGGAGAACTACGCTGGCACCATCCTGCTCGTGTCGCACGACCGCTTCCTGATCGACCGGCTGGCAACGCAGATCTGGGATCTACACGAGAACCGGCTGGTTGTGTTCAACGGCAGCTACCGCGAGTTCATCCTGCGCCGCGCGAGCACCGCTTCTTCCGCCGCTGCCCGCCAGGTGCTGATGCCTGTTCGCCCCATGGCCCGCGACAACAGCAAGCAGACCAAGCGCCGAGAGCTGGAGCTGGATCAACTGGAACAACGCATCCACGAACAGGAAACCGCCATCCAAACGCTCTCGCGCGAGTTGGAGAAGGCTGGCAAGATCGGTGCAAACGACAAAATCCAAAAGATTAGCTGGCAGGTAGCGCAAGCCCAGGCAAAACTGGAGACGCTCATGTCAGAATGGGAAAAATTGGCCGTATGAAACAATACTGGGATTTACTGGCGAAACACATCCAACCACAGCGCGGGCGATTCATCCTGCTGACGGTGTTAATGTTCGGCAGCATAGGTTTGCAGGTGATCAACCCGCAGATCATGCGCACGTTCATCGACACCGCCCTGGCGGGCGGCGCGCTCAATACACTGACGCTCGCCGCGGTGGCGTTTATCGGCATTGCGCTGGTGCAGCAGGGCGTCGCAGTGGGCGTCACCTACCTGGGCGAGAACGTTGCCTGGACGGCGACCAATGCACTGCGCGCCGAGCTGGCCCGCCACTGCCTCAACCTGGATATGAGCTTCCACAACAAGCACACGCCCGGCGAGCTGATTGAGCGCATCGACGGTGACGTGACCGAGATGGCGAAGTTCTTTTCGCAGTTCGCGGTGATGCTGGTCGGCAACCTGCTGCTGATGATCGGGGTGCTGATTGCCCTCTTCCGTGAAGACTGGCGGGCCGGGCTGGCTTTTACCATCTTTTCCATCGTCTCCCTGGTAGCGCTCAACAGTGTCCGCAACCTGGCGATGGCGCATCAAAAAGCCCGCCGCCAGGCCGAGGCCGATCTGTTTGGCTTTGTGGAAGAGCAACTCAACGGCACCGAAGACGTGCGATCAAACGGCGCGGTAGATTTCAGCCTGCGCGAGCTTGTTCGCTTCCAGGGAGAAATCTTACGCCACGACCGCAAGGCCCACCAAAAAGACTGGATGATCCACAACACTACCGGGCTGGTGCTCACCACCGGAACGATTCTCGCGGTTGCGATTGGCTACCTGCTCTATCGCGGCGGGACCATCACCATCGGCACGGTCTACCTGTTCATCCACTACATGACCCTGCTCGAAGCTCCCATCTGGGCGCTGACTCACGAAATGTCCAGCTTTCAGACCATCGGCGCATGCGTAGAGCGCCTGACCGAGCTGCGCGCGGAAACCAATAAGGTGACCGAGAGCGCAGACGCCGGCAAAACGCGCCTGGCGGATGGCCCGCTTTCGGTGGCGTTCGAGAACGTCTCGTTTGGCTACAACAGCGACGAGCCGGTGCTGAATGATCTCACCTTCCGGCTGGAGCCTGGCACCGTGCTAGGCCTGCTGGGGCGCACCGGAAGCGGCAAGACCACCCTCACCCGGCTGGTCTTCCGCCTGTACGATCCCACCGGCGGGCACATCACGCTCGACGGCGCGCGCGACCTGCGCGAAGTGGAAGTGGAAGCCCTGCGCCGCCGGGTGGCAATGGTTACCCAGGAAGTACAGTTGTTCCAGGCAACCGTGCGCGACAACCTGACCTTTTTTGACCCGGAGATCACCGACGCGCAGATCGAAGCCGCCATCGAGGCGCTGGAACTGGGCGACTGGTACCGCTCGCTGCCCAAGGGGCTCGACACCGAGCTTTCGACGGGCGGGCACAATCTCTCGGCGGGTGAGGCGCAGCTTTTGGCCTTTACCCGTGTATTTCTGCGCAGCCCGGGCCTGGTGATCCTCGACGAAGCCTCGTCGCGGCTCGATCCGGTCACCGAGCAGCGCATCGAGCGCGCGATCGACCGGCTGCTGCGCGACCGCACAGCCATCATCATCGCCCACCGGCTGCACACCGTTCACCGCGCGGATGAAGTCATGATCCTCCACGACGGGCGGGTGAGCGAGCACGGCATCCGCGCGCAACTGGCAAGTGACCCCAACTCGCAGTTTGCGCACCTGCTGCAAACCGGGTTGGAGGAAGTATTGGTATGAGCGTTCATGAGACAACAACCGCCGCAGCCCCCCCCGTGCAGGCACTGCCCGCCTGGAAGGTCATCCTGGCGATGGTGCGCTTCCGACCCTGGCTGTGGCTGATCGACCTGCTCGCGGTACTATCGTTCCGGCTGGCCTGGCAGTTAGCGCCCGGCTTAATCATACGCGAATTTTTCAACATGCTCACCGGCGAAGGCCAGGTGGCCTTTGGCATTTGGGGCATCGTGGCAATGCTGGCGGGCGCGTTCCTTGGGCGCGTAGTGGGCGGCTACGGCTTCGTCTACGCCGACGTGCCGCTGTTCGCGGAAACCATGGTGCTGCTGCGCAAGAATCTGCTGCGGCACATCCTGCGCCGCCCTGGCGCCGCTCCCCTGCCCGACTCTCCGGGCGAGGCAGTCAGCCGCTTCCGCAATGACGTAATCGAGATCCCACTATTCGTCATCTGGATCAACGACATCCTCATCGGCCTGCTGATTATCGGCATATCCATCGCGCTGTTGGCTTCTATCAGCCTCCCGGTGACACTCATGGCCCTCGCGCCGCTGGTGCTAATCGGCGTCATCGCCAACATGGCCTCCAAACGCTACGAAGAGTATCGCCGCGCCAGCCGCCAGTCCACCGGCAAGGTGACGGGCTTCATTGGTGAGTTCTTCGGCGCGGTGCAGGCTGTGAAGGTGGCCACCGCCGAAAAGAACGTGATCCGCCGCTTCGACGCGCTGAATGACGAGCGCCGCCGGCTGACCCTGCGCGAGCGCCTGTTCGAGCAAGTGCTCGACTCACTCTACCGCAACACGGGTAACATCAGCACCGGTCTCATCTTGATCCTGGTGGGGCAAGCCATGCGCACCGGCACATTCACGGTTGGCGATTTCTCGCTGTTCGTCTACCTGCTTTCCAGCATGAGCGACCTGACCACCTTTGCCGGCATGATCGTGGCCCGCTACCGCCAGCTCAACGTCTCGGTGCAGCGTATGTACCGGCTGATGGAAGGCGCGCCGCTCGACGCACTGATTCAGATCAGCCCGATCAACCTGAACGGCCCGCTGCCCGAAATCCCCGAGATCCAGCGCACGCCTGCCGACCGGCTGGAAACGCTTGAAGCGCGCGCACTACACTACCGCTTCCCCGGCTCGGAGCACGGCATTCAGGACGTGAACCTGCGCCTGGAACGCGGCTCGCTGACGGTGATTACCGGGCGCGTTGGCTCTGGCAAGACCACCCTGCTGCGCGTGCTGCTGGGCCTGCTCCCCGCGGATGGCGGCGAGATCCGCTGGAACGGGCAGCCGGTAACCGAGCCGGGAACGTTCTTCGTACCGCCGCGCAGCGCTTATACAGGCCAGGTGCCGCGCCTGTTCTCGAACACTCTGCGCAGCAACATCCTGCTCGGTATGCAAAAGACAGACGAGGAGATCGCCAAGGCCATCCGCCTGGCGGTGATGGAGCGCGACCTGGAGGAATTGGAGAAGGGCTTTGATACGCTGGTCGGCCCGCGTGGCGTGAAGCTCTCTGGCGGGCAGGCGCAGCGCACGGCTGCCGCCCGCATGCTGATCCGCGAGCCCGAACTGCTGGTGTTCGACGATCTCTCCAGCGCGCTGGACGTGGAAACCGAGCAGCAGCTTTGGGAACGCCTGTTTGAGCGCGCGGAGACCACCTGCCTGGTGGTCTCGCACCGCCGCCCCGTGCTGCGTCGCGCCGATCACATCATCGTGCTGAAGGATGGCAAGATCGAAGCGGAAGGCAAGCTGGACGAACTGCTGGTAAGATCAGAAGAGATGCGCATGCTGTGGTATCAGGAATCTGCTAACAACGGAAAGGGGCAAGTTGTAGAGCCTCTACCAGCAGATTAAGAGGAAAAATCGTTCAGCCTCACGGCGGCTCCGCCGTGAGGCTGAACGATTTTAATACCCCGATTCCCGCCCCCCTTTCCCGAATCACGATAAAATTAATGCAACTGATTTCCCAGGGCTGCGCATCCGGTGCTCCACCGCACATATTCCCATTCTGCGCCCGGCATGAGCAGTTGATTTTTTACTCACTCTATATGGGTTTCAAGGCGTTTTTGGTTCGTTGGGGTGGGTCAACCCCAACGAACCAAAAACGCCTTGAAACCCGAAGAGAGCCTACTCCCTATCCATAGATGAGGTACCGAACATGACCGATGGACAGAAAGTGAAGCTGGCTGTAATTGGTGTTGGTGTAATGGGCAGTTCGCACGTGAATGACATTCCCAAGCTGCCGAACGCGGAATTGGTGGCTGTCGTGGATACCGACCGCGAGCGAGCGGACCGCTTCGCAAAGCAGGCCAACGTCCAGGCGTATTACGATCACCGCGACCTGCTCCAGGCGGGCGGCGTGGATGGGGTGATCATCGCCACTCCGCATTACGATCATACGCCCATCGCAATTGATTTCATGAGCAAGGGTGTGCACGTACTCACCGAGAAGCCCATTGCCGTGCACACGCGCGACGCGCGCAAGATGATTGCCTCGTATGAAGAAAACAAGGCCAAATTCCCCAATCTGGTGTTTTCGATCATGTTCCAGCAGCGGACGTACGGCTACTGGCGCAAGATCAAGAGCCTGATTGATGAGGGCGAGCTGGGCCGCCTGGTCCGCGCCACGTGGGTGATCACCGACTGGTTCCGCACCCAGGCCTACTATGATAACGGCGGCTGGCGCGCCACCTGGAGCGGTGAGGGCGGCGGCGTGCTGCTCAACCAATGCCCGCACAATCTGGACCTTTACCAATGGTTTGTGGGCCTGCCCAAGCGGGTCACCGGGTTTGTCTCCATTGGCAAGTACCACAACATCGAAGTCGAAGACGAGGTAACCGGCTTCTTCGAATACGAAAACGGCATGGTCGGCCACTTTATTACCACTACCGCCGAATCCCCAGGCACCAACCGCCTGGAGATCGTCGGTGAAAAGGGCAAGATCATCTTCGAGGAAGGCAAACTGCAGTTCTACCGCAACCGCAGCTCCATGATCGAGTTCATCGACACCTGCCCGCGCAGCTTCGACAAGGTAGAAAACTGGAAGATCGATGTTCCTTACCAGCATCACGGCCAGCCGGGGCACAAGATGATGATTGAGAACTTCGCCAATGCCATCCTTAAGGGTGAGCCGCTGGTTGCCAACGGCGTGGAAGGCATCAACGGCCTGACGCTGAGCAACGCCATCATGCTCTCCTCGTTCATCAAGCAGCCGGTCGAGCTGCCCCTGGATGACGACGCCTACGCCGACCGACTGGCCGAGCTGGCGCGCAACTCGCGCTTCCAGAAGGTCGTCCGCGAGCAGGAAGAAATCGATCTCAGCAAATCGTTCTCAGGATTGGTCAAATGAAGATTGCTTTTACCACCCTTGGTTGTCCCACCTGGGACCTGGAGACCATCTGCCGCCGCGCGCGCGAATACGGCTACGATGGCATTGACTGGCGCGGCTACCTGAACACGCTGGACATCACCACAATGGCTGAGTTTAGCACGCTGGCAGGTACCACGCGCCGCAAGCTGGAAGAATATGGTCTGGAATCCTCTGGCATCAGCTCCAGCATTAAGGTCTGCGAACCCGAAGCGCGCGAGTCTAACCTGGAAGAAGCCCGCCGCACCATCCCTGTGGCGCTAGCACTGGGCGCGAAGAACATCCGCGTCTTTGGCGGCGGTGACCTGGAAAAATACTCGCGCGGAGAGTTGGCCAAGATCGGCTGCGACTGCGTGGAAGAGATCCTGCGCCTGGACGGGGCATCCGAGCTGCACTGGCTGTTCGAAACGCACGACAACTGGGTGAAATCCGCTGACTGCACCCTGCTGCTGGATAACATCCCCAATCCGAACTTTGGCGCGCTGTGGGATATGGGCCACACCCCGCGCGTGGGCGGCGAAACCCCCGCCGAAACCTGGGCTGCGGTCGGCCCGCGCGTGGGCTACACCCACATCAAGGACTCCGTCTACGAACCCGAGCACCCGCTGGCGATGAAGGACGGCTGGCGCTACGTGCTGCCCGGCACAGGGCAGCAGCCGCTGGCAGAAGCCATCGACATCTTGAAAGAGCACGGCTATGACGGCTGGCTGGTGTTCGAGCATGAGAAGCGCTGGCATCCCACCCTACCCGAGCCGGAGATTGCCTTCAAGGCCTATGCGGAGTGGGTGAAACCGCTGATCTAAAATTTCTCAAAGCTGAAGAGGTGCAAAATTTGCACCTCTTCAGCTTATTTAACTACAACCCAAAAGAAGGAAAAAACGATGCAATGGGAGAACCTCACCGCACCTGATTTTGCCAGCGCCGTGAAAGAGACCGGTGTCTGCGTCATGGCCTTTGGCGTGGTTGAACGGCACTCTGATCATCTGCCGCTGGGAACCGACTTTCTCAACGGGCACAAACTGGCCTGCCTGGCCGCAGAGAAAGAGCCTGCCGTGGTCTTTCCACCCTGGTACTTCGGGCAGATCTTCGAGGCCCGCTGCTTCCCCGGCACCATCGCCATCAAGCCCTCCCTGCTGTTTGAACTGATCACCGCCGTTCTGGATGAGATTGGCCGCAATGGCTTCAAGAAGATCGTCTTGCTCTCGGCGCACGGCGGCAACAGTGCCCTGCTGCCCTTCATTGCCCAGTCGACCCTGTGGGAGCAGAAGCCCTACACGCTCTACCTGTTCCGCGGGAATCTAATCGAAGAGGATCGCAAGGTCTGGGAGCAGACGGTCGAAACCGAGCTGCACGGTCACGCCTGCGAGTGCGAAACATCCATCTCGCTTGCCAATCACCCCGATCTGGTGCACATGGACCGCGTGCCCGAGCCAGAGATCGGCGCAACACGCGGCCAGCTGGCGGGCATCAAGGGCGGCATGTCGGGCATCTGGTGGTACGGCGATTACCCCGAGCACTACGCCGGGGACGCCAAAACCGCCACCGCCGAGAAAGGCCGCATCCTACGCGAGCTGAGCGTGAATGCCCTGGCGCGGTATATCAAAGCCGTAAAAGAAGATACGGTCACGCCAGAGCTGGAGCGGGAGTTCTTCGAGCGGGAAGCGAAGCTGAGAAAGTAGAAGGAAAGCTATTATCATGAAGAGTAGAGCTGGTAATAAAAACACCGGCTCTACTTCTATAATTGCGAAACAGATGATTGGAGGTTTATAATTTTTTGAAACTTCCACCTGCTTTGTAGAACAAGTACCAAACCCATAAACGTAAATAACCCAAGTTGCTACCCAAGGGCGTTGATGGAGGAAGCGAGGACAAACAGCCCCACTTTCAACTCAAAGCCCTGAGCAGTGACAGAATGAATGTGTTTTGGCAACAAGCGCTCAATCATGCT
>JAEYTI010000310.1 GCA_023434145.1 Chloroflexota bacterium | reverse complement strand
AACGGCAAAATGGGGATAATGATGCCAAACCCCAGCATTACAACGACCATCGTAAAAAACAGGATGGCAAGATTGCCATTTTTGAACATAAATGATTTCTCCTGGCAATAAACACGCGAAAAAACCGCGCGGCGATCACTCCCCCAGTGTTTGCCGGCCCGGCGGACGGTTTAAGTCGTTATGACGTAATGTTCGACTGCACGATATCGAGGTAGCGGCGGCCCATTTCGATCATGCGCCTGCGGTCTTCCGGCGAGAGCGAGCCAAAGAACTCGTGCAGCCACGCGCGCTTGGCCGCGCTTACCTGGACGAGAAGCTGCACCCCCGCATCGGTCAGCACCACGCGCAGGGTGCGGCGGTCGCGCGGATCACGCTCGCGCTGCACCAGCCCGCGCTCCACCAGCCGGTCGACGATGCCGGTCATGGTGGCCGAGACCTGGAAAGACGATTCGGCCAGCTCGCTCATCGAGCAGCCGCGCTCGCTGTCGCGGATGCAGCGCAGCACCATGTACTGCGGCGGGGTCAACCCATAGGCGTCGAGCTCTTTTTCAAGCCGGCGGCGGGCCACCCACCCCAACTGAACCGTAAGCGATTCGAGCAGGTCATATTCGGCGGCGAGCGCCGGATCGATGGTCGTTAGCGGTTGTTCCATCCACTTCTCCAACTCGTTTTGCGATCCGAATTCAATCTTGTTACTCTGTCCATCATATCCAATTGACTTACCACTTAGCGCTATAAACATTTAGCGACGCTGATTATACGAGATGGGCGGGGGAAAGTCAACGATGGATTTGGAAGAATGCCTCACCGCCGGCCCTTTCCAAATTACTACGTGCTGGAAGGGCCAATCAAAACGTACTCCCAAAGAGGTGCACACTTCCTCTAATTTGGAGAGGGCACGCCGGATCTACAAGGTTGGGGATCTGCGCCTGCATGCGAGACCCCCTTCCTTAAAGATTCTCAATCCTTAACCTACTCCCCTTGTAAATATAAAACGGAAGTTCTATAATATTGGAGGTCATTGTCATAAATCTTGTGCGAACCGGCGCTGAACATTGCTGTCACACCGCGCCGGTTTTGCTCATCTCATTACAGCCACTACCTGGTTCCTGCTCGTACATTTCTTACGGAGCTTCCCGTATGACCCACGCTCTTACCGACCCCCATTTATCGTTCTACACTGCCCAGGGCGCGATGACCGATCCCGGCGAACTCGCTGCCCTATTCGACGCCCTCCCCAACGATATCCCCGCCCTGTGCGCAGTGGTGCAGGGTTTGTTGATCCATCCCTTTTTGACCGATCTGTACGGCGTGGCGCTCACCAGCACGCAGAAAAAAGAGGTCAACATCCGCACGGTGCGCGAGATGCTGCGCCTGATGAATACGCTCGATCCGCGTCCGCTGGCAGAGCCGCGTCCGGCGAACGAGCGCGTGGTGGGTAACTGCCGCGACCACGCCGTGCTGTTTTGTGCCATGCTGCGACACAAGGGCATCCCGGCACGGGTGCGGATGGGCTTCGCCACCTATCTGGATGCCAAGATCAACGCCGACCACTGGGTCACAGAGTACTGGAATGTCACCGAGAGCCGCTGGGTGCGGGTCGATCCGCAGATCGACGAGATTCAGCGCAAGAACCTCAAACTGACCTTTTCCACCACCGACATGCCCGCAGGGAAATTCATCACCGCCGCGGAGGCGTGGGAGCAGTGCCGGGCGGGCAAGGCCAAAAGCCGCACGTTTGGGCACAATAACAAAGCCAAGGGCTGGCCCTACCTGCGCATGGCCCTGCATCAGGAGCTCGCCGCGCTGAACCGCGTGGAAGTGCTGCCGAGAGATAGCTGGTGGCGGCTGGGCAAGAAAGAAGAAACCGAGGTCACCGCCGACGAGCGCCGCCACATGGATGAGATGGCCCGCGCGATCAACGGCCTGGATGGGACGTTCGACGACGTTCGCGTGCTGTTCGACGCGCCAGACTTCATCGGCCCGCTGCGCTCGCAGCTCAAGCTGCTGGGTGTGGCCTGGGTCGATCAAGAAACCCCAGAAGCAGCGGAGGAAGGCAGCGAAGCCCCCGCGGCTGGTGCTCCACCCGCCGAAGCGACTCCCGCGCCTGCCATCACGCTACAACCATCAGACCTCGGCCGGCTGGCGGCGCTGGGCAAGCAGAGCAAGCCCCACGCCGGCGGCCCCGGCGGGAACGGGCGAGCCGCTGCCCCCATCTATGACCCTGGCGCATCTACCGGCGACCCGAACATGATCGTGGTGCGCGGCGCGACCATGCACAACCTGAAGCACGTCAACATCACCATCCCGCGCAACAAGCTGGTAGTGCTCACGGGCGTTTCTGGCTCGGGCAAGTCTTCGCTGGCGTTCGATACGCTGTACGCCGAGGGCCAGCGCCGCTATGTGGAGAGCCTCTCCTCCTACGTGCGCCGCTACCTCGACCAGATGGATAAACCCAAGGTCGACTACATCGGCGGGCTCTCCCCCGCCATCTCCATCGAGCAGAAATCGGTCAGCAAGAATCCGCGCTCCACGGTCGGCACCATCACCGAAGTGATGGATTACCTGCGCGTGCTGTACTCGCGGGCGGGCATCCAGCACTGCCCGCAGTGCGGGCGCGCCATCGAGCCGGTCAGCGCGCAGGCCATCGCCGACCGGCTGGTGCGGCTGCCCGCAGGCACGCGCTTCCTGCTACTGGCCCCCGTGCAGCGCAGCCGCAAGGGCGACCACGCTGCGCTGCTGGAGGGCGCGCGCCAGGCCGGCTTCGACCGCGCCCGCATCGACGGAGCGATGTACGATCTGCTCCAGCCGAAGACGCTGCCCAAACTGCTCAAATCGCAGCCGCACACCATCGAGATTGTGGTGGACCGGCTGGTCGCGCCCTCGGGTGACGACCCCGCCGCGCTTCACGACTTCTCCGTACGTGTGATCGACTCGGTGGAAACCGCCTACCGCACCGGTCGCGGCTATCTCACCGTCTCGCTGGTGGATGAAGAACCGCCAGTAGAGCTGCAGCTCACCGAGCACAACGCCTGCCCGCACTGCGACATCACCCTGCCCGAGCTGACCCCCGCACTGTTCAGCTTCAACGCGCCCGCCGGAATGTGCCCCGACTGCAACGGGCTTGGCTCAAAAATGCAGGTGGACCCGGCGCTGATTGTAGAGCACCCCGAGCTTTCGCTCATGGACGGCGCGTCGCGCTGGGCCGGCAATTTACGCAAGAAAAAGAACTGGCATTACCGCCACATCTTGCAGATCGCGGCTCACTATGGCGTAGACATTGAAAAGCCCTGGAAGGAGCTGCCGCAGGACTTCCGCGACTGCCTGATCTGGGGCTCAGACGAAGAGATCCACTTCAAGTGGGAGAACGAAGAGGGCACCTGGAAGGGCGAAAGCACCAGCAAAGAGCGCGGGGCGGTGTACAACATCAACCGCTTGTTCCGCCAGACCTCTTCGGAATACACACGCAAGTGGTACATGAGTTTTATGAGCCAGCAGCCTTGCGATACCTGCGGCGGATCGCGCTTGTGCGCCGAGGCCCGTCACGCTACCGTCGGCGGCAAGACCTTCCCCGAGGTGCTGGGCATGACCATCGAGGAGGCCTACCAAACCATCACCCGCCTGGAGGGAACGAACGGCTACACGAACGGTGAGGGGAATGGCCGCCTCGATCCCACGCAGATGGAAGTGGTCGGCGATGTGTTGAAAGAGCTGCGCTCCCGCCTGCGCTTTATGCTCGACGTGGGCCTTCACTACCTCAACCTCTCGCGCCCGGCCCCCACCCTCTCCGGCGGCGAGGGCCAGCGCATCCGCCTCGCCAGCCAGCTCGGCTGCGGGTTGGTGGGCGTTCTGTACATCCTCGATGAGCCCTCCATTGGCCTGCACGCCCGCGACCAGCGCAACCTGCTCAACACGCTGCTGCAATTGCGTGACCTGGGCAACACCGTGCTGGTGGTGGAGCACGACGAGGAAACCATGCGTGAGGCCGACTGGCTGATCGACCTGGGCCCCGGCGCGGGTATCATGGGCGGCGAGGTGGTTTCCGAGGGCACGCCAGCCCAGGTGATGGCCGACCCCGGCTCGCTGACCGGGCAGTATCTCTCTGGCGCAAAGCGCGTCACCGCCCCGAACGACGGACAGCGCCGCACGCCGCGCGGCTGGCTGACCCTGCGCGGGGCGCGGCTGTTCAATCTCAAGAACGTCTCTGCCAGCTTCCCGCTCGGCACTGTCACCTGTGTGACGGGCGTTTCCGGCTCGGGTAAGTCCTCGCTCGTGGCTGATACGCTCTACCCGGCCCTGGCCCGCGCGCTGATGGGCGCGCAGACCTCCCCCGGCCCGTATGACGCGCTGGAAGGCCTGCACCAGTTGGACAAGGTGATCGATATCACCCAGGACCCCATCGGGCGCACGCCGCGCTCGAACCCGGCCACCTACGTGGGCGTGTTCGACGACATCCGGCAGGTGTTCGCCGCTACCCCCGAGGCGCGCATGCGCGGCTACAGCGCCGACCGCTTCAGCTTTAACGTGAAGGGCGGGCGCTGCGAGGCGTGCGCCGGGCACGGCCTGAAGCGCGTGGAGATGCACTTCTTACCGGACGTATGGGTGACCTGCCAGGAGTGCAAAGGCCAGCGCTACAACCGCCACACCCTCGAAGTGACTTATAAGGGAAAGAACATCGCCGAGGCGCTGGATATGGACGTGCAGGAAGCGCTGGAGTTCTTCGACGCCCACCCCAAGATCCGCCGCATCTTGCAGACCCTGCACGATGTGGGCCTGGATTACGTCAAGCTGGGGCAGTCGGCTACCACGCTCTCGGGCGGCGAGGCGCAGCGCGTCAAGCTGGCGAAGGAGCTTTCGCGCGTGGCCACCGGCGACACGATCTATATCCTCGACGAGCCGACCACCGGCCTGCACTTTGCCGACATCCAGCGCCTGCTCGACGTGCTGCACCGCCTGGCGGACGCGGGCAACACCGTCATCGTCATCGAGCACAATATGGACGTGATCCGCACCGCCGACTACCTGATCGATATGGGCCCGGAAGGCGGCAATGCGGGCGGCTACATCATCGCCGAGGGCACGCCCGAGCAGGTGGCTCAGGTGGAGGCCAGCTACACCGGTCGCTTCCTGCGCGAGCTGCTGCCGGTGGCGCAAGAAAATTAAACGGTTTTGGTATATAATTGAAGCACACGATATTGTGTACATTGACTTGCCCGTCGAAACACGGGCAAGTGATGTTACTTCAATCCACGAGGTGACTCATGACCGACCACACAATCTTCATCACGTCCGCCGACGCGGAGAAACTGCATGAGCTGATCCGCAGCGTGCAGCATACGCCCGAGTACCGCAACAGCGAATACATCAAAATGCTCGCGCAAGAGTTGGAACGGTCACACGTCGTGGAGGCGCAGGCGATCCCGCCCGACGTCATCACCATGAACACAGAAGCGGTTCTGTTTGACGTGGATGCCAACGAGGAAATGACGTACAAACTGGTCTTTCCTGAGGACGCAGATCCGCTGGCAGGGCGTGTTTCCGTACTTGCGCCGATTGGCACCGCCATGCTCGGCTTCCGCGTGGGCGACACCTTCGAATGGGATACCCCGGGCGGAAAGGCCAAAATCCGCGTAGAGAAGATCATTTATCAGCCCGAGGCCAGCGGCAACTTCGAGGAGTAGGCATTTATTGAGTGGTATGGCGAACGTGGTACGCCATACCACTCAATAAAATTCAATGGAAATCAGCCCGGGTTTCCGGGCTGTTTTGATTCCAATCGCTCCAAGCTCTTGCGGTACTGTTGGGCATACATCGCCACTACCACCAGGCGATGATATACGCTGCTGAACGCGGCGATCAGCGCGGGCACGAAGATCAACGGCGCGGCGGGCAGCGAGGCCACCACCTGCGTGGCGCTGATCCCCAACCCCAAAAGGGTGGAATAGACCGCCGCCTTGATCCATCCGCCCAGGTCTGCCAGGATCACCCGCCCCCACTCGGCCACGTGGAAGGCCGATTCCAGCTGCCCGGTGTATACCATGTGCATGGCCGCCGCCACAGAGAACCAGCTCCCCAGCGCGCCCAGCACGGCACCTACCAGCAGCCCACCCAGCATCACCGGCCAACCCTGCGTGATGCCAGGCCAGCCATCCAGCCCAGCGTTCGGCCAGCCGTGGGCATAAATGACCCAACTAATGGCGCCGAAAAAGACGATCATCGCGGGCAGCGCGTAGACCGCCGCTACCAGCAGCCAGCGCAAACCGTCGAGCATGTGCCACCGCCAATGGATCTGCCCCGGCAGGCGCGGTTCTTCGCCCCGCTGGATGACTCCGCGGGCCACATCGAAGGCCACGCCCATTTCCAGCGCCTCCGCCAGCGGCGCGGTGAAGATCAGCAGCACGGCGTAGGTCAGTGTTAGCTGCACCATCACCTGCTCGTCGTCTGGCGTTCGGAACGGATAGTTCAGCAGCCCGCCGCCGGGATCGGGCAGATTCTTATGCAGCCGCCGCACTTCTAGAATGCGCCGCGCTGATTGCATTTACTTGATCCCAAAGGCCAGGTAGCGATCCCACGGCAGGACGATGCCATTACCCGGCATCGTTAGCTCGCGCACAATCACCCACTCAGAGCCATCGGCCAGCCGCTTGCCCATCACGTCAAGGCGCAGCGCGCCGGTGGGCAGCGAACCGGCGCGGGTGAAGATCAGCACGTCGCCCGCCGCAGTGAGGTTCGGCCAGGCGTCGAAGAGGTTTGTGGTCGGTTCTGTCAGCCGCTGCACCGCATCCGTCGCGGGGTCCATCTGGTAGATACCGGGGACGGTAAATTCACCGGTCGCCTGTCTCGGATTAGCGGCAAAGACCAGCCGGTCGCCTTGCGGCAGCCAGGCCAGCCCGCCCATGGTTATGCCCTCCGGCAGCGGATAGCGCGCCTGCATGGTAGAGAAGTCGATCAGCGCCAGGGTAGACGAAGGCCGCCCGCCGCCCAGCACAGCGTTCAACGCCAACTGCGCGGGCATCTGCTGCAAGCCCTGCCCCTGCGGCTGCCAGGCAAACCCGGCTTGCCCACCCACCGGCGCGGAGGGCTCCAGCGGCTGCTGCTCGCCGGTCTCGGTATCGATTATCAGCATCTCTGTCCCGGTGAGCAGGGCGGAATTTCCGGCAAAGTAGCGCTGCACGATAACCTGCTGCTGCCCGGGCACCCAGGCCACCGGCAGGTACATGCGGTCGGTGGCCTGCGTCTCCACATCGATCACCCGCTCTTCTCCGCCTACCGGCTGCACGCGCAACAGCCAGCGCGTATCGGGCGTAAACTCCAGCCGGGCCACATCGCCATCCGGAGCGTGGACGGCCAGAATGCTGTCGAGCGTGCCATCTGGCTGCCAGACCAGCTCTTCATCTGTGGCGGGTGCATCCAGCGGCACGCCGTCCGCGCTGTACAGATCGTAGATCGTGCCGCCTTCGGTGGGATGCGCCAGCAGAAGCTGCGATCCATCCGGCGACCACGCCAGCCGCCCCGGGTGCGAGGATACCTGCCAGCTATCGCCGGTTTCCAGGTCCAGCACGATCACCCGCGCCCCGGCGGGGTCAACAAACGCCAGTCGCCCGGACACCCTGGGCGCAGAGGGGTCACAGCCCACCCAGCCGGGGGTCAGGGCGCATTCGGTAAAGCCCTGCACGGGCAGCGCGGAAGCAGGAGCGGGGTTACCGCCGGTGCTTTGGGCCGCGGTTGCAGTAGCAACCAGCATCGCCGCGGCATCAGGGGCGGCGGTGGGCGTTGGCGTAGCCGTTTCCGCCGGTACAAGCGTCACATCAATCACCAGCGAGGTGAGGGTGGGGATGGGGCCTGCCGGACCTCCTGCGTCCGATCCGCTCACCCCGCCCCCCGCCGCGCAGCCGGTAAGCGCCAGGACAATCAACAGGTAGAAAAATTTCATCGCAGCTCGCTTTCTCCCCCATAGGTCAGAACGTGCACATTTTGGCCTTATTGTACCAGGGAGGGAAATAAGAAACACAACGGCAGCAGAGGCAAGAAAGAACAAAAATGTTGTGTATACTTATCTTGAGAGGATTACACATGGACCGAGAGAAGATTTTCACTGCATTACGATCCGGTGAGCATCAACTAAGAGAGAGTGGTGTGCAGTCTCTTGCGGTTTTTGGTTCAGTAGCGCGCGGCGATCAATCACAGGACAGCGATTTGGATATTCTGGTGGATTTTTCGCGGCCCATCGGTCTGTTCGATTTTCTGCGCCTGAAGTTTTTCCTGGAGGAAATAACCGGCTGCCGGGTAGATTTGGTTACGCGTGACGCACTCCGCCCAGAAATGCGAGAAAGAATCCTGAATGAGGCGATAAATGTCCCCTGAACAAAAAGGCCGCGGCTGGAAAATGCGAGTCCAGGATATCCTGGATAGCATAAACAAAATAAAGACCTATACTGCCGGATTAAGTTTTGAAGAATTTCGTAATGACTCGATGCGGATCGATGCGGTCATCCGAAACTTAGAAATAATCGGCGAAGCTGCCGGACATATCCCAATGGAAGTCCAGGAAATGTATCCAAATCTTGCATGGTTTGAGATGCGGGGAATGAGAAATATCATCTCCCATCAATACTTTGGCGTTAGCATTCCAATCATCTGGCAAACAATCCAAAATGATCTGGATCCACTTGCGTCAGGCATGCAAGCACTGCTTTCCGAACAAGAGTAAATACCGTGAGTTCGGTTTTTTGAGGGTGTTTTTCGTTGTTTTGGCGGTGCAAAGCAC